>JBKOUV010000081.1:0-4860 GCA_046723555.1 Actinomycetota bacterium | reverse complement strand
CGAGGAACTCCGCCCCCAGCCACCCTCGCCGCGGCTGCACGGCGAGCCAGGCGCCCGCCGCCGAGTACGCCATCGCCACCACGAACAACACGACGAGCCACCAGTTCTGGCCCAACGGTTCGGCATCGGGGTTGGCGATGCCGGCATCCTCGAAGGAGCCGTCGTCGGGCCCGTCCCTGACCCGGCCGACTCACGGCGGGTGTACGAGTTCGACACCAGGACCGAGGCCCTCACCGGGCGGACGTGGACGTACCGGACGGAGCAACCGGCGTACCTGGTCGCCGACGTCCAGGCACTCGACAACCACCGGCTGGCGCTGATCGAACGTGACGCCACCCGGGGGGCTGGCGTCGTCTTCCGCAGTGTCGTCGTCGTCGACCTGCGGCGGCTCGACACGGACGGCACCGTCTCCAAGACACAGGTGGTCGACCTGACCTCGATCCCCGATCCGGACGGCGTCTCGCTGCCGGCGATCCACGACGGTGACGTCCGGATCGGTGATCCCTTCGCCGTCGTCTGCGAATCGGTGGAGGCCCTCCGCCTCCTGTCCCACGCCCGCATACTGGTCGGCTGCGACAACAACCTGCCGAACACGGGGCGCAATCCCACCCGCGCCGACGACAACGAGTTCATCGTCGTCGAGGTTCCGGGCATCCCCAGTCGGTAGCAGACCCCGGTCCCATGTTGCATCTACCTGGCGGGCAGTGGCCCGCCAGGTAGGGGCAAGAACTGTCAGGACCAGTTCAGCAAGCCGGCGGCGGCGGCGACGATGTCCTCCTTCTGGGGGAGCACCACGGCCTCGAGGGTCGGCTCGTACGGCACCGGCGTGTCGAGGGCGGCGACCCGGCGGATCGGTGCGAGCAACGAGTCGAACAGCTCGTCGGCCGCCCACGCCGCGATCTCGGCGCCGAAGCCGCCGGTGAGCGTGTCCTCGTGGACGACGAGCAGGCGCCCGGTGCGGCCGACGGACTCGGCGATCAGCTCGCGGTCGTACGGCACGATCGTGCGCAGGTCGATCACCTCCACCGATGTACCGGCGCCCTCCAGCTGCTTCGCCGCCTGGAGCGAGCGCTCGACGGTGGCGCCCCACGTGACGATCGTGGCGTCGGTCCCGGCTCGGCGCACGGCTCCCCGCCCGAAGGGCACGACGTAGTCCGGACCGGGGTAGGGGTCGGCGGCGTACGCCTGGCGGAGGAGGTGCTTGTGCTCGCAGAACAGCACCGGGTCCTCGTACTGGAAGGCGGCGTGGAGGAGCCCGGCGGCGTCGGCCGCCCGCGACGGGAAGGCGACAAGGAGGCCGGGGATGTGGGCGAAGATCGCCTCGCCGCACTGGCTGTGCCAGATCGCCCCACCGGCGAGGTAGCCGCCGACGGGGACCCGAATCACGAGCGGGACGTGAAACGCGCCGGATGACCGCCACCGCGTGGTGGCCGCCTCGCTGCGGATCTGGGTCATCGCCGGCCAGATGTAGTCGAGGAACTGGATCTCGGCGCACGGGCGCAACCCGCGCAGCGCTTGGCCGACGCCGCGCCCGACGATGCTCGCCTCGGCGAGCGGGGTGTTGAAGCAGCGGTCGGAGCCGAAGCGGCGCTGCAATCCCTTGGTCAACCCGAACACGCCGCCCTTGCCCTCGACCTCGCCGAGGAGCTCGGGCGGGGCGTCGGCGACGTCCTCGCCGAACACCCGCACCCGCTCGTCGGCTTCCATCACTTCGGTGAGGGCGCGGTTGATCGCGTCGACGAGCATCGCCGGCTTGACGTCGGTCGGAGCCGCGGGCTCGGTGGCGGGGAGCTCGGTCAGTGAGACGACGTGGTCAGCCACCGTGACGGGGTCCGGTCGGGCCGCGGCGAGCGCCTGACGAGCGGCGTCGGCCGCCAACCGGCCCGCCTCCTGCTTGACGTCCGCCACCTCGTCGGGGGTCAGGACCCCACCTCGCACGAGCGCCTCGGCGAACAGGTCGATCGGGTCATGACGGGCCTCGTCGGCGAGATCCTCGACCGAGCGGTACTTGCTCTGGGTGTCAGCCGAGGAGTGGGAGAACGGCCGGGTGACCTTGGCGTGGAGCAGACCGACACCGCGTCCCGACCGCACCCAGTCGACGGCGGCGGATCCGGCCTTGCGGACGGCGAAGTAGTCGCACCCGTCGACGCTGAACACCTCGAGTCCGGGGAACCCCGACACCAGCCGGCCGATCGGACCCGGCGCCTGGTCGCGGCGGGGTACCGAGATCGCCCAGCCGTTGTCGGCGACGACGAACAGGAGCGGCGCCTGCAGCGTGCAGGCGCCGCTGAGCGCTTCCCAGAACTCGCCCTCCGAACACGCCCCTTCGCCGAGTGACACGTACGTGATCTCGTCAGCCCCACCGGCGCACCCGGCAAGACCGCGGTGCTCGCGCAGATAGCGGCTGGCCTCGGCGCACCCGAGCGCGGGCAGGACCTGCGATCCCGTCGGGCTCGACTGGGTGACGATGTGGCGGTCGGCGGCTCCCCAGTGCGACGGCATCTGGCGGCCACCCGACGCCGGGTCGGCAGCCGAGCCGACCGCCTGGAGCAGGATGTCGTACGCCGAGACCCCGAGCCCGAGGATGAGCGCCTGGTCCCGGTAGTACGGGAAGAACCAGTCGTGCCCGGCCCGCAGCGACCGGGCGAGCCCGAGCCCCAGCGCCTCGTGCCCGGCGCCCGAGATCTCGAAGTAGACCTTGGCCTGCTTCTGCAAGGTGAGCTCCCGGGCGTCGATGGCGCGGGACAGGCAGGCGAGCCGGAAGTCGGCGATCGCCTCCTCGGCCGGGACGTCGCCGATGGTCGGCGCGAGGGTGTCGACGGGCGTGCTCATCCGAGTTCGGCCTCCCAGTCGCGGCGAGCCAGTGTGTCTCGGACTGTTCCCAGGAACGCCGAGGCGTAAGCACCGTCGACCGCCCGGTGGTCGAACGACATCGAGAGGTTGCCGACCGGGCGCACGGCCAGCTGCCAGCCGCCGTCGTCGTCGGCGAGGGCGACCGGTCGCATCCGCACGCCATCAGTAGACACGATCGCCACCTGCGGTTGGTTGATGATCGGTCCGGTGACGAGCGTTCCGTAGCCGCCGGGGTTCGTGATCGTGAACGTGCCGCCCTCGATGTCGGCCGCGGCGAGCCGCCGGCTGCGGGCCCGCTCGGCGAGGTCGCTGATGCGGGTGGCGAGGGCGGAGAGCCGCAGCCGCTCGGCCTCGTGGACGACCGGCACGATGAGGCCCTCGAAGTCGAGATCGACGGCGATGCCGAGGTGCACCTGGCGGTGGAGGCGTAGCCCGTCGCCCACGACCGAGGCGTTGAGGTGCGGGAAGCTGTGCAGGCCGTCGATCACCGCCCGCGCGATGAAGGGCAGGTACGTCAGCCGGGCGCCCCGCCGGACCGCGTCCACGGCGGTGTAGTCGACCTCGGTCGTCACGAGGGTGTGGGCCGCCGTGGCGAGCGAGCGGGTGAGGTGCTCGGCGGTGATGCGGCGGATCGGGTTGAACGGGATCACATCCTCGCCGTCGTCGTCGCCACCGTTGGTACTTGCCGGAACGGGTGGCGGGGCGGCGGCGGCAGCCGGCGCGGCGACTCCGTTCTTCCGCGCGGCCAGGCGCGCGGTGACGTCAGCCCGATCGACCAGCCCGCCGCGACGTCGCCCGTCGTTGTCGTCCACGCCTTACTCCGATCTCCGTTGATCTGCGAGGTCTTGGACGAGGTCAAGCCTACCGACCCGACAGATCGAGTGGGGGTAGCGTCGTTGGCGTGTCGAATCCGATGGAGGAGAAGCTCGAGGAGCTGCAGCGGCGTCGGGAGCAGGCGTACAACGCCGGTTCGGCGCGGGCCGTCGAGCGCCAGCACGCCAAGGGCAAGATGCTGGCCCGCGAGCGCATCGACTACCTGCTCGACGAAGCGTCGTTCCATGAGCTCGACCTGCTCGCCCGCCACCGCGCTCATGCCTCCGGGCTGGAGGAGCGGCCGTATACCGACGGTGTGATCACCGGCTGGGGGACGGTCGACGGGCGCAAGGTGTTCGTGTTCGCCCAGGACTTCACCGTGTTCGGAGGCGCCCTTGGCGAGGTGTTCGCCGAGAAGATCCACAAGCTGATGGACCTCGCCCTCAAGGTCGGCGCGCCGGTCGTCGGGCTCAACGACGGCGCCGGCGCGCGCATCCAGGAGGGCGTGGTCAGCCTGGCGAGCTACGGCGGGATCTTCCACCGCAACGTGCTGTCGTCGGGCGTCGTCCCCCAGATCTCGGTCGTGCTCGGTCCGTGCGCCGGGGGGGCGGTGTACTCGCCGGCGATGACCGACTTCATCTTCATGGTGCGCGAGTCCTCGCACATGTTCATCACCGGGCCCGACGTGGTGAAGACGGTGACCGGTGAAGAGGTCACCCTGGAGGAGCTCGGCGGGGCGATGAGCCACGCGTCGAAGTCGGGGGTGGCGACGTTCGTCGCCGCCGACGAGAAGTCGTGCCTCGACGACGTCCGGTACCTGCTGTCGTTCCTGCCCCAGAACAACATGGAGGAGGCGCCGCGGGCCGACACCGACGACGACCCCGAGCGGCCGTGCCCCGAGCTGCGCGACCTCCTGCCGGCGAGCCCGAACCTGCCGTACGACATGCACACGGTGATCACTTCGGTCGTCGACGACGGCGAGTTCCTCGAGTACTTCCCGCACTGGGCCCGGTCGATCATCTGCGGCTTCGGGCGGGTTGACGGGCGGACGGTGGGCGTCGTCGGCAACCAACCGATGGTGCTCGCCGGTGTGCTCGACATCGAGTCGTCGGAGAAGGCGGCCCGCTTCGTCCGCACCTGCGACGCGTTCAACATCCCGCTGCTCACGTTCGTCGACGTGCCCGGGTTCCTGCC
>JBKOUV010000154.1:0-11886 GCA_046723555.1 Actinomycetota bacterium | reverse complement strand
ACGGGAGGTCCACGCTCGCGGTGGTGACCCGTTTGTAGACGGCGACGCTGGCTGCGTCGGCGCCCGTTGTCCGAAGGGTGAACGCGCCCGCGGCCGAGGCGGCCACCAGCGCGACGGATGCGATGATTCGCTTCATCGTGTTGCTCCTTGTGATGTCTTGAAGGGGATGGTGTTTGGTGTCTGTGCCAGCGTCGATCGCGGCGCTTGCGCTTTCCTTGCGATGGGTGAGCGAGCAGGGGGTCGGCCTCGGTCCGGTTCAGGCGATCTCGGATGGGGGACCAGCCGGGTCGGGGTCGCCCCGTCGGAGCTGCGCCGCTCGAGGGCGGCGACGCGAGGATCACCACCCCGCCCGCTCCTGAGAGATTTTGACAGTGGACTCGGTGAGCGCGCTCCGACGCTTGATCATGCGACGGCGTTCCCGGCCAACAGCCCTGCCGCAGACGCCGGGAGCTGCTTGGGTCAGGTTGGTCCGGAAGGCCGTGATCATCGGACGTTCGCGAGCGCCGTCGAGCCGGCGATCCAGCACACGGCGTCGTGGGATATCGGCGTGTGACTCGGACGCGACGACCAGTGCGGACAGCAGCTCGACTGGGGTCCCTCTCCGCAACGCGCTGAGCCTGCCGAGGGCGAGCCCGACTCGGCCGGCGGCGAGTTCAAGTGGATTGGGCGTCACCAGCTCGTCGAGTCAGGGGCGGTCGTCGCGAGCTGATCCGACGGACAGGTACTGTTCGATGCACCGCAAACGACCGGCCCGAGCGCCGGGGGTCCGAGGGAGTGGATGGATCGATCGAGCTCGGCGGGCGCCGACAGGCCTCGCTGGATCGGCGCGCTCGCCGTCCTCACCTGCACCTGGGTGATCGGCACCCCGACCCGCGCGACCGCGCAGACCGACGTGGCGTCCGTGAACGGAAGAGTCGTCAACACCGACGGCGACCCCCTCGCAGGCATCTGCGTCAACGTCGGTCCGAGCGGCCCTGGGTCGATCACGTTGGCGGACGGGACCTACCTGGTCGACGGCATCGAGCCGGGCGACCACACCGTCCAGTTCTCTGACTGCAACGCGATCCCGATCTACGTCACGAGCTGGTACCTCGGACGCGCCACCCAGGATCAGGCCGACACCGTCACCGTCCAACCGAACGAGAGCCTGCCGCTGTCCGAGGTCACGCTGGCGGCCGGCGTCGCCGTCGCCGGCACGGTCACCGACGGCAGCGGCGCGCCGCTGGCCGGGATCAACGTCTCCGTCAACCCGTACGACGGGCCGGGCCCGTCGACGGGTGCCCAGAGCCAGGCGAACGGCTCCTACCGCACCGGAGCGTTGCCCGATGGCGACTACCGCGTCCAGTTCGACGACCCGACCGACGCCTTCGCCAACCAGTACTGGAACGGCCGCCCGGTGTGGAACGACGCCGACCGGCTCACACTGCAGGTCGCCAACGGCATCGAGCGCCCCGGCGTCGACGCCACCCTGGTTCAGGCCGCCGCGATCAGCGGCATGGTCACCGACGACGGCGGGCCGGTCGCCGACATCTGCGTCAACGCCAACACGCCGACGTCCAATGGCGGTTGGGGCGGCGTCGGTGGCACGAGGACACTCGCCGACGGCACCTACGCGCTGAGCGGGCTCCCTCCGTCGATCGAGCTGCGGATCCAGTTCCAGGACTGCGCGGCGACGCCGGCGCACGTCGAGCAGTGGTGGAACCGGGCATCCGGCTTCAACATGGCGACGCCCTTGCACCTCGCTGCGGGCCAGACCGAGCCGGGCATCGACGCCCACCTGGCGACCGGTGTCGCCGTCTCCGGCACGGTGACGGATGGCAGCGGCAACCCGCTTCGCGGCATCAACGTCAACGTCAACCCGTACGACGGTCCCGGCCCGTCGACAGGCACTCAGACCCAGGCCGACGGCACGTACCGCACTGGGGCATTGCCCGACGGCGACTATCGGGTCCAGTTCGACGACCCGACCGATGTGTTCGCAAACGAGTACTGGAACGGTCACACGGTGTGGAACGACGCCGACCGGCTGCGACTGCACGTCGCCGACGGCGGTGAGCGGTCCGGCATCGACGCCACGCTCGCCCCGGCCGCGACGATCACGGGCACAGTCACCGACGACGTCGGACCGGTCGCCGACATCTGCGTCAATGCCAACACGCCCGCATCCAACGGGGGCTGGGCCGGCGTCGCGGGGACCCGGACCGGCTCTGCGGGTGGCTACACGTTGGCCGGGCTCCCTCCGTCGCTCGATCTGCGCATCCAGTTTCAGGACTGCGCGGCGACGCCGTCGCACATCGAGCAATGGTGGAACGGGGCGCCCGACTTCAACCGCTCGACGTCGGTCATCCTGGTTCCGGGTGAGGTCCATTCCGGTGTGGACGCCCACCTGGCGACCGGGATCCGTGTGGCCGGGATCGTCACCGACGAGGAGGGCAACCCGCTCCCGAACATCGATGTCAGCGTCAACCCCGACGGCCAGGGCCGGGGGGGCTACGGGCGCACGGACAGCAGTGGCCACTACGTCACCTCAGCTGTCGCTCGAGGGATCTAGCGTGTCCAGTTCCGTGACAACGGCGGTATGTGGGCGTCGCTGTACTGGAACCAGCAACTGACCTATGGCACCGCCACCCTGCTCGACCTGACCGCTTTCAACGGACGCCAACGGGACGGGATCGACGCCCGGCTGGCGCAGGCGGCGTCGATCAGCGGGACGGTCTCCAACTCCCGCGGGACACCGGTCGGGAACATCTGCATCGACGGGGCGATCCAGACGGCGAACGGATTCGACGGCGTTGGCCAGGTGCAGACCGGTCCGGACGGGCGGTACACGCTGGGTGGGCTCCCAGCGGTGCCGGTGAAAGTCCGGGCCCAGGACTGCCACCTCGTCGGGCCTTACAGGACGCTCTGGTGGCCGGCGGCGACGACGTTCGTCGCGGCGACGCCGATCGACCTGGTGCCCGGCGCCCACCGCCAGGGCATCGACTTCGAGCTACAGAACGCGGCGACGATCAGCGGGACCGTCGGCGATGCCAACGGTCCGCTCGCCGGTATCTGCGTCCAAGCGGTCACCGCCCGCGCGTTCGGCGCGCTGACCCAGTCCGATGCCAACGGCAGGTACCAGCTGCTCCTGAACGAGCCCGGCGATTACACGATCCAGTTCGTCGACTGCACGGCACAACCGACCCACGTCGGGTGGACCAGACCCGGCACGATCTCCATCGGACCTGGTGACGACATCTCCGGTCTGAACGCCACCCTCGCACCCGGGACCACGGCTACGGTCTCCGGCTCGATCCGCAACGGCGACGGCGTGGCGGTCACCGCCGCCTGCGCCGTCGTCTACCTCGCCAACGAGTACGCGCTGTTCGGTCAGGTGGGCGCCGACGGCACGTTCACGGTGCGCGGCGTCCCATCGGGTACGTACGCCGTCGCCTTCATCGGCTGCGACGGTGGCCAGCCCTCGGATGTTGTCCACGACCCCGTCGACCCGACAAAGACCTACCAGGCGCAGTGGTGGCAGGACGTCGACCTCTCGCTCGCCGGCACAGCCGAAGGAGGGCCGGACCCGATCGCCCAAGGAGCGACGATGATCGCCGTGCCGGTCGCTGGCGAGCTGACCAGCTTCGACCAGTGCTTCGGGTGCGCGCCAACGACGACCACGACGACCACGACGACCACGACGACCACGACCAGCACGACGACCACCACCACCACCACGACCGCGACGCCGCGACGACGACCACACCGACGTCTACGACGAGCACGACCGCGCCGACACAGCTGGCGATCACGATCACCGGCCACACACGCGCCCCCGGCACGATCACGCTGATGTTCACGGTGACCGGCTTGCTCGCCGTATCGGAAGCCCAGCCCGAGACGGTGACGTACTCGGCGGTGTGCACGTCGAGCTCCGGTGTGGTCGTGCGGGCCCATACCCAGTCATCCCCGCTCCTCGTTGGCGGCGTCGACGACCGGGCCAGGTACGCCTGCATGATCGTCGCCACCAAAGCCGGTCAGGTCCTCGGCACGTCGGCCGTCGTGATCATTGATCCGCTCACAGCTGGAACGCTGCCGGCGACCGGCGCCGGCAGCTCCGACATGGCCCGGGCGGCGGTCATGATCACGCTCCTCGGCACGCTCCTCGCAGTCGCCGTCAGACGTCCCCGACGTGCCAGCCGCTGTGAACGGCCCACTCGCAGCCGGACCAACGGATGAACACCGTTAGAGGCGCGGCTGACGGGACGTGACGTGATGTCCGACTTCCGCGTCCTCGAACGCGCGTATCTCGACCGTCGAAGGCATCCTCGATGTGCCGTTACACGGGTGATCCGACGCTCGCGATCGCGAGCACGGACACACGTGCCGGGTCGGGCGCGTAGCGTGCTCGGGATGGCGGCGCGACACCGCCCATCTGACGATGACCGCCTCAGGGCGATCGACGTCGCGCTGAGCGGTCTCGTCCGGGACGACGATCTGCGTGACGTCGCTGCTCGGCTGGAGCTGTTGCATCCACGCAACGACACGTTCCCTGCCGAGGTACTGCTCGAGCTGGCCGCCGACGCGATCGCGATCTCCGGCGCCTCCGTACGGTCGCCACTCGAGTTCGAAGCCATCCGCGGTAGGTACCTGCCCGACGGCGTCGCGCATACCAAGGCCCAATACGACAAGAGCAAGTTCGCGCTCCGTGCTGCGGCGATGCTGCGCGGCGGTGTCGACCCGGGTCTCCTGGACGAGGTTCAGTGGTGGCAGTCCGACGACCTGTGGTACTGGTCGCTGGAGGCGCTCGCCGCGTACGTGCGGGCCGCCGCCGATCGCACCGGCCAGTCGGTGGAGTCCGTGTGCCGACGGATCGCCGACGAACGTGGCATCACCTTCGCCGGCGACGCCTCGGAGTGAGCGGCACACGACGCCCTCGCGGTCATCACCGGTGGACTCGTCGTCGGCATTTCCGAGCGGGACGCGGAGATCTGGCGCGGCTTCTCACGGGCGGCGGCCGTCGTTAGGTGCGCACGTTCGGCGCTGCGAACCCTCTGTGGGTTGACTTGCCATGTTCAGGGTTCCACGCTTGATCGAGGAGCACGTGACGGAGGCGCTGTGAGCATGGTCCACGGGATGTTCGCGTCAAACGACGAACAGGAACTGAAGGCGCTGCTGCGCGAGGCAGACGAGCTGCGACGAGCCAGAGGGCTACAACAGCTCGGTCCGTGGTGGCAGATCCAGCGCTCCGGTCTCTTCCGTCGTCGCTGGCTCGGCCGCGCTCGACGCTGGGCACGGTGCCCCGAAGATCGGATAGCGAGCACTCCGTAGCAAGCATGCGCGCCTCGGCCGCCCTCGCCGTCAACACCCCACAGGTCGACGCGGAGGCTTTCGCTATGTGCGCGCTGGCGTTGTGCTGGCGGCGGCGTTCGGGCGCGTCGTTCTGGCGCGACCCTGATCGAGATTGGGGGGCTTGCGCTGCTGGGTGGGAGGCGTGGCCGGTCCTGGCACGCCTTGTCGAGGGAGTTCGGTGGCGGCTGACATGACGGCGGCGCCTCGTCTGGGCCGGGACGAATTTCTTCGCGGTCGTTGAGACGGCGGTTGAGGGTCTTGCGGTCGATCTTGGCGGTCCAGCGCGGGCGGTTGAGTCGCTACCATTGCGCCGCGGCGCGGGATGCGGTCGGGTTCCGATATCTGCGACCGGGGTTCGGAAGTCTGCGACGAGGGGGTCGGGGGCGATGGGGGATCGGGTTCACGGTGACGTCATGCTCGTGGGCAGCATGCCCTATGACGACGCGGAGACGGTGCTGCGCAAGGCCGGGCAGGCGCTTCGGGGCCATGCACGCTTCCTGCCCGACGGCGAGGTCGGCGCACGGAGGAACTGGGTCGGGATGCTGCCCGAGCACATTTACTCGAAGCATCCGGGCTTCGAGGAGACGCTCGCACCTCCTGGTCGCACGTTGGTCCAGCCGGATCGAGACGTCGACCGTCCGCCGCTGGAGGAGTTGCCGGGCATCTGGAACTTTCGGGTCAAGCCCGGCATCGAGGTGAAGTTCGACGATCTTCGCTACGGCACCTACGCACTCGAGTCGTACCGGGTGTTCCGCCGCCTGCGCGACGACGGCGTGATCGAACGTGACGTCCGGTTCCAGATGTGCCTTCCGGCCACGTGCTCGGCGATCGATTGGTGCTTCGAGGATCCCAACGACTGGCCGGCGCTGCACCGGGCCTACAACGACCGCATTCGCCAGGAGATCGCGCTGGCGCTTGACGAGATTCCCGCTGACGACCTGGTGATCCAGTGGGACGTGGCGTGGGAGTTCGTCGACTTGGCGATCGGCGACAAGCGGCTGTTCGCGTTCTTCCCGCAGCTCACCGTCGAGGAGAAGTTCCAGCGCTACGCCGCCCAGCTCGACGAACTCTGGCAGGGCATCCCCGACGAGGCCCTCCTCGGCTATCACTGGTGCTACGGCACCTGGGGTGGGTGGCCGATGGTGGCCATGGGAGACCTGTCGCTGTGTGTGCGGATGTCGAACGAGGCGGCGCGCCGGACCGGTCGCCGCCTCGACTACGTACACATGCCGGTCGTCAAGCGCCCCACCGCCGAGTTCTTCGCTCCGCTCGCCGATCGCGACATCGGCGATGCCACGGTGTTCCTCGGCATGGTCCACCACACCGACGGCATCGAGGAGTTCCGCCATCGCCGCGACCTCGCCCGCCGGTTCCTTCCCGAGTTCGGCGTCGCCGGTGTCTGCGGGTACGGACGAGTCGATCCCGACGAACTTGACCACGTCCTGGAGGTCCACGCCGCCAGCGCCGCCGCGCTCTGAGCCCGGCGGGGCACCAGCAACCACCTCACCGGCCGCGTCGCTGAGTTCGAGAGGTGGCGTTCTCGATCAAGCGGTGACGGGACGACGAGTCGGGCAGCAGTGGCCAGGAGCGATCGACGTGCCACATGGCTGCGTCGTCCTCGACGACCAGGTCGACCGGTGCCGACACGGGAGCTGTGACGTGAGGCGCGTCTGGAACAGGTCCGCATCTGACTCGGCGAGTCCGATGGCCACGGTCAGATTGGGCGTGATCTCGTCGAACCTGGATGGTCAACCACTTTCGCGACCGAGGCGATTCCCGCGCCACCGTGTGGTGGGTGCATACCATCAGCCCATGAGTGGACCTGGTCTTCGCCGCGACGACCGCATCCTCACGACGCACGTCGGCAGCCTGGTGCGACCCGACGAGCTGGTCGCCGCTCTGCGGGCACGCCGATCCGGTGACGATGTTGGCGACGAAGAGTTCGAGGCGATCCTGGCGCGCAGCGTCCGCGAGGTCGTCAGCCGGCAGGCCGACGTGGGCATCGACGTGGTGAGTGACGGCGAGTTCGGCAAGACGATCAGCTGGTCGCGCTATATCCTCGAACGGCTCAGCGGCTTCGAGGACCGGCCCGATCTCACCGAGGGGCCCACCGATCCCAGGCGGCCGCTCGGTCCGCGAACCGACGTCGAGCGGTTTCCCGACTTCTACCGCGAGTACGACAAGACCCAGGGCTTCGAGGAGGTGATGCGCAACCCGGTGTGCGTCGGACCGATCTCCTACGCCGGGCAGGCAGCGATCGAACGCGATATCGCGAACCTCAAGTCGGCGGTCTCCGACGCCCGCTCGACCGGCCACGACCTCGACGCGTTCCTCCCGGTGGTGGCACCGGCGAGCGTGGCCTACAAACGCCAGGACGTGTACTACCCGTCGGAAGAGGAGTACGTCTACGCCGTCGCCGAGGCGCTACGAGACGAGTACCGCACGATCATCGGTGCCGGGTTGATGCTCCAAGTCGACGATGCCCACCTGCCGATGATGTACGACAACATCGTCGACCCGGGAACGCCGGAAGACTTCCACCGATGGGCGAGACTCCGGATCGACGCCCTCAACCACGCGCTCGACGGGCTCCCGACCGACCGCTGCCGCTACCACATCTGTTGGGGCAGCTTCAACTCCCCGCACGTCGGCGACGTGCCGTTCCGGGACATCGCCGACCTCGTGCTGTCGGTGAACGTCGGCGGATACGCGATCGAGATGGCCAACCCACGCCACGAGCACGAGTGGCGGGTGTGGGAGGACCTCGAGCTGCCGGACGACAAGGCGCTCATCCCCGGAGTGATCACCCACAGCACCAACGTCGTCGAGCACCCCGAGCTCGTCGCCGAGCGTCTCGTGCGACTGGCCAACCTCGTCGGGCGGGAGCGGGTGATCGCGAGCACCGACTGCGGCTTCGCCCAAGGTCCATACGTCCGCCGCGTGCACCCGAGCATCATGTGGGCCAAGCTCGACGCCCTCGTCCAGGGCGCGCGCCTCGCCAGCGCCGAGCTGTTCCACCCCCGCAGCGAGAGATCGTCACCCAGCCGCTGACTCCGGCGGGCGCGGTCAGCCGATCAAGGTGAGCCGCGGATCGACGTGAGGAGCACGGCCGGACGCAGCACGGATCCACCCAACCTGTATGACCCACGCAGACGGTCGAACGGCTCGTGCAGCTGATTCCAGAGGCAACCCGCATATCTGCCGGGATCCCGGAGTCACCACGCCCCGACTTCAGAGCTCGAGGCCGCCAGCTCGTCGACGTGCTCGTCTCATACCTCGGCTGAAGATCAGGAGCCACGCCGCTGAGCTGACAGAACAGTCGCCGGCTAGAGCGTGCGCTGACCAATTGTTGCACGCGCAAAGACATGCCGATCTGGGCGGCTTGCATTGGCGCGACCGGCGACGTTCTGCGCCGGCGTTCGGAGCGGCAGGTGACGAGACCTCAAGTCTGGAGCAGGGCGACTCGGAGCTCGGGGTCCCATTGGTTGGCGATGGGGTCGTAGATGCCGAAGTCGGTGGCGAAGTCCCAGTAGCACCAAGGGATGTCAAGGCTCTCGGCGACGGTCCTCACGTGTGCCGTCCAGGCGGCCCGGTCGGTGGCTGGAGCGAGGTGGAATGTGCCGAACTCGCCGATGAACAACCGTCGGCCACGCGCGCCTGTCCATGCGGCCGCGGTGACGAGGTCATCGCGCACCGCCTGGCGGTCGGCCAGCGAACCCCATCGGGTGCCCAGCCACTCGACTGCGTGCGGCCACCACTGGGCGCCCTGGTGGGTGAACGACAACGGCAGGTAGTAGTGGATAGTGACGATCAGCCGGTGATCGTCGGGGAGTTCGAGGTCGGCGAGTCCGGTGATGCTGTTGCGGTCTGCTGGGCCGACGACGACGTCACGGTCGGGGTTGCTGTCTCGTACGACTGACAACGAGTCGGTGAGCAGCTCGTTCCAACGTTCACCGGTCAACCGGTCATGCGGCTCGTTGAGCAGCTCGAACCGGGCCGTGGTGGGCAGGGTGGCGTATCGCGCCGCGACTTGCGACCACAGGGCGAGGAAGCGGTCACGGTGTGCGGTGGGGTCAGCACAGAGCTCGTCGTAGTGGTGCACGTTGAGGACGACCTCGAGGTCGCGTTCGAGCGCACCATCGACGATGCGATCGACCGCGGCGAACAACGCCGGTGGTATCTCGAACGGCGCGGCAGCTGACGCGTGCTTTGACCAGGCGACCGGGATTCGAACGGTGTCGAACCCGGCGTCGGCGATCACATCGAGATGACCGACGTCAGCCTCCCACTGGCGGCGATCATCGCCGGCCACATCGAGCGCGTTGCCGAGGTTCACCCCGCGCCTCACGACCCGAACAGTACGAACCACACCAGGGGCGAGGCGACACCCGATCACGAGACCTAGATGGCGCGGCGAGATCGACGCGGTGACTCAAGCCGACACGGGCGTGCCCATGTGCGCCCATCCACCGAGGCCCGAGGCGGTCTCACAGCGTGACCTCCGACCGCTCCAACGCGGCTGCCACGAACGTGCCGTTCTGTGTGCGCGAGATCGGGCGACTCGACGTCGTTCTGGCGCGAGATTATGTAGGCCTCTTGGGGTAGCTGGTCACCCCGCGCCGCGGCCCCGCGCGACCGGTCCTGTAGCAGCAGACGCGCTCGCAATCGCAAGCACCGTCGACCTCAGGGCCCTTGCGTGTCATCCGGATATCGGGCGTTCGAGGATGCCAAGCGGCGGTGTTATCGCCCGCGATATTCGGACACTCGGAGCCTTCTGCAGGTGCTCGCATGCACACCGGAGCCGTTGCGCTCGTTGCAGTGTCCGCGGCGGTGGTCAGACGCCGGGACAATCTCCCTTGAGCATCGGCTGATGGTTGCGGCTGCGGCGAAGAGCGCGGCTGGCGTGAAGGAAGCCCCGAGCAGTGCCGGGGACACCCGCCGTGGCGGGCGTCCCCCGGTTCGCGGGTGGGCGAGCATCGCCCGCCGCTCCTACTGTTGGACGAAGGCGGTGACTGGCGCTGTGCCGTGCCGTAGGGCGAGTCCCGTCGAGCGCTGGACGAACGCGGCGGGGATCGTGATGGTCGTGCCGAACCCGGACCATGTGAACGTCGGGGGCGGCTCGAGCACGACGGGGTTGTTTCCGCCCATCCCGACAAGAGCTTCACACTGGTTACTGCCCGGTGTTGGAACTGCCGGGCATCCCGCCGCCGGTTGGTTATTGAAGATGATCGCCGAGGCCGCGCCCTTCAGCTGCGCCTGCGCGACCTTGTAGTCGAAGCGGCAGCCGCCACGCTCGATCAGCGCGATCTTTCCGGTCGGGTCGGCCAGGTACGTGTCCTCCAGGTTGCTCCCGGTCACAGAGCCGGCTGGGCAGCCGCGCCCGACGAAGACGACTTCGCCCGAGAAGGTGTTGTACGTCGGCTTGGGCGCGAACGTCGAGACCGTCGAGGGGCGCTTCTCCCCTGGAAACGCGCTGCTGGTCACGTACGGCTGGTAGAGGTGGCCCTGCGCGAATCCGGAAGCCGGGCCGCAGGACTCGAACGAGCCGTTCAGGAGATCGATCAGGTCCGTCAGCTGCGCGAAGGAGAGGCCGTAGGGCAGCGATCCTCCTCCCAGGGCGACGTCCGCGGCCTCACGTACCTGCAGTGTCGCCTGGCCGTTGAGCGCGGCCGCCTGCGCCGGTGTGAGTTGGACGCCGTCGAGCTGCACACTCTCCATGCCGACGAGGCTGAGGCCCGAGAAGCCTGTGGCCGGCGTTACGAAGACCTCGCTGAAGCCCTGGTTGACCTTCAGGGCGAGCGCCTGCGTGCCGACAATTCCCCCCGTTCCCATGTCAGTCGGGTTCGTCGCATTCGTCGAGAACGCGCCCGGCTGTCCAGCCGACATCAGTGCCTTTAGCAGTGCGGCGACGCCGGAATCGACCAGCACGGTCTTCTTGCCTTTCCCGACGGGAACCAGCGTGCCTGTCTTCCGCCACGCGTACGCGTACGTGGCGGGATCGTCAGTGGGGGTTTCAACTCGTCCGACGTGGAAGATCTCCGACCCGACCGCGCCCCCCGCGAAGTACCGGTTGATCCTCTGGGCAGCCTGCGTGCTGGTCGCGAGATAGCCCGTCCGGTAGGTACAGAAGCCGCCAGCCACCACCCCTGGGGCCGGCACCGCTGTCGGCGTCGCCGCGGCTGTCGCCCCGGCGACAGTAAGAGCCGCGAGCGCGGTCACCATCACCCACCTGCATCGCCTCATGATCTCTCCCTCATGCCCGGCCCGGCCCGTCGCCGCCAGCGGCATTAGATCAGACCAACGATGCCAACACAAGCCGTAGCCGCATATCACACGGCCGCGAGCCGCGCTGGATCACCCGAACACGGCGGTGATGGACGCAATCCCACAGCTCGCGACCGCCCGTGAAATCGCCAGGCGGCAATAGCAGCCCGACGCCATCGAGCACCAGCTGCTTGTACTCCGAATCGCGTGACGTCGCCAGTGAGGCTCCATGAAGCTCTCCGACCACAGCATCGACGAATGCCAGAAGATTCGCGCTGCTCAAGGGGGGCG
>JBKOUV010000012.1:0-5810 GCA_046723555.1 Actinomycetota bacterium | reverse complement strand
GGAGCACGGAGGATCGGCGGGCTTCGCCGGGCACCACTGGGAGCCGTAGAACGTGTCCAGGCTCTCGATGGCCAGCTCGAGGTTGATCCCGGCCTCGGCGGCGCCGGCCTGGATCAGCTGGGCCAGCTGGGGGATCTCCTGTAGCTCAGCGGCATGCAACGTCGCCTTGAGGTTGCTCACGCCGGCGTCGGCCAGGAGCTGCTTGGCCTTGTCGATGTCCTTCACCCGCTGCGGCGGTTGCGACGGGTCGAACATCGGCATGAACGGGGCGACGACGTGGTCGTTGGCGACCTCGGCGCGGCCCTGGAACAGGGTCTTCACCATCTGGTCACGGTCGAACGTGTAGGCGAGCGCCTGCCGGACCGCCTTGTCGGTGAACTGGCCGGTGTCGCAGCGCATCCAGATCTGCCGGTGCGTCGACGACTCCACCTCGAGCACGTTGAAGTTCGGGTTGTTCAGCAGCCCTTCGCCGCCGAGCACCGAGAACTGGATCAGGGCGTCGACCGCATTGCCCTGCATGGCGGTGACCATCGTGCCGACATTGTTGAAGAAGACAGCCTCCTGGCTATCGAGCTTCGTCTGACCGCCCCACCAGTCGGGATTGCGCTCGAACGTCGCGCCGGTCGCGGCGTCGTACTTGGTCAGCTTCCACGGTCCGGTGCCGTTCGGCGAGCCGTCGAGGGTGGTCCCGGTCGCGTAATCGACGGGTGTGATCGGCGTCTGGGCGTTGAACACCGAGACCAGGTACGGGAAGCTGCCGTTGGCGCCTTCGAGGTTGAAGACGGCAACATTGGGATCGCTCGTGTCCACGGCCCCCTTGGCGATCACGCCGGCCAGGCCGGCGTTGGCCGCTTCGACCAGCCGGTCCATCGTGGCGGCGACGTCCTTGGATGTGAAGTCTCCGCCGCCCTGCCATTTGACGCCCTTGCGCAACTGGAACGTCCACACCGTGCCGTCTTCGTTGGGTTCCCACGACTCAGCCAGCCCGGGCACGATCTCCCCGTTGTCCCCGAGCGTCGCGAGGAACTCGAAGCACTGGGCGACGAGGCCGTAGGCGCCGAGGTCCTGCATCGCGATCGGATCGAGCGTCGCCGCCGGCTTCTGGTAGGCGATCTTGATCGTGCCCCCCTGCTGACCGGCGGCGGTCGTGCCAGGAGCACCTGACGTGCCGGGAGCGCCGGACGTGCCGGGAGCGCCGGACGTACCGGGAGCGCCCCCGCTCGTACCGGTCGCGCCGGTTGCAGTGCTGTCGTCGTCGTCACCGCACGCCGAGATGACTGCGCCGATCATCGGTATCGACAGCCCGATGATGGTGCCCCGCCGGACGAAGTCGCGGCGGCTGATCTTGCGGCTGGCGTACGCCTCGATGAGATCGAGGTGGACCGGCCCGACGGAGCGACGGGTCCGGTCGAAACGCTTCCAATCCATGGGTTCCTCCCCCGGGCGTTGGTGCGTAGACGGCGTCCCCGCGCCGTTCGCACACCGAACGTTACTGGCGTTCGACCAGACCAATCAACCGCTGTTCTTGGTACGGATGTACTGTTAAAAGCGCGTGAACGGGGGTTTCAGTCACCCGGGTCGGCGGATCCCCCCGATCGATGTCGGGCCCGGGAGCCTCGACGTCCTGGCTGAGCCCGCCGGCGTGTTCGAGCACCGCCGGGCGGTGCTCGTGGTCGATGAAGCCGTGGTCGCGACCGGCTACGTCGACCGCCTCCGGACCGTCTTGGACCACGTCGACGACGTCGAGGTCCTCGTCCTGCCGCCGCGGGAGCCGACGGCCGAGTCGGTGGACGAGGCGGCCGGGGTTCTCAGGGAGGCCGGCGCGGCGGTGGTGATCGGAGCGGGCGGAGGGAGCGCGCTCGACACGGCGAAGTTGGCGTCCGCGGTCGCCGCCGGCACCGACGGGGTGGAGGGTTACGTCCTGGGCGGCCACCCACTGCCGGCCGGCCGGCCGGTAGTGGCCATTCCGACGACCGCCGGCACGGGTGCCGAAGTGACCCGGACGTGCGTGCTCACCGACGGCACCGGGAAAAAGGTGTGGGCGTGGGGCGACGAGCTGCTGCCGGCCCGGGTCATCCTCGACCCCGACGCGGTGGCCACGATGCCGGCCGACGTCGCCGCGGCGAGCGGACTGGACGCCTTCGTCCACGCGATGGAGGCGGCGACCGGGCAGCGCACCAACGCCGTCGTGGCCGCGCTAGCGCTGCACGCGATCCGGCTGATCCTCGATCACCTCCCGGCCGCTAGCGGCGGAGAGCGGAAGGCCCGACAACAGATGCAGTCCGCCGCCCTGCTCGCCGGGCTCGCCATCGACGGAGGCGGTACCGGGATCGCCCATTCCATCGGGCACGCGCTCGGCACCCTTGGCGGGATCCGGCACGGGATTGCCGTCGCCGTCGGGCTGGCGGCCGCGCTGGCGTGGAACGTCGACGGAGCCCCGGAGGTGTACGCGCCGGTCGCCGCGACCGTCGGTCGAGCGGTCGGCGAGCTGGCCGATGCGTACGGCGAGCTCGTCGAGGCCGTGGGCCTACCCGCCGCCGTCCGCCGCGCCGGTGAACTGGCGGTGTCGGTGCCCGATCTGGCGGCGGCGATGGTCGCCGAGGAGAACCTGCCGATGTACCGGAACAACTGTCGGATCCCCGATGCCCGCGAGCGTGCGCAGCTCGCCGCGTCGACCCTGCGGGTGTGGGCCGAGCTGCGGGCGGCGGCGTAGATGTCCTCGATCACACGAATCGACATCGGCCACCACCGGCTCCCCCTCGATCCACCGTTCCCGGCGGCGTGGGACCCCCGGCCGCGGACCCATTTCCCGGCGACGGTCGTGCGGGTCCACGACGACGCCGGCCACGTCGGGGTGGGCTCCGGGGACGCGATGTACGGGTTCGCCGACTTCCAGTCGTTCTTCCTGGGCGAAGACCCCCTCGACCTCGAACGCCACGGCGCCGTGCTCGCCAACATCGACTTCCACGCCGGCCGGCCGTGGCCGCTCGACATCGCCCTCTGGGACCTCGCCGGTCAGATCACCGGCCAGCCCACGTGGCAGATGGTCGGCGGTCGCGATCGACGGGTCCGCGCGTACGCGTCGTCCGGTGTGCACCGGTCGCCGGCGGACACCGTCGCGTTGGCTCGACTGGTCCTCGACCGCAGCTTCCCGGCGTTGAAGCTGCGCTTCGGCCGTGACGACCTCGCCGCCGACCTGGCCGTCGTGAGGGCGGTGCGCGACGCCGTCGGGGACGCGCTCAAGCTGATGGTCGACTGCAACCAGGGCTGGCGGATGGCCTGGGACACCCGCCCGGCGTGGGATCTCGACCACGCCACCCGTGTCGCCGGCGAGCTCGCCGCCGAGGGCGTGTTCTGGATCGAGGAGCCGCTGCACCGGGGCGACTACGACGGCCTGGCGGAGCTGCGCCGACGAGTGGATGTCCGGGTGGCCGGTGGCGAGTTGACGCGCGAACGCTACGAGTTCACCGAGCTCCTCAGGCGAGGGTGCCTCGACGTGTTCCAGCCCGATTGCTGCTGCACGCTCGGGATCACCGGGCTGCGCGGGTTCGCGGCGGAGGTCGTCGCGGCAGGCCGGATCTTCACGCCGCACACATGGGGCAATGGCATCGGGCTCCTCGCCAACGCCCATCTCACCGCCGGCACGGTCGGCGCGCCGTTTCTGGAGTTCCCGTTCGATCCGCCGGAGTGGACGACCGCGCGGCGCGACTTCCTGCTCGCCGAGACGGTCGAGGTCGACGAAGACGGCTGGATCACGCTGACGGACCGTCCCGGGCTCGGGCTCACCCTCGACGAGGAGGTGCTCGCCCGGACGGTGAGCGACGCGGCGACGTTCTGCTGACCATCACGGCGTTCCCCGGCCACGCAGGCCGCTGATGGCCGCTCGCTCGCTGGCGCTCACTCGCTCGCATCGCAGCACGGCTCCGCCACCCGAATCGAGCAGTGCGCTACATGCGTCGGCGGAGGCGAGCCAGATGCGCCGTTATCGCGGTGGGCTGGACCTCGGCGTCACGGATGATCCCGTCGAAGTGCCGGCTCAACGTGCGCACGTGCTCGGCCGACGTGAGCACGAGGTAGAGCTGGCCCAGGTAGAGCGCCGCCCGTTGGGTGCCGAAAACGGTGACAGGCGCGGCGTAGCGACGCAGACCGTCGAACAGGAACCAGCGGAAGGTCGGGTACAGCTCCTCGACGAGCTCGCTCATCCGGTCGAGCTGCTCGCGGCGGGCCTCGACGCCGAGGCGGCTCCAAATTCCCTCGCCCCGGGCGAAGGACTTCAGCGCTTGCACCGACGAGCAGCACTCCATCTCCGTGTCCGGGTGGCGGGCCCAGGCCAGGCGGGCCGCCGTCGTGTCGATCGTCTGGGTCGCGTTCGGGCCGGCGGCGCGGGAGCGCTCGAAGTGGATCACCGCATCGGTCTTCAGCAGATCCGGGAGCGTGGCCGGGACGTAGCGGATCTTGTAGTCGGCCGCCTCGCTCAGCCAGCCGAGCAATCGCTCGTCGCTCGGTGAAGGTCCCGGCGCCTCGAACGAAGTGTGCTGGATCAACTCCGCCTCGACCGGACCGACATTGGACAGGCCGACGAGCCAGTCGATCGACAAGTCGTGAGCCGACGCGACGGCCACGAGCGTGTCGACTCGCGGGAGCCGACGATTCGTCGGCGAGAGCAGTTGGGAGAGCGTGGTGCGGTCAATGCCGGCGCGGCTGGCGAACTCGCTCTTGCCCAGGCCAGAGCGCCGGATGGCTTCACCGAGGCGCTCGCGCAACACCCGCGGCGGCGAATTGCGCTCATCCATCACGCGTAGCGTATACGCGACGCTCGTGACCGAAAGCAACAACCTGCGAACTCGCTTGACTGCTACAACCACGGCGTGGGCGTGGAGCGACCGACCCGGGTGGAATGGCCCACGGTGGCTGTCGCGGTGGCGATCGCCGCCGGCTTCGCGGGTGTCCTGGCCGCGCACGAGTCGATGCCGGCCGTCGTCGTCGTGGCCCTGCTGGCCGTGCTCGGTGCGTGGTACAACTCGCTGCAGCACGAGGTGATCCACGGCCATCCGACGCCGTGGCGATCCCTGAACACGGCCATGGCGGCGCTGCCCCTCGGGCTCGTCGTTCCCTTCGCCGTCTACCGAGAGAGCCACCTCGTCCACCACCGGGCCGATCCGCTCACCTCGCCCGACACCGACCCCGAGACCTTCTACGTGTCGGCCGAGACCTGGCGCCGGTGCGGCCCCGTGCGCCGGGCCACGCTGCTGGCGATGCGCACGTTGGCCGGGCGGATGGTGCTCGGTCCACTCGTGGCGGCGATGCGGTGGTGGCGCCGCATGGCGCGGTCGCGGTCTCCCCGCATGGCCGTGTGTGCGATGACCCACCTCGCCGGGATGGCGGTTGTGCTCATCGTCGTCGCCGCGACCGGACTCCCGCTGTGGATGTACGTCGTCGGTGTGGCATGGGGTGGTGGCGCGTTGTCGCTCCTGCGGTCGTTCGTCGAGCACCGTCTGCCGGAGGCGGGCACGCGATCGGCGGTCGTGCACGCGGGGTGGTTCTTCTCGTTGTTGTTCCTCAACAACAACCTCCACCACACCCACCACGCCCGCCCCGGCGTGCCCTGGTTCGACCTCCCGGCGCTCAACGCCCGGCTGGACTCCGACCGGCTCGCCGCAGCCGGCGCTGGGCTCTACGCGGGCTACAGCGAGATCGCCCGGCGCTACCTGTTCCGGCCCTTCGACCGCGTCGTCGTGCCGTCGGTTCCGGATGGATGAAGACCAACTTGCGGGGAGCCCCGGCGAGGGATCGGGGCTCCTCGCCGCGGC
>JBKOUV010000006.1:0-28770 GCA_046723555.1 Actinomycetota bacterium | reverse complement strand
GTGTCCGTCGGCCTGCGTGACCTGTCGCGGGTCGCCGACCCGGTGATCGCCGAGGCCGCGCTGGCGGCGCTCGCCAAGCTGGCCCAGGTCTTGCCGAGCGCGCTGCGCGATCGGGTCGCCGCGCTGGCCGAGGTCACCGAAGGCATCGGCGGGCGGGATCCGGGCCGCCGCGCCGAGGACGACCCGGCCGTTGACCTGACGATGCTGATGTCCCTGGCGATGGCCTGCCGCAGCCTCGAGCGGATGCGCTTCGACTACCGCACGGCTGACGGCGAGGCGAGCCGGCGTCACGCCGAGCCGCACCGGATCGTCTCGATGCGTCGGCGCTGGTACCTCGTCGCGTTCGACCTTGATCGGGACGACTGGCGCACGTTTCGCATCGACCGCATCCGCGACCCGATCAGCACCGGTGTGCGGGCCAACCCGCGACCGGCACCCGACGCCACCGCGTTGGTCAGCGAGGGCGTCGCGGTCCGGGCGTACGACGTCCAGGCTGTCGTCCGGGTGCACTGCCCGCCGGAGGCGGCGGCCCGCGAGATCAGCCCCACGATCGGCGTCGTCGGACCCGACCCCGACGATGCGGCGGCCGCGATCGTGCGCATCGGCGGCGACGCCGACTGGATCGCCCGCTATCTCTCTGGGCTCCCGTTCCGGTGCGACGTCCTCGAACCCCCGGAGGTCACGACGGAGATCCGCCGCCTCGCCCGACGCCTCCTACGCGAGCACCCGGCTCACTCCAGCGGGGCGAACAGCTCGACGGAGTTGCCGTCCGGATCGTGGACGCTGGCGTAGCGCTGGCCCCAAAAGGCATCCCACGGCTCGAGGTGGGCCTCGTGGCCGGCGCCGACGAGCTTGCCGAACTCGGCGTCGACGTCGCGCGGGCTGTCACATCCAAACGCCAGGCCGACGCGGTGGCTCCCGTTCGGTGGCTTCCACTCGGGATCGAACGAGTGGATCGTCTCGATGGTGTCGAACATCAGCCGGCCACCGTCGGGCAGCGGCACGTCGACGTGCGGCAGCTCATCGGCCTCAGCCGGAATGTCGAGCCCGAGCAGGCGGTAGAAGGCGAGCGAACGGCCCATGTCGTTGACGACCAGGCCGATGGCGGCGAATCGTGCAGTCATGCGCCCAACGTACGCGGGTCCTTCGCCGCAGGTCTTGAACGGAACGGACGCCGACTCCGGACGTAGCGTGCAGGCTGTGGAAGGACTCGACGACGAGCTGATCAACCGCGTCACGTGGAAGATCCCGAACGCCCTCGCCCTGATCGGATCCCGTTCCGGCGACGAGTGGAACGGGATGACGGCCAGCTGGATCACCCAGGTGTCGATGGAGCCGGTGCAGATCGCCGTCGGCATCGACAATTCGGCCGTGACCCACCGGCTGATCACCGAGGGCCAGTCGTTCACCGTCAACCTGTGGTCGGCGGAGGACACCAAGGTCTTCGTCAAGTTCTCCAAGCCGGCGACGTTCGACGCCACGGCGATGACCCTGAACGACCGCCCAGTGCGAGCCGGCAAGACGGGCGCCCCGATCTTCGCCGACGCCGTCGCCTGGCTCGACTGCGAAGTGCGGGCTGCTCACGACGCCGGCACCCACACCCTGTTCATCGGCGAGGTCGTCGATGCTGGCGTCAACGCCGACGACATCCGGGCGGCGGCAGTGAGCGACACCCGGATGAAGTACGGCGGCGTGAAACGTCACTGACCGGGGATCGGGGGCGCGCCCGGGGTTCCGGCGATGAAGCTGAGGTGGAGGGCGGCCAGACGGGGCCGGCCGTCGTCGTCGACGAGCACCAGCGTCGCGCGTAGCGCGGTCGGGATCGGCTGGCCGTTGTAGTTCCCGGCGGCCGTGTGGCGAGCCGTGATCACCGCCACGTCGTCGTGCGGCCGGGCGTCGACCTCGTCCACGGCGAACTGCTCGTACGTCAGCTCACCGCTGGCGTGGCGACCCAGCCAGGCGGCCTTGGGCAGGGTGAAGCCGAGGGGCCCGACGCCGACGAAGTCGTCGGCGACGAGCGCGTCGAGGGTGGCGACGTCTCCGTCACGCTCGGCGTGGGTCCACGCGGCGAGGAAGGAATCGATCTGCTGAGCGTTCATCATTGGGCTCCTTTCGAGGGAGGGGTTGCCGTCAGCTCGGCGGCGACGCGGACGACGTGGCGGCCGAGCAGTTCGATCGCTGGGCGAGGGTCGTCGCCCTCCACCCGTCCGATCACGGTCTCGATGCCGAGGCCGGCCAGCCACCGCAGCTGGTCGATGAGCTGGGCGGTCTCGGGCCCGCCGTCGTCCGCCGTGAAGGCGAAGGCACAGGTGCGCTCGATGGATTCGTAGTCGGTGCCGGAGTCGTCGCAGCACCGGCGGAGCACGTCGAGCTTGCGGGGGATGTCGGGCGTCGGGCGCAGGCTGCACGCATCGCCGTAGCGGGCGACGAGCGGCAGGGTCCTCCGTTCGCCGTCACCGGCGATGAGGATCGGCGGGTGCGGCCGCTGAAGCGATTGGGGGACGTTGAGCAGCCGGTTGGCGTGGACGTGGTGGCCGTCGTAGGGCCCGTCGTCGCCGTGCTCGCCGCTCCACATGCGCGTGCAAACCTCGAGGGCGTCCTCGAGCAGCTCGAACCGCTCGCCGACCGGCGGGAACAGCACGCCGAGGCCCTCGCACTCCTCCTGATAGTGACCGGCGCCGATGCCGAGCCACGCCCGACCACCCGAGAGCACGTCCAGCGTCGTCACCGTCTTGGCCAGCACGCCGGGCCGCCGGAAGTGAGCGCCCGTGACGACCGTCATCAGCCGCGACGACCGGGTGTGGGCGGCCAGGAAACCCAGCGTCGTGTACGCCTCCAGACTCGCCCGCTCGGGTCCGCCCATGATCGGGTGCTGCCACAGGTGGTCAGCCACGGCGATGCCGTCGAAGCCGTTCGACTCGGCGAGCCCGCCAACGTCGGCGAGCAGCCCGGCCAGCTGGTCGGGCCGGACCGGCCACCCGTAGTCGGACACGTGCACGACCAGCTTCATCGCGCCACCTCCTCCACGGCTGCCGCCGCGTTGGTGCGGAGGCGCTCGAGCGAGTCGCGCAACGTCGTCAGTTCCGACTCGGTGAAGCCCCGGCGCAACCGATCGTCGAAGCCGATGACGGCCCCGAGCAGGCGGGCGAAGGTGGCTTCGCCGGCGTCGGTCAGCTCGACCCGGTGCACCCGGCGGTTCGCCGGATCCCTCCGCCGCGTGACCAGCCCGGACGCCTCCAGCCGGTTCAGGTGATGGGTCAAGGTCGGACCTTCGATCCCAACCGCGGCCGCGAGCTCCCGCTGGGCGCCCGGCGTCCCGCTCTTCAGCGACACCAGCACCAGCCACGTCGGCAGCGAGCCGCCGACCTCGGTTAGTGCGTCGTCGAACGCCCGGCTGACCGCCTTGGCGATGCGGGTCAGCTGCCGGCCGATCGGTTCGGTCGTCGGTTCACCCATGAGGCTAATGTTAGATATCGAATCGTTAGATGTCTATGTGTCATCCGTCGCACTACGGTCCGAGCCATGGACGACCAGGAGCTGGTGCTCGGACCACACGGCGTCAGCGCTGGCGACGTCGTCGCCGTGGCGCGGCGCGATCGGCCGGTCACGCTCGGTGACGACGCCCGGGCCGCCTTGGAGCGGGGCGCCGCGGTCATCGACCGGCTCGTCGACCAGCCCGAGCCCGTGTACGGGGTGTCGACGGGGTTCGGGGCGCTGGCCAACACCGTCATCCCAGCGGCCCGATCGGCCGAATTGCAGCTGGCGCTGATCCGGTCGCACGCCGCGGGTATGGGCCTGGAGGTCGAGCGCGAGGTCGTCCGGGCGATGATGCTGCTGCGGGCGCGCAGCCTGGCCATGGGCTATTCGGGCGTGCGGCCGGACGTCGTCGAGACGATCCTCGCCCTGCTCGCCGCCGGCATCACGCCAGTCGTCCTGGAGCACGGTTCGCTCGGCGCCAGCGGCGACCTCGCGCCGCTGGCGTCGGTCGCCCTCGTGCTGCTCGGCGAGGGCGAAGCACGGCGGGCGAACGGGAGCCTGGTCGACGGAGCAACCGCCCTCGCGGAAGCCGATCTGACACCGCTCG
Organism: Actinomycetota bacterium; assembly: GCA_046723555.1. Taxonomy (GTDB): domain Bacteria; phylum Actinomycetota; class Acidimicrobiia; order Acidimicrobiales; family Ilumatobacteraceae; genus JALZMG01. The sequence goes on along the minus strand of JBKOUV010000006.1, from coordinate 24,686 downwards.
TGCTGCGGGCCAAGGAGGGCCTCGCCCTCATCAACGGGACCGACGGCATGCTCGGCATGCTCGTCCTCGCCATCGCCGACCTCGACGGGCTCGTCCGCGCGGCCGACATCGCCGCGGCGATGTCCGTCGAGGCGCTGCTCGGCACCGACCGCGCCTTCGCCGAGGACCTCATCGCGATGCGACCCCAGGTCGGGCAAGCGGTCAGCGCGGCCAACCTGCGTTCACTCCTCACCGGCTCGGCGATCGTCGCCAGTCATCGCTACGGCGACGACCGGGTCCAGGACGCCTACTCGCTCCGCTGCGCGCCGCAGGTCCACGGCGCCCTGCGCGACACCGTCGAGCACGCCCGAGCCATCGCCGCCCGGGAGCTGGTCGCGTGCATCGACAACCCGGTCGTGCTCCCGGACGGTCGCGTCGAGTCGTGCGGCAACTTCCACGGTGCCCCGCTCGCCGCGGTCGCCGACTTCCTGGCCGTCTCGATCGCCGACGTCGGAGCGATGTGCGAGGCCCGCACCGACCGGCTGCTCGATCCGGCCCGCTCCCACGGGCTGCCCCCGTTCCTCACCCCGGACCCGGGCGTGAACTCGGGGCTGATGCTGGCGCAGTACGCCCAGGCGGCGATGGTGGCCGAGAACCGCCGGCTCGCCGCGCCGGCGAGCACCGACACGCTGCCGACGAGCGCGATGCAGGAGGACCACGTGTCGCTGGGCTGGGGGGCAACGCGCAAGCTCCGCCAAGTGGTCGCCAACTTCGCCCGCATCCTCGCCGTCGAGATCACCGCGGCGACGTTCGGCCTGGCGCTGCGCGCCCCGCTCCAGCCCGCCGTGGCGACGGGCGCGGTCGCCGAGCTCGTCCGGCGGGCGGCCGGCGGACCGGGGCCCGATCAGTGGATGGCTCCCCGTCTCGCCGCCGTCGAGCGGGCCGTGGTCGACGGCGAGGTCGTCGCCGCCGCTGAGGCGGCGCTCGACGGGGCGCTCGCCTGAGTGCACTGGCAGCCACGCCAGTAGCGTCCGACCGTGAGCATCTTCGACGATCTCGTCGCCGAGCAGGACCGCATCGAGACGATCCTCACCGACCTCGACGACGATGCCTGGCTGAGCCCGTCCGGCGCCGCCGGATGGACGATCGCCGATGTCGTCCTCCACCTCGCCCAGACCGAGGAGGCGGTTGTCGCGACCGCGACCGGAGTCGACGCGCCCGGGACCTGGAAGGAAGGCGAGTCGGTCGACGTCCAAGCCGAGCGCATGGTGCAGGAGCAGCGGGCTGCGCCCGCCGTCGTGTTCGACCGCTGGCGTGACGCGCGGCGGGCGGCGGTCGCCGCGCTGCGGGTGGCGGACCCGGACCGTCGGCTGGCGTGGGCGGCGGCCCCGCTGAAGCCGGGCACGCTGGCGACGACCCGGCTCGCCGAGCACTGGGCGCACGCGCTCGACATCACCGAACCGTTGGCCATCCCGTTCCCGGACACCGAGCGGCTCCGTCACATCGCCTGGCTCGGCCACGCCACGCTCCCCTACGCGTTCGCCCTCGCCGGCCAACAGCCGCACGACGTCTTCTGTGCGCTCGTCGCACCGGACGGGTCGAGCTGGCGCTACGGCCGCGAGGACGCCGACTCCACGATCACCGGACCGGCTGGGGCGTTCTGCCGCGTCGGCGCCCAGCGGCTGGCGCCCGACGAGTCCGGCCTCGTCACGACCGGTCCCCACGGGGCGGCCGCGCTCCGGGTGCTCCGCAACTACGCCGGCTGATACCGATCTGTGTCACCGCATCCGTCGTCGAACGCGGTTTCGGTGACACAGACGGATGTGGCGGTGGTGCCGGCGTGACACAGTGAACCCATGACTGCCGGCGCCCGCCTCGTCCGCGCCCCGCGGGGCACCGAGCTGTCGTGCCGCGGCTGGCCGCAGGAGGCGGCCTTCCGCATGCTGCAGAACAACCTCGACCCCGAGGTCGCCGAGCGTCCGGACGATCTCGTCGTCTACGGGGGCACCGGGCGGGCGGCCCGGTCGTGGGAGGCGTTCGACGCGATGTGCCGGACCCTCGTCACCCTCGGCGACGACGAGACGATGCTCGTCCAGTCGGGCAAGCCGGTCGGGGTGTTCCGCACGCACGAGTGGGCGCCGCGGGTGTTGATCGCCAACTCCAACCTCGTTCCCGACTGGGCGACGTGGGAGGAGTTCCGCCGGCTCGAGGCGGCCGGACTCACGATGTACGGGCAGATGACGGCCGGGTCGTGGATCTACATCGGCACCCAGGGGATCCTCCAGGGCACGTACGAGTGCTTCGCCGAGATCGCCCGCCGCCGCTTCGGCGGCTCCCTCGCCGGGACGATCACGCTGACCGCCGGCCTCGGGGGGATGGGCGGGGCCCAGCCGTTGGCGATCACGATGAACGACGGGGTGGCCCTGTGCGTCGAGGTCGACCCGGCCCGCGTCCAGCGCCGCATCGACACGCGGTACCTCGACGAGGTCGCCGGCAACGTCGACGATGCGATCGCTCGCTGCACCGCGGCAAGGGATGAGCGGCGGAGGCTGTCTGTAGGGCTGATCGGCAACGCCGCGGCGATCGTGCCCCGGCTGCTCGAGCTCGACTTCCCCGCCGACATCGTCACCGACCAGACCAGCGCCCACGACCCGCTGTCCTACGTGCCCGTCGACCTGACCCCAGAGGCGTGCACCGAGATGGCCCGTACCGAGCCCGACGAGCTCGTCCGCCGGGCGCGTGGGTCGATGGCGACGCATTGCGCGGCGATGGTCGGGTTTCTCGACCGCGGCGCCGAGGTGTTCGACTACGGCAACAGCCTGCGCGCCGAAGCCGAGCTCGGCGGGTTCGACCGGGCGTTCGCCTACCCGGGGTTCCTGCCCGCGTACATCCGGCCGTTGTTCTGCGAGGGCAAGGGTCCGTTCCGCTGGGTCGCGCTGTCGGGCGACCCCGCCGACATCGCGGCCACCGATCGGGCCGTGCTCGACGAGTTCCCGGAGGACGCCGCGCTCGGCCGCTGGATCGGTCTCGCCGGCGAGCGGGTCGCGTTCCAGGGGTTGCCGGCCCGGATCTGCTGGCTCGGCTACGGCGAGCGGGCCCGGCTCGGGCTGCGGTTCAACGAGATGGTGCGGCACGGCGAGCTCCGGGCGCCGATCGTGATCGGCCGGGATCATCTCGACTCGGGATCGGTCGCCTCGCCGTACCGGGAGACCGAGGCGATGGCCGACGGCTCCGACGCGATCGCCGACTGGCCACTGCTCAACGCGCTGGTGAACACGTCGGCCGGCGCGACCTGGGTGTCGATCCACCACGGGGGCGGCGTCGGCATCGGCCGCTCGATCCACGCCGGGATGGTGGTCGTCGCCGACGGCAGCGACCTCGCCGCGCAGAAGCTCGCCCGGGTGCTGACGAGCGACCCGGGAACCGGCGTGATGCGCCACGTCGATGCCGGCTACGAGCGGGCCGCCGAGGTCGCCGGCGAGCGAGGCGTGCGCATCCCGATGCGGGAGGGCTGACCGGGACGATCTGGCAGCATCGGGTCGATGACGATTCGCAAGATCGCCACCGTGGGCCATCCCGTACTGCGTGAGCGGGCACGGGAGCTGTCCGGGGACGAGCTGGCCTCGCCGGGCGTCCAACAGCTCATCGACGACCTGATCGACACGATGCACGACGCCAACGGCGCCGGGATCGCGGCCAACCAGGTGCACGAGCCGGTGCGCATCGCCGTGATCGAGGTCGACCACAACCCGCGCTACCCGTACAAGCCGCCGATCCCGTTGACGGTGATCGTCAACCCGCTCCTCGAGCCGCTCGACGACGAGCTGGTGGAGATCAACGAGGGCTGCCTGTCCGTGCCGAACCTGCGCGGGAACGTGATGCGCCACGTCAACGTGCGCGTGCGCTACCTCGACCGGGACGGCGTCGAGCACGACGAGGTCAAGCGCGGCCTGACGGCCGGCACGTTCCAGCACGAGTGCGACCACCTCGACGGCAAGCTGTTCCTCGATCGGGTCGTCGACACGACGTCGCTCACGACGTGGGAGCAGTTCGAGCGCCACCACCGGGACGCGTTCGTGGCCCGGATCACCGCGTTCGTCGAGCGCGTGGGATCGTAGGCGACGATGGAGCATCGCCCGTTCGCCGGACTCGAAGTGCCCGTCGTGGGGATGGGCACGTCCCGGACATTCGACGTCCCCGACGTCGACCAGCCCCGCCAGCGAGTCACCGACAACGCTTTGGCGGGAGGGGCGACGTTCGTCGACTCTTCGCCGATGTACGGCCACGCCGAGCGCATCCTGGGGGCCACGCTCGGGGCGCGCCGCGCCGACGTGATCGTCGCCACCAAAGTCTGGACCCCTGACGACAACGAAGCGGAACGGCAGATCGACGCCTCGCTCGGGTTCTTCGGCGGGCACGTCGAGGTGTTCCAGGTGCACAACCTCGTCGAGTGGCCGACGCGCCTCGGCCAACTCGAGCGCCGGCGCGAGCGCGGCGAGATCGATGTCATCGGGGCGACCCACTGGCAGGCCGGCGCGTTCGACGAGCTGGAGCGGGTGATGCGCACCGGGCGCATCGAGGCCGTCCAGGTGCCGTACAACCCGCACGAACGGGAGGTCGAGGCGCGGATCCTGCCCCTCGCCGCCGACCTCGGGCTGGGCGTGATCCTGATGCGCCCGTTCGCCGCCGGTGGTCTCGTGCGGCAGACGCCGGCGGCGTCGGACCTCGCCCCGCTCGCCGACTTCGGCGTGGCGACGTGGCCGCAAGCGCTGATGAAATACGGGCTGAGCCACCCGGCGACGAGCGTCTCGATCCCCGCCACGAGCAAGCCCGAGCGAATGACCGAGAACCTGGGCGCGGGAGACGGACCCTGGTTCGGCCCCGAGCAGAAGGCGCTCGTCGAACGCCTTGCCGGGTGATGGCGGCGGCGTCCTACCACTGCGAGCTGGCGTGGTTGGGTGGCGACCGCCCTGAGCGCGACGTGCTGGTGCGGGTGGACGGCGACCGGATCGTCGCCGTCGAGCGTGAGGTGACCGAACCGCCGCCGGACGCCACCGCGCTGAGCGGGCTGACCATCCCCGGGTTCGCCAATGCCCACAGCCACGCCTTCCATCGGGCGTTGCGCGGCCGGACGCAGCGCGGCGCCGGCTCGTTCTGGACGTGGCGCGAGCAGATGTACGCGCTCGCCGGGTCGCTCGACCCCGATCAGTACCACCGCCTCGCCCGGGCGACATTCGCCGAGATGGCGTTGGCGGGCGTGGCGACGGTCGGCGAGTTCCACTACCTCCACCACACGCTGTCCGGCGCGCCGTACGCCGACGCCAACGCGATGGGTGACGCCCTCGTCTCCGCCGCCCACGACGCCGGGCTCCGCATCACCCTGCTCGACACGTGCTACCTGCGCGGCGGGATCGACGTCGAGGTTGATCACGTCCAACGCCGGTTCTCCGACGGGGATGCGCTGGCGTGGGCCACGCGGGTTTCTCTGCTCGCCGACCGGCCGGGCGTGCGCATTGGGGCGGCGATCCATTCGGTGCGAGCCGTCGACCCGCCGTCGATGGCGGTCGTCGCGGCGTGGGCGGCCGAGCGGGGGGCGCCGCTGCACGCCCACGTGTCGGAGCAGCCGGCGGAGAACGAGCAATCGCTCGCCGCCTACGACTGCACGCCGACCGAGTTGCTCGCCCGCCACGGCGTGTTGACCGACCGGTTCACTGCGGTGCACGGCACCCACACGAGCGACGCCGATCACGCGCTGCTCGGGAAGGCGGAGGCGGGCTGTTGCCTGTGCCCGACCACCGAGCGCGATCTCGCCGACGGCATCGGCCCGGCGCGGGCGCTGCGCGACGCCGGCGTGGGTATCGCCCTCGGCAGCGATTCCCACGCCATCATCGATCTGCTGGAGGAGGCGCGCGCCGTCGAGCTCGACGAGCGCCTGGCGTCCGGTGTCCGGGGCAGTCATGACGCGCCGGCCCAGCTGGTGATTGCGACCGCGGGCGGGCACGCCAGCCTCGGCTGGCCGGATGCCGGGCGGATCGAGCCCGCCGCGCGCGCCGACCTCACCACGGTCGGTCTCGGGTCGGTGCGGCTGGCGGGGACCCGACCGGACGACGCCCTCGACGCGGTGGTGTTCGCGGCCACGGCGGCCGACGTCCGCCACGTCGTCATCGACGGCCGCGTCGTCGTCGCCGACGGGCGGCACGTCTCGATCGACGTGCCGGCCGAGTTGGAGGCCGTTCTCCGGTGACCGTTCATGGCGTTCCCCGGCCACGCAGGCCGCTGATAGCCGCTCGTTCGCTGGCGCTCACTCGCGCGCAGCGGGACTGGGTGCTGCAATGACCACCGTCGTCGACGGCATCGGCCTCCTCGTCACCAACACCGCCGAGGGCGAGCTGGCGGACGCCCACGTCGTGATCGAGGACCAGCGCGTCGTGAGCGTCGGTCGGGGGGCCGCGCCGGCGGCGGACCAGCGCATCGACGCCGAAGGCCGCTGCGTGATCCCCGGCTTCGTCGACAGTCACACCCATCTCGTCTTCGCCGGCGACCGGGCCGCCGAGTTCGCCGCCCGCATGGCCGGGGCGCCCTACGAGGCGGGCGGCATCAACGTGACGGTCGGCGCGACGCGGGCGGCGTCCGACGCCGAACTCGCCGGGCTCGCCCGGGGCCGGCTCGCCGAAGCCCGGCGCGCCGGGATCACCACCGTCGAGATCAAGTCCGGGTACGGCGGCACCGTCGACGACGAGCGCCGTCTGCTGCGCATCGCGGGGGAACTGAGCACCGAGACCACGTTCCTGGGCGCGCACGTCGTCCCGCCGGAGTACGAGGGTCGCGCCGACGAGTACGTCGCCCTGGTGAGCGGCGAGATGCTCGCCGCCTGCGCGCCCCATGCCCGGTGGATCGACGCCTTCTGCGAGCGAGGGGCGTTCGACGCCGACCAGTGCCGGGAGGTGCTGACGGCCGGGCGGGCGGCCGGGCTCGGGCTCCGGCTGCACGCCAACCAGCTCGGTCGCGGCCCGGGGGTGCAGCTCGCCGTCGAGCTGGGATGCGCGTCGGCGGACCACTGCACCCATCTCACCGAGGCCGACGTCGACGTCCTCGCCGGGAGCGACACGGTGGCGACGTTCCTGCCGGCGACGGACTTCTCCACCCGCCAGCCCTACCCCGACGCCCGGCGGGTGATCGACGCCGGCGCGACCGTGGCGCTGGCCACCAACTGCAACCCGGGATCGAGCTACACCACGTCGATGCCGTTCGTCATCGCCCTCGCCGTGCGGGAGCTGGGAATGACCGCGACCGAGGCGGTCACCGCGGCAACGCTCGGCGGGGCGCAGGCCCTGCGGCGCGACGACGTCGGATGGCTCGGACCCGGCTCCCGCGCCGACCTGGTGATCCTCGACGCCCCCAGCTACACGCACCTCGTGTACCGGCCCGGGGTGCCGTTAGTTCAGCAGGTGCTGACCGCATCCGAGGGTTTCGTGCCATCCGAGGGTTTCGTGCGGGACTGACCCGCGCCAGACCCTCCGTTGGCACGAAACCCTCGGATGGTTAGTCCCCTGAGTCGCGCTTCGGGAAGCTTTCCCCGAAGACGGCGACGGCCTGGCGGAGAGGGACGAGGTCGCGGCGCTGCCGTCGTTCGGCCTCCGCCATTGCGTTGGCCGCCGCGGCCTGGGCCGTGGCGAGCTGCTCCCGGAGCCGTGCGTTCTCCGCCTCCAGCTCCATCACCTTGCGGATCCCCTCGAGGTTCATCCCGCTCGACGCCAGTTCGGCGATGCGGCGCAACGTCTCGATGTCGGCGTCGCTGTAGCGCCGGTTGCCCCCCCGGGTGCGGGCCGGTGAGACCAGCCCGCGCCGCTCGTAGATCCGCAGGGTCTGGGGATGCATGCCGGCGAGCTCGGCGGCGACCGAGATCACGTACACGGCCTGGGTCCGTCGCGGGATCATGATGAGGCCTCCCCGGCCGAGACCGTGGGGGCGTCGGCGAGCTGCTCGATGGCTGCTCGCTCGGCATCGGTGAGCGATGTCGGCACGACGACGTCGACGGTGACGATCAGGTCGCCCGTGCCCTTCGTCGTCCCGATGCCGCGTCCCTTCACGCGGTGGCGGCTGCCCGGCTGGGTGCCGGGGCGCAGGCGGAGCTTGACGTCGGGGCCCTCGAGGGTCGGCACCGAGATGTCGGCGCCCAGCGCGGCCTGGGCGAAGCTGACCGGCACCCGCACGGTGAGGTCGTCCCCGGACCTGCCGAACCGCGGGTGCGGCGCCACGTGGATGTCGACGAGGAGATCGCCCGCCGGCCCGCCGTTGCGGCCGGGCGCGCCGCGGCCCTTGAGCCGGATCGTCTGGCCGTCGGACACGCCGGCCGGGATCCGGGCCTGGACCTCACGGGCCCGCTTCTCGACGCCCGAACCGTGGCACGTCGGGCACGGTTCCTCGATCACCGTCCCGGCGCCGCCGCATCGGCGACACGGCGTGGAGAAGGAGAACAACCCCTGGTTGTCGTCGATCACCCCGCGCCCACCGCATTGGGGGCAGAGCGTCGGCGTCGTCCCCGGCCGAGCCCCGGAACCGTGACAGGTCGAGCACTGGGCGTCACTGGTGAGGTGCAAGGTCGTGGTCAGGCCGCGGACGGCGTCGACGAAGTCGAGCGTCAGCTCGGCACGGACATCGGCGCCTCGACGGGGACCCGCTCCTGCACCGGGACCGGCTCCACCCCGGGTCCGCCCGCGGCCGAACATCTGCCCGAGCAGGTCGCCGAGACCGCCCATCGAGCTGTCGTCGACATTGAACGTGAACCCGCCGGGTCCGCCCCCGAACCCACCGACCGGCCCGAGGCGGCGCACCTCGTCGTACTCCGCGCGCTTCGTGTCGTCGCCGAGCACGTCATACGCGGCGGACACGGCCTTGAACCGCTCCTCGGCTTCGGTGTTGCCCGGGTTCCGGTCGGGATGCAGCTCGCGGGCGAGCTTGCGATAGGCGCGCGTGATCTCCTTCTGCGTCGCGGTCTCGGGCACGCCGAGGATCCCGTAGTAGTCCTTCTCGAACCACTCACGTTGCGCGGCCATGACTGGGGCTCCTGGGTTGCGACGTCAGTCCCGGGTACGGACCATGGCCGGACGCAGCGTCCGGCCGTTCCACCGGTAGCCGCTGCGCAGCACTTCGGCGACGACGACCTCGCCGCCTTCGCCCGGCTCGTGGGCGACGGCTTCGGCGACGACCGGGTCGAACGGCTTGCCGTCGAGGTCGAGCGTCTCGAGCCCGTGTTTGCGCAACTCGACCAGCATCACGTTGAGCAGCGGTCCGACCTCCTCGGGATGCCGCACGTACGCCGCCTCGGCGGCGTCGAGCACCGGCAGCATCGCCTCGGCCATCCGCGACGCGGCCCGGTCGGCTTCGTCGTGGATCTGGACGACGACCCGCTTGCGGTAGTTCTCGAAGTCCGCCTGCAGCCGCTGGGCGATGTCCTTGTACGCGTCGCGCTCGGAGGCCAACTCGCGGATCTCGTCGACGACGTGCGTCGCCAGCTCCTCCTCGGTCTCCTCCGCTTCGGCGGTGAGGGGAGCGCCGTCGACGGAGTCGTCGAGGGTCTCGACCGCGTCGACCTCGTCCGGCTCCGTCGACTCAGCGGCGATCGCGTCGCGATCACCCGAATCGCTCATGACTGTCCTTCCGCGTCCTTCGTCTCGTCGTCGACGATCTCGGCGTCGACGATCTCGTCGTCGTTCACCGCCCCGGCACCGTTACCGGACTGCCCGGACGCCGACGACCCGGCCGCGTTGGCGTCGCGCGCCGCGGCCTCGTACAGCTTCTGACTGAACGCCTGGCTGGCCGACATGAGGGTCTCGCTGGCGGACTTGATCGCCGCGGTGTCGTTGCCCTCGAGCGCCTTCTTGAGGTCGGCGAGGGGCTTCTCGACGGCGGCCTTCTCGTCGGCCGACACGTTGTCGCCCTGGTCGCGGAGCACCTTCTCGGTCTGGTAGACGAGCGAGTCGGCGTTGTTGCGGATCTCCGCCTCCTCGCGGCGCTTGCGGTCCTCCTCGGCGTGCGCCTCGGCGTCCTTGATCATGCGGTCGATGTCGTCCTTGGCCAGCGTGGACTGGCCCGTGATCGTCATCGACTGCTCCTTGTTCGTCGCCCGGTCCTTGGCCGAGACGTGGACGATGCCGTTGGCGTCGATGTCGAACGTGACCTCGATCTGCGGCACGCCGCGGGGCGCCGGCGGCAGGTCGACGAGCTGGAACTTGCCGAGCGTCTTGTTGAAGCTGGCCATCTCCCGCTCGCCCTGGAGCACGTGGATCTCGACGGACGGCTGCATGTCCTCAGCCGTGGTGAACACCTCGCTGCGCCGGGTGGGGATCGTCGTGTTGCGCTCGATGAGCCGGGTCATCACCCCGCCCTTGGTCTCGATGCCGAGCGACAGTGGCGTGACGTCGAGCAGGAGGACGTCCTTGACGTCGCCCCGCAGCACGCCGGCCTGGATCGCCGCCCCGACCGCGACGACCTCGTCCGGGTTGACCGACTTGTTCGGCTCCTTGCCGGTGAGCTCGACCACGAGGTCCTGCACCGCCGGCATGCGGGTGGCGCCGCCGACGAGGATCACATGGTGCAGGTCGCCCTTGGCGACGCTGGCGTCCTTGAGCGCCTGTTCGAATGGGACCCGGCAGCGCTCGATGAGGTCGGCGGTCATCTCCTGGAACTTCGACCGGGTCAGCGACTCGTCGAGGTGCAGGGGACCGTCGGCCGTGGCGGTGATGAACGGGAGGTTGATCTGGGTCTGCTGGACCTGGCTCAGCTCGATCTTGGCCTTCTCGGCCGCTTCCTTCAGCCGCTGCGCCGCCATCCGGTCGGTGGACAGATCAACACCGTGGGCGGCCTTGAACTGCTGCACCAGCCAGTCGATGACCCGCTGGTCCCAGTCGTCACCGCCGAGGTGGGTGTCACCGTGGGTCGACTTCACCTCGAACACGCCGTCGCCGATCTCGAGCACGGAGACGTCGAACGTGCCGCCGCCGAGGTCGAAGACAAGGACGGTCTCGTCCTGGGCCTCCTTGTCGAGGCCGTAGGCGAGCGCCGCCGCGGTCGGCTCGTTGATGATCCGGAGCACTTCCAGCCCGGCGATCTGGCCGGCCTCCTTGGTGGCCGTGCGCTGGTGGTCGTCGAAGTACGCCGGCACGGTGATCACGGCCTGGGTGACCGTGTCGCCGAGGTACGACTCGGCGTCGCGCTTCAGCTTCTGGAGGATGCGGGCGGAGATCTCCTGGGGCGTGTACACCTTGCCGTCGATGTCGTCGCTCTTCCAGTCCTCGCCCATGTGGCGCTTGATCGACCGGAACGTGCGGTCGGGATTGGTGATCGCCTGACGCTTGGCCACCTCACCGACCAGGACCTCGCCGCTCTTGGAGAAGGCGACGACCGAGGGGGTGGTGCGCGAACCCTCGGCGTTGGGGATCACGACGGGGTCGCCACCCTCGAGGACGGATACGACGGAGTTGGTGGTACCGAGGTCGATGCCGACGGCCTTGGGCATGGGAATCTCTCCTGTGGCTGAGATCAGTTTGTGCAGCCATCAGGATACGGCGCGGGTGCGCGAGCCAGCAACCGTCGCCTGAGAAAACTTGAGTCAATCAGACTCAACCCTCGTCTCCCACCCTTGGTCGGCGGAATCAGTAGAAGAACGGGGCGCCGAAGGTGCGGACGGCGGCGTAGTAGATGTTGGCGACGCCGCGGCAGGTGACGCGCACGGGAGCCTGCCCCCAGTGCCCGTAGTGGTCGTTGCACCACCCGCGCATGGCGGCGCGGAAGGCGTCGTCACACGCCCGGCGGCCTGCGCTCGTCTCCCCGTACGGCTTGTCGCGGTAGCAGAGATCGTGGCCGTCACACGGGCGGTGGAAGTCGTAGTACACGGGCAGGTAGCCGACGTCGGGCGACAACGTGCAGCCGTTCGTCCCCGGCTCGTGGGCCGAAGCCGGGCCGTCGGCGACGAGCGCCGCTCCGCCCGAGACGAGCCCGATCGCGATCACCGTGGTGAGGAGCAGCCGCTTCATCGCGGCACGGTGACACCGGCCCAACGACCGGTCAACGAATCGGCCTTCTGGGCGTGGCGATCAGCCGGAACGGGCCGATGCCGAACGACAGATGAAGGTCGCGTCAGCCGAGGTCGCGCAGGTTCTCGGGACCGAACGAGAACGGCAGCAGCTCGTCGAGTGTGAAGGTGCGGCGCACGCCCTCGGGGCCGGCGGCGTGGATCAACGCTGCCGGATCGGCGAACTCGCGGATCTTCTGCCGGCACCCACCGCACGAGGTGGCGAGCTGATCGCCGTCGGCGACGGTGAGGACCTCGACGATCTCCCGTTCGCCGGCCGTCACCATCGCCGCGATGGCCGACGCCTCGGCGCAGAGACCCTGCGGGTACGCCGCGTTCTCGACGTTGCAGCCGGCGTACACCCGACCGGACGCCGCCCGCACGGCCGCCCCGACCGTGTACTTCGAGTACGGCACGTGGGCGTTCGCCTGCGCGGCCAGCGCGGCGGCGAGGAGCTCGGCGATGGACGATTCGTCACCCGCTGGCACCGCGCCAGCGTACGGTCACGAGGGCAGCGCTTCCCCTCGGTACGTTCCGAAGCTCCACAGGTTGCCCTCGAGGTCGGCGACGCTGAACCCCGTCGAGCCGTAGTCCTCGTCGCGCATCTCGCGGACGATCTTGGCTCCGGCCTTCGTCGCCCGCTCGAACACAGTGTGCGGATCGTCGGTCACGACGTACACCGACGCCGCGCTCGTCGGGAGCTGGGAGAACTCGCTGTCGGGCCGGTTGGCGGTGCCGAGCATCACACCCCCGCCCTCGGGCCAGCGCAACTCGGCATGGACGACGACGTCGTCACTCTCGCCGGGGACGGTGATCGTCTCGATGAATCCGAACGCCTCGGTGAGGAAACGGATCGCGGCGCGGGCATCGACGTAGTTGACGCACGGCCAGACGCTCTTCGGGGTGGTGTCACTCATGGGACCACTCTGCGCCTTCTGGGGTGCCGTCGTCTTGGACGAATGGGAGGACTTCCGCATCCAGCCACGCGCTCGGGCTGGAGCCGGCGAGGTCGTGCCAGTCGTGGACCATGTGCGCCTGGTCGCTGTACCCGCAGGCCGCGGCGACCGCGGCGAGCGTCGGGCGGTCGGGGCGGACGAGCAGGCGCCGGGCGCGCTCGAAGCGCAGCACCTTCGCCAGCGACCGTGGGGTCACCCCGTACTCGTTGGCGAACTGCTCGGTGAGGTGGCGGCGGCTCCAGCCGACCTCGGCGGCCAGGGTCGCCACGCCGACGCGCCCGGCCGACGTCGTCAGCCGGTCCCATGCCATGGTGGTTTCGCGGCGGGCGCCGGACGGGAGCTCGACCCGGGTGGACAGCGCGCGCAAGAGGACGCCGTCGAGCGCGGCGAAGCGAGCGGGCCAGGTGGAGGCCGCCGACAGGCGGTCGAGCAGCTCGCCGGCCAGTCGTCCCCAGACGGCGTCGAGGGGAACGACCGCGCGGGCGAGCTCGCCGGCGGGCAAGCCGAACAGCCCGCGGGCACCGGCCGGGGTGACCGCGAGCTGGATCCCGTGCTGGAAGCCGTCGTGGCGGATCACCGCCGGGCTCGTGTGCAACCCGCCGAGCAGGGCGTCGTACGTAAAGGCGCCCTCGGTGCCGTCCGGCAGCACGGCCAGCTCGACCGGCGCGTCGAAGCTGATGATGACCGTGAGGCGGCGCGACGGCAGGCCCATGTGCTCTCCGGGCGGAAACCCGGCGTACCGGTACCCGACGTACGCCTCGACGTACGGCTGGAGCAACCCGGGCGGGCGGTGGACCACGCTCTCCGCGATCGGGTCGGCAAACGCCGCGACGGCCATCCCGCCAGGCTACGGGTCGGCGCGCGGTGCGTTCCGCGGGACGTCGCGAAAGCGCACGTCACGGTCGACCGACGGTTCCTTCGGAAGGCCGAGTACCCGCTCGCCGATGATGTTGCGCTGGATCTCGTCGGTGCCGCCGGCGATCGACTGGGCGGGCACCGACGTCAGGATCTCGGCGACGACGCCGCCGAGGAGGCCGTCCTCGCCGGTGAGCGTGCCGGCGGCCCCGGCGAGGAGTGAGTGCGCCGACGCGGCGCCGCGCGCGACCTCGCTGGCGGCGAGCTTGCCGAGCGAGCCCTCGGGTCCCGGCGCGCGACCCGCGGCGCGGGCGGCCTGGGCCCGCTTCGCCGTCCAGTCGTGCGCCCGCTGGCGGGAGACGACGGCGGCGATGCGCTGACGAGCCACCGGGTCCCGGTCGCGTCCGGTCGCCACGGCGACCTCGCCGACGAGGTCCGGCCGGCCGGCCCGTTGCGGGTACCAGGAGTAGGTGGCGAAGTAGGCGTCCGCCTCTTCGGCCGCCTCCCTCAGCGCTCGTCCGCCGGTGGCGTCGACACGGCGCCGGCGCATCGTAGCGAAGCCCCGCTCGTGGGCGAGCGTCGTCAGGGCGACGCGCCATCCGTCGCCGGGCGTCCCGACGACGTTGACGTCGGGGACGCGGGCGCCGTCGAGGAACACCTCGTTGAACGAGGCGTGCCCGTTCATCTGGCGCAGCGGTCGCGCTTCGACCCCGGGCTGCTGCATCGGGAGCACGAAGTAGGTGATGCCGAAGTGCTTGGGCACGTCCCAGTCCGTCCGGGCGAGCAGCATCCCGTAGTCGGCGTGGTGGGCGCTGGTACTCCAGAGCTTCTGGCCGGTCACGACCCATTCGTCTCCGTCGCGCTCGGCGCGGGTCGTCAGGCCGGCGAGGTCCGACCCGCTGCCGGGCTCACTGAACAGCTGGCACCACGTGTGCTCGCCGGTGAGGATCGGGGCGAGCAGCGTCCGCTTCAAGTGGTCGGAGCCGTGGACCAGCAGCGTCGGCGCGGCGAGACCGACCCCGGCACCCAGGGGCGGGCCGACGGCACGAGCGCGGGCGAGCTCCTCGGCGGCGACCACGTCCGCCGCCGGAGGGAGCCCGCGGCCGAACCACTCGGTGGGCCACGACGGCGCGGCCCATCCGCTCTCGAGCAGCAGGCGGCGCCACTCGCGCAGCGAGCGGTCGGCGTCCCAGTGATCGCCGATCCACGCCCGGACCTCCTCCCGGACGTTCGTGGTCATCGGTGCACGCGGCCCGTGAGGAACGACCGCAGGGCGGCGTTGAACTCGTCCGGATGGGTCACCGGCGGGGCGTGGCCAGCACCGTCGATGACGACCAGCTCGGCGTCGGGGATCTTGGCCGCCATGTAACGGGACCCGCCGAGGAAGGGCTCGTCACGTTCGCCGACGACCACCAGTGTGGGTACGGCGATCGAGGGCAGGGCCTCCAGCACGTGCCCGTCCCGCTGGCGGAGGATGCCGCGGGCGGCGAGGGCCAACCCCTCGGCGCCGCGATGCACGCCGGCGTCGAGTTCGGCGCTCGGCGGCATCCCGTCGAGACCACGCTCGTCGAGGTCGGCGGCGTAGCGCTCGGCCATCTCGTTCCACGCCGCGCGCCCCTCGTCCTTGCGGTAGCCCGGCCCGGTGTCGACGAGGACCAGGCCGTCGACGCGGTCGGGGTGGGCGAGCACGAACTCGAGCGACAGGTAGCCGCCGAGCGAGTGGCCGACGAGCACGGCGCGATCCGCACCGGCGGCGTCGAGGACCTGCGCCATGTCGGCCAGGGTCAGCGCGACCGAGTACTCCGCCGGGTCCGCCGGCGAGTCGCTCTTGCCGTGGCCCCGGATGTCCCAGGTGATCGTCGTGTGGTCGGCGGACAGGTCGGCGACCGTCGCCGCGTACATGTGTGAGGAAGCGGCGAACCCGTGGGTGAACAGGACCGCCGGGCCGCGGCCGGCGATCTCGTGGTGGACGTGCACGCCACCCATCCTGACCCACCCGACGATTCTCAGGTGAGTTGGGATCGCTCAGCGATCCCCCGGAGGCTCAGAACCTCAAAGGAGGGCCACGACCAGGGCGACCTGATCGGGAAGGGGGGCGGGGGTGAGGACCAGGTCGGCGTGTGCCGGCGGCTCGTACGGGTCGTCGATGCCGGTCATCCCGGTGAACTCGCCGGCCCGGGCCTTGGCGTAGAGGCCCTTGGGATCGCGTTGCTCGCACAGCTCGAGCGGGGTGTCGACGAAGACCTCGACGAACCGCAGCCCGGCGGCCTCGTGGGCGGCCCGCACGCGGTCGCGGCCGGCCCGATACGGGCTGATCACCGGCACGAGCACGACCAGCCCGGCGTCGGCCATCAGCCGGGCGACCTCACCGACCCGCCGTACGTTCTCCGCCCGGTCGGCGGCCGAGAAGCCGAGGTCGGCGTTGAGCCCGTGGCGCAAGTTGTCCCCGTCGAGGACGTACGCCGGCCGGCCGATATCGACCGCCCGCTCGGCCACCGCGTTGGCGATCGTCGACTTGCCCGAACCGGAGAGTCCGGTGAACCACACCGTCGCCCCCGAGAGTTGGTGGCGTTCCCACCGCACGGCCCGGGCAACCGTCGACTCGTGCCAGACAACCCGTTCGGTGATGGTGGCCTCGTTCAGCCGGTGCCGGCTCGCAACATCCCGGCCGCCACCGTCTGGTTGGTCGACTCGTCGATCAGGACGAAGCTGCCGGTGGTGCGGTTGCGGCGGTAGTCGTCGGCGAACAGCGGCGCCGTGGCGCGGAGGGTGACCCGACCGATCTCGTTGAGTCCCAGCTCGGTCGCCTCGGTGTCGCGGTGGAGCATGTGCACGTCTAGGCGGTAGCGCAGCTCGGTGATCATCGCTCGCACCGTGCGCGTGGTGTGCTTCAACGTATAGATCTGGCGCAGGGCGAGGGGCGCCGTCGAGTCCATCCACGCCACCATCGCGTCGAGATCCTGGCTCGGCGTCGGATGGTTGTTGGGCCGGGAGATCATGTCGCCGCGCGAGATGTCGAGGTCGTCGGCCAGCACGATCGTGACGGCCATCCCGGGACGCGCCTCGCCGACCGGCCCGTCGGCGGTGTCGATGCGCTCGATGCGCGACGTGAGCCCGGACGGCTGGACAAGGACGTCATCGCCGGGACGGATCTCGCCGGCGGCGACCGTGCCGGCGTAGCCGCGGTAATCGTGGTGGTCCGCCCGCTGCGGCCGGATCACGTACTGCACCGGGAAGCGCACGTCGATGAGGTTCACGTCGCTCGCCGTGTACACCGTCTCGAGGTGGTGGATGAGGGTCGGGCCCTCGTACCACGTCATGTTCGACGACCGGTCGACGACGTTGTCACCCTCGAGCGCCGAGATCGGTATGAACGTCACCTCGCGCAGGTCGAGCCGGCCGGCGAACTCGGTGAACTCGTCGCGGATCTCCTCGAACCGATCGTGGTCGAAGTCGACGAGGTCCATCTTGTTGACGCAGATCACGAGGTGCGGCACGCCGAGCAGGGAGACGAGGAGGCTGTGCCGGCGGGTCTGCTCGAGCACGCCCCGGCGGGCGTCGACGAGCACCACGGCCAGGTCGGCGGTCGATGCGCCGGTGATCGCGTTGCGCGTGTACTGCACGTGCCCGGGGCAATCGGCGATGATGAAGTCCCGCGCCGGCGTCGAGAAGTAGCGGTAGGCGACGTCGATCGTGATGCCCTGCTCCCGCTCGGCGCGCAGCCCGTCGGTGAGCAAGGCGAGGTCGACGTAGTCGTTCCCCCGGCGGCGGCTGACCGCCTCGATGTGCTCGAGCTGGTCCTCGAAGATCGCCTTCGAGTCGTGGAGCAGACGGCCGATGAGCGTGGACTTGCCGTCGTCGACGCTGCCGACGGTGGCGAACCGCAGCGGAGCGCGGCGGTGGGTGGGGATGGTCTTGGGCTCGGTCATCAGAAGTAGCCCTGCCGTTTGCGGTCTTCCATCCCCGCCTCCGAGATCCGGTCGTCGGCCCGGGTGGCGCCGCGTTCGGTGAGCCGGGCCACGCTCGTCTCGGCGACGATGTCCTCCACGGTGACGGCACTCGACTCGACCGCGGCGGTGCAGGTCGCGTCGCCGATCGTCCGGAACCGCACCATCGCCTCGAACGGCTCCTCGCCCTCGAGCATCGTCACGTGCGGGTTGACCGCCATCAGCATCCCGTCCCGCCGGAACACCTCGCGGCGGTGGGCGTAGTAGAGCGGCGGCAGGTCGACCTCGCGATAGGCGATGAAGCGCCAGACGTCGAGCTCGGTCCAGTTGGAGAGGGGGAACACGCGCAGGTGCTCGCCGCGGTGGTGGCGGGTGTTGTAGATGCCCCACAGCTCGGGGCGCTGGTTCTTCGGGTCCCACTGCCCGAACTCGTCGCGGTGGGACACCACCCGCTCCTTGGCCCGGGCGCGTTCCTCGTCCCGGCGGGCGCCACCGAACACGGCGTCGAACTGGTGCTCGGCGATGGCGTCGAGCAGGGTGACCGTCTGGAGCACGTTCCGCGACGCGCGGGGCCCGGTGTCCTCGCGGACGCGGCCGGTGTCGATCGACTCCTGCACGGAGGCGACGATCAGGCTGACGTCGAAGTGGGCGACGGTGCGGTCGCGGAACTCGATGACCTCGGGGAAGTTGTGGCCGGTGTCGACGTGCATCACCGGGAACGGGATGCGGGCCGGCCAGAACGCCCGATGGGCGAGGTGGAGCATGACCACGGAGTCCTTGCCGCCCGAGAACAGGAGCACGGGGCGGGCGCACTCGGCGGCCACCTCGCGGATGATCGTGATCGCCTCGTTCTCGAGCTCGGCCGTGGCGTGGGGGGCAGTCGCGGCGCTCGGCACGGGCAGCGATCCTACCGGCGAGCCCTGCTCGCGGACGTGGTTCCTCGCGTCTGGGTCGTCACCCCGCCCGCACTCTGGGCGCGATCCTTCTCACGGCCGGTTCTGGGCGCGATCGCCCTCAACGGTCGAGAACAGCTGCGCCCAGATCCATTCCGACCGTCGCCTGGCCGGCGCGTTCGTGGCTGACCGTCACGGTGACCGTCGATCCGGCCTCGGCTTGCACGACCCACGTGGCCAGCACCCGGTCGGGCGTGGCGTCGTTGCGGCGGGAGAACCGGGTGGCCGCCCTGCCCTCGAGCTGGCCGAGCTGGACCCGAGCCGGAGCCCCGATCACCGTCACGCCGTCTCCGCCGATCTCGGCGACGATCGGCAGGACGAGGTTCTCCTTCTTCGCCCGGGCCGAGACGTACGTGGGGAGCCAGCCGGAGTTGGCGATGCCGACCTCGACCCGCCACATCCCACTTCCGAGGTCGACGACCCGATGGTGACGGATCCGCAGGCACGGCGAGGCGAGCGCCTGGGCGACGGCGAAGTCGGCATGGGGCGCGACCTCGTCGCGCAGCCGGGCCGGCGGCGGGTTGGTCCAGATCCCCAGCCGGTGCCAGCCGCCGAGCTCGACGCGACCGAGCTGGGGGTGATCGAACGGGTACCAGTCCACGTACTGGTCAGGCGCGTTCTCGTCCACCCACCGCAACACGGCGAGCGCCTGCTCGTCGGTGGGTCCGACGTACCAGAAGTCGGTCGACTGCTTCGAGCCGGTCGCCGCCATCACGACGTCCCAGAACTCGGTGGTCCACGAGAACACGCCCAGGTGCTCGTACGCCCAGTCGTCGGCGGCCCCGCTCATCGTCTCGGACTTGTCCCAGGTGAAGTCCTCGTACACCGAGTGCACGGGGTACCCGGTGAGCGCGGTCCCCCGCTCCCCGAGCTGCTTCCAGATCCACACGTCCTGCGGGGGCAGGGCGGAGTCGGGCTGCGTCGAAGACGGTCGCAGCAGGACTCCACCCGCGGTGTGGAAGGCGTTGTAGCCGCACACGTTCGGGCGGGCGGAGATCGCCCGGACGAGGGCGTCGATCTCCGGCTCGGACAGCGGGTGATCGCCGGCGCCGAGGACGAGCGACGACCACCCCGCCGGGAAGTTGCGGTTGAGGTCGAGACCCTCGGGCGGCCGGGGGGCCGGGACCGTGAACCCGTCGTGGTCGACGACGACGGCCTCGTCGAGCAGCCGGTAGCGGATCGTGCCGGCCGGCGGACCGGCGAACGGGACCGGGATCAGCAGCCGGGCGTCGTCGGGGTGGGGCATCCACGACCCGTCCGGGTCCTCGATGCGCATCTGCAGCACGCGGCCGTCGCCGTCGACGTCTTCGCAATGGGCGCCCGGCCACCGATGGCCGTCGGTCCATGGCCACGGCCGGGTGCTCGATCGGCGGAACCGCGGCGGGTCGGCGAGAGCCCACTCGGCGCCGTCGGGGTTGACGCGCGGGACGACGTAGAACGCGCGGGTGGCGAGGGCTTCGCCGATGGTGGGATCGCCGTTGGCGTGGCCGTCGACGAGGTGCTGGAGCAGATAGCAGGCGGCCACCGTGCCGGTCAGCTCGACGGCGTGGATGCTGGCGTCGACCCAGTGCGCCGGCTTCTCGTCAGGCGGGCCGGTGCCGCGGTCGGTGACGGTGACGAGCCAGAGCTCGCGACCCTCGTGGCTGTGCCCGTACGACTCGACCGCGACGAGGTCGGGATGGGCGTTGGCGAGCGCGTGGATCCAGTCGGTGAGCTCGTCGTAGCGGAGGAACCGGTCGAACGAGTAGTTCACGCCGTCAAGACCGGGGCGAGGCGGCGCCATTCGTCGAGCGGGAACGCGGGGAGCTGGTCGGTGAGCACCTGCACGCAGACGTGGCTCGCGCCAGCGTCCCGGTGCGCCTTCACCCGGGCGGCGAGGGCGTCCTCGTCACCCCACGCGAGCAGCGCGTCGACGAGGCGATCGCTGCCGCCGTCGGCCAGGTCGTCCTCGGTGAACCCGAGGCGGCGCCAGTTGTTGGTGTAGTTGGGCGCCTCGATGTAGCGGGCGAGGAACTCACGGCCGATCGACCGGGCGCGATCGGGATCGGTCTCGAGGATGAGCCCCTGTTCCGGGGCCACGATCGCGCCGTCGCCGAGCACGGCCCGCGCCTGCGCCGAGTGCTCCGGCGTGGTCAGGTAGGGATGGGTGCCGCCGGTGCGCTCCGCCGCGATCGCCAGCGCCCTCGGGCCGAGGGCGGCGACCACCCGCTCGTCGACCGGCACGGGGGTGTCGGCCGCGTCGAGGCCGTCGAGGAACGAAGTCAGCCGTTCGAGCGGCCGGCGGTACTCGACGCCGGCGATCCGGTTGATGAGGTGGGCGTGGCTGACGCCGAGGCCGAGGAGGAAGCGATGACCGTGCGCGGCATTGAGCGCGGCGTGCTGCTGCGCCGTCTCCTCCGGGGTGCGCAACCAGATGTTGGCGATGCCGGTGGCGACGACGGCGTGCCGGGTTGCGCCGAGGAGGTTCGTGACGGCGCCCCACAGGTCGCCCCCGATGTCGCCGATCCACAGTGCCGAGTAGCCGAGCTGCTCGAGCTCCGCCGCTACTTCGGCGGCCTCAGCTTGATCGCCGTGGCGCAGCGATCCGCTCCAGATCCCGGTGCCGTCCAGGGTGATGCTCATCGCCGGCCAGCCTGGCACAAACGTTGCGCAACCTACACTTCCCGCCGTGGACGAGTCGGGGGACAGCCGCGTGCTCGCGATCAGTCAACGGTGGTGGGACGACGTGTGGCGCGACGGCCGGCTCGACATGCTCGACGAGATCTGCACCGATCCCTTCATCCGCCACACCGGGACCGGCACCGAGCGCGTCAACCTGCGGGCCTACAAGGGCCGCCTGTCCGAGTTCCAGCGGGTGCTGTCGCGTGCTGAGACGGTGATCGACGACCGCGTCGTGTCCGGCGACCGGGTGTGGACGCGAGCCACCAGCCGCGGGATCAACCGCGAGACCGGCGAGCGCTCGATCGTGACCTGGCTGCTCGTCCAGCGCATCGAGGACGACCGCATCGCCGAGCACTGGGTCGCCACCTTCCCCGGCGTCGACTGGACCGCCTGACGCGCCGTGAACTGGGCGGGAATCGTGCCATGGGGCGATCTGGGCGGGAATCGTCTCGGATGCTGCGACGATCTCCGCCCAGATTGCCGTTTGGGACAGATCCCGCCCAGATCCACGAATGAGTCAATCCTGGAAATGGCTCACGCCGGCTCGACGCCGAGCAGCTGGCGGCGGTGGCGGCGGCGGGTGTAGGCGAACGCTCCGCTCACGACCAGCACGAGCACGC
The DNA here is from genome assembly GCA_046723555.1 of Actinomycetota bacterium. Lineage (GTDB taxonomy): Bacteria > Actinomycetota > Acidimicrobiia > Acidimicrobiales > Ilumatobacteraceae > JALZMG01. Next base: position 2,642 of record JBKOUV010000006.1, on the reverse strand, counting down.
CCATCCCGACCAGCGTGACTCGCAGTGACGTCGCGTCGGCGAAGAGACCTAGCGGGAGGGCGGCGAGGCCGAAGCCGCTGAACCCGAGCACCACCATGCTCTGCATCCGGCCGTGGTACTGGAAGTCGGACAACGACAGCATCAAGGCCTGGGTCGAGGTCTGGAACACCAGCCCCGCCGCGCCCACGGCGAGGAGGATGAGCAGGGCCTGCCAGTACTGCGCCGACAGGCCGAGGGCGACCAGCGCCGTCCCGAGCACGGCGCCCGAGACCCCGATCACCCGCCACGGTCGGCCGATGATCCACGGCTGGCGCGGCGCGAGCAGCCCGGCGATGACGGCGCCGAACCCGGCCACGCCGGCCATCAGCCCGTAGCCGCCCGCGCCGACGCCGAAGCGCTCGTCGGCGAGGGCAGGCAGGAAGATCAGATAGGGGAACCCGATGACCACCACGCCGATCGTCGTCATGGCGACGAGCGAGAGCTCGCGCCGGGCTCGCACGTAGCCGATCGCGTCGACCATCTCGGCGATCGGGGAGCGCGCCGATGTCACGCGGGGCGCGCCCGGCGGGAGCCCGGTGACGACCGCCGCGGACAGCGCGCTCGTCGCTCCCGCGAGCAGGAACACGCCACCGACTCCGAACCAATTGACGCCGATCAGGACCCCCGCCAGCGCCGGCGCAATCACGCGCATCGCCTCCTGCGCCGTCTGGCTGACCACCACCGCGACTCCGATCTGCTCCACCGGCACGAGCTCGGCGATGAACGCGATGCGCGCCGGCAGGTAGAAGGCGAACGCCGTGGCCTGGACGACCGAGGCGGCGAGCAGCATCCAGTACCTGATCGCGTCGGCGACGACGGCGACGCCGATGGCGATGGACGAGCAGCTCAGCGCGATCACCGCGATCAGCACGACGTTCCGCTTCGGAAACCGATCGGCGGCCACGCCGCCCGCCGGTGTGGCGAGCAGCATCGCCGCCCCGAAGGCCAGCATCACCCCGCCGAGACCGGCGTTGCTGCCCGTGAGGTCGCGGGCCAGCCAGGCACGGGCAACGGCCTGGCCCATCACTCCGAAGATGACGATCGCGGCGCTGGTGAAGAGGCGGCGATAGCCCGGGAGTTGCAGCACCGACGCTGCCGTAGGGGCCGTCCCCGGCTGGATCGCCGGCGCTCGCATCCCGGTCACCGTACGTGGCCGAGTTCGCTACACCTCAGCCGGTGGAGCAACCTCTCGGTATCGTCATTGTCCGTGCCTGGCGGGCGCGGTAGGCGCGGGTCTTGGCGATGCTGCCGCAGCCGCGGGCGCCGCCGGCCGCCGTCATCGAACACCAGGTCCGGCGGGCGTTGCGGCTGCTGTCGTAGAACACCCACCCGCAGTCCGGGCACGCTCGTAGGCGCGCCCACGTACCGGCCGCGACGGCGGCGATGGCGATGGCGACGATCGCCGACGCGGTCGTCCACCGCTGCGGCAGGACCCGGACCGCCGGCTCCACGCCCGCCGCGGTGAGCTCGATCCGCCACTGATCGGCGTCGACGGCCGCTTGCAGGGACGTCGGGTGATCGCGCCCGAGCGCCTCGCGCAGCTGATCGCGCAGGGTGATCAGGGTCGCGACCTCCGACCGTCGTGGAACGGGGACACCGGGCAACCGCTCGGCCCACCGCCGGCGGTCGCGGGCGAGCTCGGCGAGATCGTCCGCCGGCTGTCGGGTGTCGTTCGGAATCCACCAGCTGTTGAGGAAGCTGCGGACCTGCTCGAGGTCTCCGGGCGCGGCGCTGCCTTCCATGTAACCACCGTACTTGATGAACGGTTGCACAAGCGCGACGTCTCTGTTACCGTCGTCTAGAATGAACGGTCACAGGCTCCTCGGATGGATCGGTCCGGAGCCGGTGCGGATCGACGTGGCCCGCGTGAGCCTCGGTGACGCTCGCCTGTCGGCGCACGGCTCGAGCACGACCGACGACTACTCCCTCACCTACCGGCTGGCGACGGCACCGCAGTGGATCACCCGTCGCCTCGACGTCCGGGTCGACGGCGACGGTTGGTGGCGTCAGCTGATGCTCCAGCGCGACGGCGACGGCCGGTGGTCGTCGCGGCGCCGCGAGGCGACCGGCGACGGCGAGCCGGTGACGACGGTCGCCGAGCACGACGGGCTCACCGGCGCGCTCGACTGCGACTTGGCGCTGTGCCCGCTCACCAACACTATGCCGGTGCTGCGCCACGGGCTCCTCGGGGCGTCCCGGGCCGGCGACCACCGGCAGGTCGAGCTCACGATGGCCTGGGTCTCGGTGCCCGAGCTCGACGTCGTGGCCAGCGCCCAGCGCTACGAGTCCGGGGTGCCGGTCGCCGCCGGAGGCGTCCAGATCCGCTACCAGGCGGACTCGTTCGTCGAGCACATCGAGTTCGACAATGACGGCTTGGTCGTCAGCTACCCCAGCATCGGCCGGCGGATCGCCGATCACTCCGGCTGAATCGACACCAGCCGGAACGCCGTATAGTTCAGCCCTTCGTGGCATTTGCTGGTGTGGGGCGTATCGGCGGGCACGCGTGACCGCTCCAAGGTGACGCGCTGGGCCTCGTCGCGACCGTCTCGGCTGATGCGTACGCGCAGCTCGCCGTTGCCGAGGGACTCGGCCGACCGGATCGC
>JBKOUV010000151.1:0-13266 GCA_046723555.1 Actinomycetota bacterium | reverse complement strand
CAGTTACGTCGAGGCGGTGCTGCCGGGAGCGATCACGTTCGGGCTCGGCGTCACCGCCCTCGTCGCCCCACTCACCGCCACCGTGTTGGGCTCGGTGAGCGCGCACCAGGCCGGCATCGCGTCCGGCGTGAACAACGCCGTCGCCCGGCTCGCCGGGCTGCTCGCGGTCGCCGTGCTGCCCGGCCTGGCGGGCATCACCGCGGCCGAGGAGGGCGTCGGCTTCGGCTCCGGCTTCGCCACCGCCCTCGAGATCGCTGCCGGGCTCTGCGTCGCCGGCGCGGTGATCGCGTTCGTGACGATCCGCACCGCTGCGCCGGCCCGACCGGTGAGCCAGCCCCTCGCCGTCTCCTGCCTCGACCCGTGCGTGGCCGAGGAGGAGACTCAGGCGGCCTGACGGCGCCGGCGCCGAGGGTCAGAGCTCGCAGCTGCTGGTGCGGGTCTCACCGCTCAGGCAGGTGTCCCTGCCGCTGTCGCCGCGGATGCTGTCGGCGCTGGCGCCGCCGTCGATCCAGTCGTTGCCGTCGCCGCCGTTGAGGTTGTCGGGACCATCACCGCCACAGATGACGTCGTCGCCGTCCAGGCCGTAGATCGTGTCGGCGCCACCGAGGCCGACGATCACGTCCCGGCCGGCGGTGCCGTTGATGACGTTGTTCTGGGCGTTCCCCACGATGTTCGGCGTCTGGCCGTTGCATGTTGGGACCACGACCTGGTACGCGCACGGCACCGACGCGGGGTTCCCGGCCCGGTCGACGCCCGTGACGGTCTGGGTGAAGGTGCCCGCGGTGTTGGTGTTGGCCATGGTCGGCCCCTGGGCGACCGGGTTCGCCGGCCCGGACGTCGCATCGGTGACGTTCGCCCGAACCCACGCCCCGAACTGGAAGATCTCGAACACCTGGACCGGCGCGACACACGTCACCTGCGGGACGGTCGTGTCGCGCTTGACCACCACCGATTGGGCCGTCGTTCCGCCCGGCGACGTGGCCTGACACGTGAACGTCGCGCCGGTCGTGTCCGTGGCGACGGTGTCCGGGTCGCACCCGTCCTGCGCGGTCACCGTCGACTCGGCGTCGCTGACGTCCCATGCGACCGCGACGTCCGAGACGTACCAACCGGCGGCACCCAGCGTGCCCGACACCGACGGTGTGACCACCGGCGGGGTGATGTCGTCAGTGGCAGGCCGCCACAGCCAGATCCCGTACCACGAGGCCGGCGGGTCGGCGACGGGGCCGACGAAGAACGAGCCGTTGAACGGATACCAGCCGTAGCCGGCACCGCCGGCGATCGGCTGACCGGCCTCGTCCGTCGACGCGGTCCAGCCTCCGCTGAACGAGTGGTGGAAGTTGTAGCCGTCGACCATGAACGTCTCGCCCATGTCGCCGACGAGTCCGATCGCGGTGAACAGGCTGTCGTTCGGTCGCCGGCGCGCGCCGGCGCCCCCACGCGGGCTATACGCAGCCCGACGACAAACGGTTCGCGAGGATGGGCGGATGACGACCATGAGCCCGTCGTTCGACCCCGGCCCTCCGACGCCGTGGGCGGACCGGTTCGCCGCCGCGCCGTTCGCGACGTACGAGTCACGACCGGATCTGTTCCGTCTCGACTTCGGTCCGGTCACCTATCGCGGGCGGCTGGACGGCACGGCCCGCTTGTTGGTCGTCGGGCAGGACCCTTCGGTCAACGAGATCGTCGCCCACCGCGTGTTCATCGGCCAGTCCGGTCAGCGGCTCCAGGGCTTCCTCGCCAAGCTGGGGCTCACCCGTTCGTACGTGATGTTGAACACGTTCCTCTACAGCATCTTCGGCCAGTTCGGGGGCGACAACGCCGACCTGTCGGGCCAGGATCCGATCCTCGGGTACCGCAACTCGCTGTTCGACGCGGTGGCCGACTCGAGCCCGGTGGCGGCGGTGCTCACCGTCGGCACGGCGGGCCGTGACGCCGTGGACCGCTGGCCGGCAGGATCCGACCTTCCGCGGACCCACGTCCTCCACCCGGCGTTCCCGAACACCGGTGAGCTGCTCGCCAACTGGAACGCCGCGCTCGCCGAACTGGGTCTGCGCGTGGAGCCCGACGAGGGCGCCGCGGCGGGGACACCGTACGGGCCGACGTTCGCGCCGGGCGACGTGGTCCCGATCCCACGCGGCGACCTGCCGTTCGGGCTGCCGCCGTGGCACGGCGACGGCGACCACGCCCGCCGGTCCGGCGACACGCTGATCGAGTGGCACTCCGCGCCGGTCTGAGGTCGAGCGAGCCTTAGCGCCCCCAGCGCTGGATCGCCCGGCGGACCGCGGGCACGACGTGGTCGCCGTAGCGGCGCTGCCACTCCGGGTCGGTCCAGTCGACGCCCGTGACCGTCCCCCGACACAACGCCGTCCCGCAGTTGCAGGTCATCTCGAAGTCGGGGTGCGTGGTCTGCGTTGCGTAGTCGATCGTCAGCTCCTCGCCGGCGGTGACCGGGCGGCGGGTCGCGATCGTGAAGGCGTCGACGTGCCACAGCGACGGGTCGCAGCTGTGATTGCAGTAGTGGATCAACTGGTCGGGCGCGAGCACGAGGTTCTCGTCGTCGTCGACCATGAGCGTGTCGACATAGCCGCCCACGGCATCGGCCTCGGCGAAGAGGCGGCGGAGGGTCGCGTCGTCGACGACATGTCCGCGGAGCCGGGCGACGACCGTTCCGGCGGGGAGGTCCTCGGCGGCGAACATGCCGTCGCCTTCGATGTCCGATGTCCGTCGCTGGGCGCCCGGGTGGGTCCAGGTCGCTTCGTCCACGAGCGGGGTCACTCCGCCGGCCCGAACGCGGCAACGAGCGCGGTGAGGACGGTTCGCGCGTCGGGCATCATCGGCCGGCACGTGCGGAAGAGGTCGGCGTAGCCGTGCACCGTGGACCACATCGCCACCGCGATCGGGTACGGATCGGCCCCCCGCATGACGCCGGCGTCGAGGCAGCGCTGCACGGCGTCGATCAGCGCCTGGAACGCCGGAGCCCCCGCCGCCTGGCAGCGGGCGGCGAGCTCGGGACGGTCGAGGGAGAGGCCGAACCCGCCGAACAGGGCGCGGTAGTGACCGGGATGGGCGAGCGCGAACTCGACGTACGCCTCGCCACGGGCGAGGAGCCGGTCGAGAGGGTCGCCGCCGGGGTCGGCGTTGTCGATCGTGCGGCGGAACTCGGCGAACCGCTCCTCGACCACCGTCACCATCAGCTCGTCGCGATCGGCGAAGTGCAGATAGATCGCGGTCGGCGCAACGCCGACCTCTGCAGCCACTCCACGGATCGTGACCCGGTCCGGGTCGCCGGTGCGATCGAGCAGCGCGGTCGCCGCGTGGACGAGCTCGTCGCGCAACACCGCCCCGCGGCCGCGCGGGCTGCGCGGGCGGCGGGCGCGGTCGGTGGTCACATCGCTTGACACGGCCCGCTCATGAGTGAACACTGTTCATTTACATCGTTCAGTATAGTTCAGCAAGCGCTGTGGGAGGCCGTCTGTGAGCGACACCGTCGAGAACGTCTACGTGCAGGGCAACTTCGCCCCCGTTCAGGAGGAGATCGTCGCCTTCGATCTGCCGGTGACCGGTTCGTTGCCTGTCGAGCTGGCCGGCCGCTACCTGCGCAACGGCCCCAACCCGATCGGTCCGGTCGATCTCCGCACCCATCACTGGTTCATCGGCACTGGCATGGTCCACGGCGTGCGCCTGCGCGACGGCAAGGCCGAGTGGTACCGCAATCGGTACGTGCGCGGGGACGAGGTCGCCGCCGCCCAGGGGCTCCCGCCGCTTCCCGGGCTCCGGCACCCGCTGTTCGGCGGGGCATCGCCGAACACCAACGTGATCGGGCACGCCGGTTCGACGTGGGCGATCGTCGAGGCCGGCGGGCTGCCCGTCGAGCTCGACGACGAGCTGGAGTCGGTTCGCTACCTCGACTTCGACGGGGGGTGGCCGGGTGCCTTCTCCGCCCATCCGAAGCGAGATCCGGTCACCGGCGAGCTCCACCTCATCGGGTACTACTGGGAGTGGGACCACGTGAAGTACGTGGTCGTGCGGGCCGACGGCTCGATCGGCAAGGTCGTCGAGATCCCGGTGCCCGGCCGGATCATGGTCCACGACGTCGGGATCACCGACTCGAGCATCGTCATCTTCGACCTCCCGGTCACGTTCCAGCTCGACGCCTTCGGGCAGGGCTACCCCTTCCCGTACCGGTGGGATCCCGACTACACCCCCCGGGTCGGGGTGCTGCCGCGAGACGGCGACGCCGGCGACGTCCGGTGGGCGGAGGTCGAACCGTGCTACGTGTTCCACCCGCTCAACGCCTACGACCTGCCCGACGGGCGGATCGTGATGGACGTCTCCCGGCATCCGCGGATGTTCGCCACCGACTTCAACGGCCCGGACGAGGGCACGCCCACGCTCGACCGGTGGACGATCGATCCGACCGCCGGCAAGGTGCTCGAGGAGCGCCTCGACGATCGCGGGCAGGAGTTCCCGCGCGTCGACGAGCGGTTGGTCGGGAAGGCGCACCGCTACGGGTACTGCGCGTCGTTCGAGTCGGGTCCGATCACCCACGGCGCGCTCGTCAAGCACGACTTCGCGCGCGGCACCAGCACGGTCCACGCGTACGGCGACGGCCGCGCGTCGGGTGAGGGGGTGTTCATCCCCCGGTCGGACGACGCCGCCGAGGACGACGGCTGGGTGATGTCACTCGTGTACGACGCCGCCACTGATCGCAGCGACCTCGTCATCCTCGACGCGCAAGACTTCGCCGGCGAACCGGTGGCCACCGTCCACCTCCCGCAACGGGTGCCCTACGGGTTCCACGGCAACTGGATCCCCGACGCCTGAGCGCCGCGCCGAAGGTTCTGCGTCACCACATCTGTCATCGAACGCGGATCCGGTGACACGGACCCGGGATCAGCGGCTCAGGCCGAGTCCGAGAGCGGCGCGGTGACCTCGAGGGCGATGCCGTCGGGGTCGAAGAAGGCGACGAACGAGAGCCCGAGCGGGACGAGTTGGCGGATCGGCCCGTGCTCGACCCCGCGCTCGTCGAGCAGCTGCACCGCCGCCTCGAGGTCGGCTCGGGTCGGGACGCTGAAGCTGAGATGGTCGAGGCCGACGCGGAACGGATCGAAGCGATCCTCGGCGGTGGCCCGGTCGGCGTCGACCGGCCGGAGGCCGATGAACATCTCGCCGTGCTGCAGGATCACCCCGCCCTGGAGCGAGTCGACGATCGCGTCGTGGTGTTCGTCGTCGGGCGGCGGCGGGCTTTCCACCGCGACCTGGAATCCGAGCACCTCGGTGTAGAAGGCCTTCGACCGCTCGACGTCGGTGACGCTGAGTCGCAGATGATGGATCTGACCTACGGGAAGATGCGACACGATTGCTCCTCAGATCTGCGGTTTGCGGCCGGACGCGTTCCAGCCCTGGTCCTTGTACACGTTGACCTCGACGTCGACGAAACCGGCGGCGCGCAGACGGTCGGGCAGCCCCGCCGGGTCGACCGGCCGGTACACGTCGTCGTGATGGAACTCGCGCAGGCCGTCGCTCGCCATGCTGTCGGCGGCGACGAACACTCCGCCCGGCTGGAGCACCCTGGCGACCTCGGCGAGGAGCCGGTCCTGGAGCTCCGGCGTGGGGACGTGATGGAGCATGAAGAACGACGTCGCCGACGAGAACCGGTCGTCCGGGAGGTCGAGCGCCGTCGCGTCGCCGCACAACACGTCGACGTTGGTGCCGGCGTAACGCTCGGCGAGCCGGCCGGCCAGCTCGGGATGGATCTCGACCGCGGTGAGATGGTCGACCTGCTCGCGGAGGTAGTCGGTGGTGGCGCCGTAGCCGGGGCCGACCTCCAGCAACTCGGTTCCGAGATCGGTCCCGCCGATGATCGCCGGCAGGATGTTGTCGCGCAGCTCCACCCGCCACTCGTCGCTGGCGCAGAACTGCTCGTGCCCCTCGTTCATGAGCGTGACCGCGCCGGGGTCAGCCCTGCGGCGCGCCGGCGATGTTGACCAGCCAGGTGACGCCGAACCGGTCCTCGCACATCCCGAACTCGTCGCCCCACACCTGCTTCTCGAGGGGGACCGAGACGTTGCCGCCTTCCGACAGCTTCTGCCAGTAGACGCGCAGCTCGTCGCCGTCGTCGCCGCTGAGGCTGACGGCCATGTTGTTGCCCCGGTCGAGCTCCACCCCAGGCGGCATGTCGGCGCCCATCAGCGTGAACCCGCTGGGTGACTCGAGCATGCCGTGCATGATGTTGTCGGCCTCCGGCGCGTCGGGCGCGCCGTACTCACCGAACGTGTTGAGCGACAGGTCGCCACCGAAGACGCCCTGGTAGAACTCCATCGCCTGGCGGGCCGTGCCGTTGAAGCTGATGTACGGATTGAGACGGGACGACATGAGCCCGACCGTACAAGCCCCCACCGATCTGTGTCACCGCATCGGTCGTCGAACGCGGATCCGGTGACACAGACACGTGGAGGACGGAGGGAGGGAGGGGTCAGCCGGCGTCGAACGCGGTGGGGTCGAACGTGCCGACGATGAACTCGGCGCCCTGCGGGTCACGGATGGTCGCCAGGCGGACGACGCCACCGCCCAGGTCGAAGGGCGGGAGCACGACGGTGCCGCCGTGCTTCACGGCCCGCTCCGTCGCCGCGTCGGTGTTCTCGACCCCGAACGTCACGGTCCAGCGCGGGGTCGCACCGGCGATCGACGTCAGCCAGCCGACCACGTCGCTGAAGCCCTCGGGCGCCCACGACTCGGCGTGGCGCCGCTTGATGTCCGGGTCGCGGATGGCGAGGAAGTCGCCGTAGCCGGGGAGCTGCCACATCCAGCTCTCGCCGCCCGCCTCCCCGCCGCCGAACTCGACCGGTGCGGTCCGCCACCCGAACAGCGCACCGTAGAAGGCCGTCGCCCCCTCGACATTGCCGGTGGTGAGGTCGCTCGAGTTCCATGAGCCCGGCTGGTTGACGAGTTGGGCGCCGTGGCGGTAGCCCGGCTGCCAGAGGCGGATGTGGGCGCCCTCGGGGTCGACGAGCGCCGCCCACCGGCCGGCCACCTGGCCGGGAGGGCCGGCGTCGACCGGCCCGACCAGCACCTCGGCGCCGAGCGACACGGCCTGGGCGGCGGTGGCGTCGGCGTCGGCGACGCTGACGTACGTGTTCCACCGGGGCTCGCCGTCGATGCCGGGGGTCGGTGTGGCGATCGCCGCGACGTCGAACCCGTGCCGGCTGGCGACGAGGTACTTGTCGTCGATCCCGGGTGGGAGCTTGTTCTCGAACTCCCAGCCGAAAACCCCGCCGTAGAACTCGGCGGCGGCGTCGGGATCGGGTTGCTCGGTGTCGATGAGACAGGGGACTCCGGGCGGGTACTCCGTGCGGTCGATGAAACCTTCGTCGGTCATGCCACCATCGTGCCCACACAGAACTGGCCATCCTGTGGCCAGGTTTGTTCGGTCATGATGCCGCGATGGGCGTGGGGAGATGGTCAACGACCCGGAGGTCCTACCAGAAGGCCCGCTTCCGGCGGACCGGTGAGACGATCGAGAACGGGAAGGCGTGGGTGGAGATGGAGATCACCGCGGACGCGCGGTAGCGGCGATCGTGCCGGCCTCCTCGGGCGGGCGGAGGTCGCGGAACTGGCGCAGCAGCAAGAGGTCGTAGGTGGCCTTGATGGTGCCGCCGATCACCAGCGGCCAGCCGAACGTCGAGACGCCGAGCATCCACCCGGCGGCCACCGGCGGAAGCGCGGCGGCGAGGCTGCGCGGGACGTTGGTGACGCTCGCCGCCGCGGGGCGCTCGTCCGGGCTCACCACGGCCATCACGTAGGAGGTCCGCGCGGGCACGTCCATCTGCGACAGCGCCGAGCGGGCGAGCAGGCAACCCACGGCGGCTCCGGCAGTCGGCATGAACGCCGCCGCGATCAGCAAGCCGTTGGCGGGTAGGTGGGTGAACACCATCGTCCGGACGAGCCCGATCCGCCGGGCGATGCGGACGGCGACGAGGGCCGAGAACGCCGACAGCACGCCGGCCCAGAAGAACACCGCGCCCGTCGTCGCGATCGACAGCCCGAACCGGCGCTGCAGCCACAACACCAGCAGCGCGGTGATCACGAACCCGCCGCCGAAGGCGTCAAGGCTGAACAGCGCCGCCAAGCGGTAGACGATCGGCTTCGCCGGGCCCAGGGGGCGGCTCGGCGGCGCTCCCACCCGCTCGACCGCCGGTGACAGTCGCCGGTAGCGGGCGAAGACGATCACGCCGAGGCTGGCGTAGGCGATGAAGGCCCACCGCAGCGCCGTCGCGTCGGCGACAGCGAAGTGATGACCGAGCCATTCGGGGACCGCCGCGCTCAACGCGCCGACGGCGGCGGCGAGCGTCCCGATCAGCGCGTAGCGGGCGAACAGCGCCGTGCGCTGATCGTCCGGAGCGGTCGCCGGCAGCAACGCCTGCTCGGTCGGCAGGAACACACTCACGTCTCCACCGCTCGGGTTGAGCGTGCCGATCAGCCCGACGGCCGCCAGCGGCCAGAACCCCTCGAAGGCGGCGAACCCGACGCCGGTCGCGACCATCAGCACGGCGACCAGACGCAGCAGCCGGCGCCGCGGATAGGCGTGCGCCCTCAGCCCTACCGCCAACGTCAGCGCGGCCGAGCCGAGCAAGGTGAGCGTCACGACGATCCCGATGCGGACGTCGGACAGTCCGACCACGGCGAGGTAGGCCGCCAGCACCACGCTCACCAGCCCGTCGCCGAAGCCGCGGATGCCGCGGGTCTCCAGCAACACTCCAGCGTCGTGGGTGGCGCCCGACGGGAGCAGGCCGGCCGCCATCAACGCCCGCGGCGCGGCCGGTCAATCACAAGGCCGGCCGGTGGCGACGACGACCGTCATCTCCGTGCCCACCGGCACCTTCGCCCCGTCGCGGTAGCTGACGGTGGAGTCGTGGGAGTCGACGACCTCGGAGATGTACTCGCTCCCGACACCCCGCGGCCGGCACGGGCGGGCGATGGCCGTGACGGGCAACCCGGCCCGGCACAGCGACGCCACCCCGCGTGACCAGTACGTCCCGATCGCGTGCCACCCGGAGACCTGCCGGACCGGACGCCGCCTGACGGTCGTCGTAGTCGCGGCCTCGTCGGTCTCGTCCGGGACCGGCGGGCACGACGGGATCAGCTGGATCAGCGCGCCGGTGCTCACCGACGCGACGTAGACACCGGGGTTGTCCGGGTCGGGACCGGCCAGCCACGGCTGGAGCGGCCCGATGCGGACCCTCACTTCCGGCGGCGGTGGTCGATCCAGCGTGGCGGTGAAGTCGAAGAAGCAGTTCCACTGCTTGCCGCCGTGGGACACGTCCTCCCAGCGGCTGCGCCGGACCCGCCCCCGCCCGAGCTCACGGTCGGTCTCGGCGGCGAGGACGACGACCGGCGCGCCGACGGTCAGGCCGAGCGTCGAGCCGCCCGCGGAGCCGGCCCAGCCGACGCACGTGCCATCGCTCAGCCGCACGGCCTCGGTGAACGGATAGGCGTCGGGGAACGGCGGGCCGCCGGCCTGGATGCCCCCCGCGCTGCCGGCCACCGCCGTTCCGACGAGCGCGGTCTTCGGCGCCGCGGTGGTCGTGGTGGTCGTCGACGGGCCGGCGACGGAAGACGGCGGCGGCGCGGTGGTCGGCCCACCCGCAGTCGTCGAGCCCGGTGTCGTCCCGGCGATCGACCCCGGCCCTGCGGCCGTCGACGGCGACGACGTGGCCGTCCCCTGTGATCCGGGCCGCCCCACCGGGCCGACGTCGCGGTCGCCCGAACATCCGACCGCAACCAGCGCCACGGCGAGCAACAGCCCACCCCTCAACCTTCGTCGTGCCGGGATCCCCACTTCCGCAGTGTCCCAGATCTCTGGGTGCGATCGGTCTCGGCCGGTCAGATGCCGAACAGCTCCCTGGCGTTGCCGCCGATGAACTTGGCCCCGTCCGAGGGTGAGAAGGACGCCACCAGCTCGTTGAGGTCGTCGACGTACTCCGCGGTGTGGTCGGCGTGCGGGAAGTCCGACGCCCACAGGAACCGCTCGACCCCGAAGCGCTCAGCGAGCGCCGGGATCGTCCGCTCGTCGGGATCGCAGCTGATCCATACCCGCTCCCGAAAGTAGTCGCTCGGCTTGTGCTCGAGCGGCACCCGCTCGCCGATGAACGTGTGCCCGTAGACGGCGTCGATGCGGTCGAGCCAGTAGCCGATCCAGCCGCCGCCCGACTCGAGCACGACGACCTTCAGACGGGGGAAGGCGTCGAACACGCCGTAGTCGAAGAGGGTGGTGAACTGGTGGCGGACACCGTCGGACGCCTGGACGGACGCCAGTAGCCGTAGCCGCTTGACGTTCTCCCACGGGCCCATGCGCGTGCCCTTGGTCCACTGCGGCTCGAACGTGGGATGGATCGCCAGCGGCACGTCGAGGTCCTGGGCGGCGGCGAACACCGGGTTGTTGTCGGGATGGCCGAGGGGGCGGCCGTCGTGGGTGAACGGGGCGACGTAGCCGCCCTTGGCGCCCTCGCCGACGGCCCGTTCCAGCTCGGCCGCGGCCGCGGCCGGGTCGCTGAGCGACAGATGGGCGGTGGGGACGAGCCGGGGCTCGTCGGCACAGAACTCGCAGATCCACCGGTTGTACGCGGTGGTGTAGGCCTGGGCGAGCGGCGGGTCGTCCAGTTCCGCCTCCCACAGCAGCCCGACGGTCGTGTACAGGATCGCCATGTCGATGTGTTCGGCGTCGAGGACGTCGATCCGCTCGGCCGGGTCCATCGAGCCGTACGGGGCCTCGCCGACGTAGGTCCGGGCCGGGTCCTTCATCATCGCCGGCAGGTCCGGCGCGCCCATCGCCCCGAGGGTCGAGGGGAAGCCGCGCCGGCTGAGCTGCGAGCGCTGACCGCCGATCTCCAACTCCTCGAGGCCGTTCTCGTCGACGACGATCCGCAGCGCCCGATCGCGGAACTCGGGGTCGATGTACGTCTCCCACAGGTCGGGCGGCTCGAGGATGTGCCCGTCGGCGTCGACGGCGCCGTCGAACGCCACGGTGTGGGTCTCGTGGATCGGCTTGCGGGACGCGATGGCGACCGTCATGGCGTCGAACCTAGGACCACACGTGGACGGGGCACGAAGTGGACAACACTGTCCCGATGGCTCGCATCCCGTACCCGGACCTGGCAACACTCGACCCGAACACCACCGCCTTCCTCGACAAGCTGCCGCCGCTGAACATCTTCCGGATGATGGCGCACAGCGAAGGGCTGCTCCCCGCGTTCACCCGCCTCGGCAACCATCTGCTGTTCAAGTCCGAGCTCGACCCTGTGCTGCGCGAGATCGCGATTCTCCGCGTCGGTGTGCTCTCGGGTGCCCGCTACGAGCTGTTCCAACACGAGCGCATCGCCCGGCAGCTCGGGATGAGCGACGAGCTGATCCGGGCGATCCACGCCGGCCCGGAGGCCGCCGGGTTGGACGACCTGCAGCGGCTGGTCGTGCGGCTGACCGACGACGTCGTCGCCAAGGTCCGCGCCAGCGACGAGACGTTCGGCCCGCTCCGTGAACGACTCTCGGTGCGGGAGTTGCAGGAGCTGGTGATGACCATCGGCTACTACATGGCCGTCTCCCGCTTCCTGGAGACGTTCGACGTCGAGGTGGAGGACCCGGATGAGTGACGATGACGTCGCCGCGCCGCCGGCCGAGTCGGTGGGATCGGCGCCGGGTCGTGGTCGCCTGTCCGGCCGGCGCGTGCTCGTCGTCGGGGCGGGCCAGGACGACCACGGTGTCGACGATCCGCCGATCGGCAACGGGCGGGCGATCGCGCGGCTCTGTGCGCGCGAGGGCGCCGAGGTGGTGGGCGCCGACCGCGATCGGGCGAGCGTGGACGAGACCGTGCGGCAGATCGTGGCCGACGGGGGCGTGGCGTCGGCGGTCGTGGCCGACGTGTCCCGGCCTGAGCAGATCGACGGGATGATCGCCGGGTCGCTCGACGGGATCGTCTACAACGTCGGCATCGGCGGGCGGCTCGGCCTCGACGCGATCGATGCCGAAGAGTGGGATCGGGTGATGGCCGTCAACCTGCGCGGCGCCGCGCTCGTCGCCGCGGACGCGCTCGGGGTGCTCGCTTCCGGCGGATCGATCGTGTTCATCTCGTCCGTCGCCGGGATCACGCCGGGTAGCCGGATCGCCGCGTATGACGCCTCGAAGGCGGCGCTCGGCGGCCTGATGCGGCACGTCGCGCTGGAAGGGTCGCGGCGCGGGATCCGGGCCAACGTCGTCGCGCCCGGGTTGATGGACACTCCACTCGGCCGGCTGGCCTCGCGAGGGCGGCCGTCGCGCGCCCGCACGCCGGTCCCGCTCGGGCGCCAGGGCACCGGGTGGGAGACCGCCTACGCCGTGCTCTTCCTCCTGTCCGACGAGTCCGCCTACGTGACCGGTCAGACGCTCGTCGTCGACGGCGGGCTCACCGCGTTGCGCTGACGGGAACCGAATCGGCCGTCGCGAACGTCAGACCTCCATCGACTCGGACCCCCACGAGATCGGGAGGCAAAATGAAGCGACTGACGACCGCCGTGACCCTGGCGATTCCGACCGTGCTCCTGGCGCCGGCGGTCGCCGACGCCTGCGGCGGGCTGATCGGCGAGAACGGGACGATCCAGCTGGTGCGCACGACGACGCTCGCCGCCTACAACGACGGCGTCGAGCGCTACGTCACGGCCTTCGAGTTCACCGGCGAGGGTGAGTCGGTCGGCTCGATCGTGCCGCTGCCCGACGTCCCGACCAAGGTCGAGAAGGGCGGCAACTGGACCCTGCAACGCCTGTCCCTCGAGGTCAACCCGATACCGCCAGACGCGAGGGAGCTGAGTGGCGGGGCTGCCACTGCCCAGGCCGGCGTCGAGATCATCCTGGAAACCGAGATCGACGCCCTCGACATCACGGTGCTCAAGGGCGGTGGCGACGCGGTCGGGAAGTGGGCGCTGGAGAACGGGTTCCTGCTCACGCCCGACGCCCCCGAGGTGCTCGACTTCTACCCCGAGCGCAGCCCGGTGTTCATGGCCGCCAAGTTCGACGCCCAGCGGGCGAAGCGGCTCGGCCAGGGCGCCGGCGACAGCACGCCGATCATGGCGACGATCCCCACCGACGACCCGTGGGTGCCGGTCCACATCCTCCAGCTCGGCCTGGAAGACGAACAGCAGGTCGAGGCGGACGTGTTCGTCCTCACCGACGAGCGGCCGCAGCTGCTCGCCGGCGGACCGGGCCTCACGCTCGAGCGGAGCGAGCAGGCGTCCACCT
>JBKOUV010000136.1:0-16970 GCA_046723555.1 Actinomycetota bacterium | reverse complement strand
CTCGGCCTGGGGACGATCGCGCTGGCCGCGGCCGAGCGGGCCGCCGGCGGGGCGGATCTGGACGCCGTCGAGCAGCTGGCGCGAGAGCTCGTCGACCGCACACGCGTCTTCGGGGCGCTCGACACGCTCGAGAACCTCAAGAAAGGCGGCCGGATCGGAAACGCCAAGGCGCTGCTGGCGACGGCGCTGTCGATCAAGCCGATCATCGAGGTCGCCGACGGAGTGGTCGAGCAGCACGGCAAGCAGCGCACCCGGACGAAGGCGCTCGCCTTCCTGATCGACAAGGTCGCGTCGTACCAGGGTCGGATCGAGAACCTCGCCGTCCTGCACGCCGATTCGAGCGACGTCGGCGAGTTCGTCGCCAAGCTCCAGCCGTACGCCGAGGGCGAGATCGTCGTCGGTCAGATCGGTCCGGTCATCGGTGCCCACGCCGGTCGGGGCACGATCGGAGTGGCGTTCCAGGAGCGGACCTAGAGCCGGTCGCGGACCGAGCCGCATCGTTCGCCCGACCGGCACCCTCCCCGAGATTCGGGGACGGCGCAACTAGCGTGACGCGGCGAAATGTCGGCGTCGACCTCTCCACCCCCCGACACGAGCACGTCGAGCGCCACCCCGCCGCGCGGCGACCAGCCGATCGTGCTCGCCGGGCGGTACCGCCTCGACCGCCGGCTCGCCCAGGGTGGGATGGCCGAGGTGTGGCTGGCCACCGACCTCGCCCTCGACCGCAAGGTTGCCCTCAAGTGGCTCAAACCGAGCCTGGCCACTGATCCCGTCGTCGCCGAGCGCTTCCGCCGGGAAGCGATCGCCGTCGCCCGGCTGACCCACCCGAACATCGTCGCCGTCCACGACGTGTTCGAGGAAGACGGCCGCCAGGCCGTCGTGATGCAGCTCGTCGACGGGAAGAGCTTGCGTCAATTGCTCGACGTCCAGACGAGGTTGAGCCCTGAGCTCACGATCCACATCGGGGTGTGCGTCGCCGCCGCGCTCGACGCCGCCCACCGTGCCGGGTTCGTCCACCGCGACGTCAAGCCGGGCAACATCCTCGTCACCCCGGACGGGCGCGTGCTGCTCACCGACTTCGGCATCGCCAAGGGCCTCGATCCGTCCGGCGAGGACCTCACCAGCGACAACGTGATGATGGGCACGGCCAAGTACTTGTCGCCCGAGCAGGTCCGGGGTCGGCGGCTCGACGGGCGAGCCGACCTCTACTCCCTCGGGCTGGTGCTGTACGAGTGCCTCGCCGGGCGCGTGCCGTTCCTCGGCGAGACCGATGCCGACACCGCCCTTGCCCGCCTGCAACGGGACCCGACCGACCTGGCGAGGCTGCGCCCGACCGTGCCGCGAGGTCTGGTGAACCTGATCCACCGGCTGCTCGCGCGCAACCCCAATCATCGGCCGGCGACCGGCGCCGAGCTGCGCGCCGAGCTGCAGCGGGTCGCCGACGAGCCCCCGCCCGAGGTCGACGGCACACCGCTGTCGGCACCGCCGGTGATCCCGGCCGGCCCGGGCCCGGCCGGACCGGTGATGCGCACCCGGCCGGGCGCCCCCCGCATCCCGGGCGAAGCGACGCCTCCGCTTCCGGCCGGGCCGCCCCGCCCGAAGGACCCGACTCCGTCTGCCGGACCGCGCCTGCGCGGAAGCCCGGCGCGGGGCCTGCAGACGCGCACTGCGCCATCGCTCATCATCGTGTGCGGCCTCCTCCTCGTGGCCCTCATCGTCGCCCTCGTGCTGTGGGCCACGCTCGGGTCCGACGACGACCCGGGCGGCCAAGGTGGACAAGGTGATCAAGGCACCCCGACCACGGCCGCGGCGCGCCGGAGCAGCCCCGCGCCCGGACCGGTCGAGATCGCCAGCATCGCCGCCTACGACCCCCAGGGTGACGGGGAGGAGAACAACGACCTGGTTGCCGCGGCCACGGCGGATGACGATCCGGCGACGAACTGGCGGACTCTCTGCTACGCCGACCGCTTCATGGCCAAGGAGGGCGTCGGCCTCGTCGTCAGCCTGTCGCGGCCCGCCACGGGCACGCTCGCGTTCGACATCGGCAACGCGCCATACACCGTCGACGTGTTCGCCTCGACGGCGCGCGCGGTGCCGCCTTCGATCGCCGACTGGGGCGAGCAGATCGGCGACCGGGCGTTCTCCGAGCAACCGGGAACCGTGCGGGTCGCCACGCCGTCGCCCGCCCGCCACCTGTTGATCCTGTTCCGTGAGATCGGCCCCGACAGCGGGTGCACGTCCGCCAACCCCTATCGCGGCACGCTCGGCAACGTCCACTTCGGCTGAAAAGCTCCGGCGTAGTCTCGGCGGATCATCGGCGAGGACGACGATCGCAAGCTGGTGGCCGCCGCCCAGGGTGGCGACCGCTCGGCCCTCGACCGCCTGCTCCGGCGCCATTACGACCGGATCCACGCCGTCTGCCGGCGGATCGCCGGCTCCGATCGCGACGCCGACGACGCCGCCCAGGAGGCGATGATCGGCATCGTCCGTGGGCTGGCGAAGTTCGACGGTCGGTCGGCGTTCTCGACCTGGGCGTACCGAATCGCCACCAACGCCGCCCTCGACGAGCTGCGCCGGCGGCGGCGACGACCGGCGCTGCACGCCGTGCCCGACGACGCACCGGCTGCCGAAACGGCCGACCCGAGCGCGGAACGGCTGATCGAAGCGGTGGTCGACCGCGGCTCGCTCGATGCCGCCCTGGCGGTGCTCGGGGACGACTTCCGCATCGTGGTCGTGCTGCGCGACGTCGCCGACCTGGACTACGCCGAGATCGCCGAGATCCTCCAGATCCCGGTCGGCACCGTCAAGTCACGGATCGCACGGGGCCGCAGCCAGCTCGCCGAGGCGCTCGGGAACCGCGACACCCTCGCCGGGCGTCCAACCAACGAACCACCACCACCTGTGAATCCCCCGACCAGCACTTCATGAACGACGAACAACAGCTCCTGGCCAGCGCGTATCTCGACGGTGCCCTGACGGACGAGGAACGGGCGCGGGCCGAGGCCGACCCCGACGTGATGGCGGCGGTCGAGCAGCTTCGCGAGCTCCGTCGCGCCCTCGCCGTCGTCGACCCTCCCAACCCGGCCCGGCGCGACGCCGCGATCAACGCCGCGCTGGACGCGTTCGACGCCGAACACGCGCCCGCCGCTCCCCCATCGGTCAGCCCGCTCCGCCGCCGCCGGATGAACACCTGGTTGATCGGCGCCGCGGCCGCGCTGGTGGTCGTGGTCGCCGGCGGCATCCTCGCCACCCGCGGCGATGACGGCGGCGGTGACGGCAGCACTGCCGGCGATGCCGGTGGTGCCCAGGTCACCCAAGAGGTCCTCAGCGGTGGCGCCGAAAGCGCCGGCACCAGCCAGCCCGCAGACGTCGAGACCCGCGCCGCCGAGGGTGGCACCAGCACCGCGTCCGAAGCGACTGCAGGTGTCGCCCCGGCGACGACCGGAGCCCCGGCGTCAACGGACAGTGCCGCTCAGGTACCTCGGCCGGCATCCCAGCTGGAGCAGGTCGCGTCGAGCATGCTGAGTACAGGCCGTGCGGCCGACGACGCCGCGCCGAGGTGCGACGGCGGTCGCTTCCTCGGCCACTACGTCCTCACCATCCGCGGCAAGAACACCGCCGTCGAGATCTTCTACAACCGGCGGACAGAGAAGTACATCGCCCTCGACGCGCACACCTGCAAGCCGTTGGTCTCCACGCCGGCGCAGTAGGCCGCTCCTCCGATCTGTTCTCACCAGCCGATCCACATCGGTCGAGAAACGACGGGTCGAGAATCGACGCATGCGGTGGCCCAGATCGGGGTAGACGAGGCGCCAACTAGTCTCGCCCGCCATGGCCGTCAACCCGCTCACCGATCCGAACTGGGCGCCCGAGCTCGCCGACACCGTCGAACGCCTCGTCGGTCAGGTTCGCGACCGGGCGACCAGGCCGGCGGTTCGGGCTGCTCGCGCCATCGTCTTCGGGTTGCTCGCCGCCATGCTCGCCGTGGTCGCGATCACCCTCCTCCTGATCGCCGCCACCCGGGCCGTGCAGGCCTTGCTCGACCTCGGCCTCGACTGGTCGGTGGCCGTCTACCTCAGCTACTTCATCGTCGGCGGAATCCTGTGCCTGGTCGGGCTGTTGTTACTGGCAAGGCGTCCGCCCCCCGACGCCTGACCCACTCATTCGGATCGGAACTACATGGGCAGCAACGCGCGCAACGTGATCATCGTCGGGTCCGGCCCGGCCGGTCTGACCGCGGCCGTCTACGCGGCCAGAGCGAACCTCGCCCCGCTCATCATCGAGGGCGAGCCGTCGAGCACGAGCGACCAGCCGGGCGGACAGCTGATGCTGACGACCGACGTCGAGAACTATCCCGGGTTTCCCGAGGGGATCATGGGCCCGGAGCTGATGAACCGGTTCCGCGAGCAGGCCGAGCGCTTTGGCGCCGAGTTCATCACCGAGAAGGTCACCAAGGTCGACTTCTCCGGTCGCCCGTTCCGGGTGTGGGTGCGGGACACGATGTACGAGGCCGAATCAGTGATCGTGAGCACCGGTGCCCAGGCGCTGATGCTCGGCCTGGAGGCCGAGTCCCGACTGATCGGGCACGGCTTGTCGACGTGTGCGACGTGTGATGGGTTCTTCTTCCGCGGCCAGACGATCGCCGTGGTCGGCGGTGGCGACTCGGCGATGGAAGAGGCGATCTTCCTGACCCGTTTCGCCGAGAAGGTGATCGTGATCCACCGGCGGGACGCGCTGCGGGCCTCGAAGATCATGCAGGAACGCGCGTTCGCCAACCCGAAGATCGAGTTCATCTGGGATTCCGTGGTCGTCGAGCTGCTCGGCACGGACCGTCTGGAAGGCGCGGTGATCGAGAACGTCAAGTCCGGGGAGCGGACGACGCTGCCGGTCACCGGGCTCTTCGTCGCCATCGGCCACCGTCCCAACACGGACCTCTTCGCCGGTGTCCTCGACATGGACGAGAACGGCTACCTCATCGCCGCGCCGGGCTCGACGGCGACCAACATCGACGGCGTGTTCGCCGCCGGCGACGTCCAGGATCACACCTACCGGCAGGCGGTCACGGCGGCCGGCTCCGGTTGCATGGCGGCGATCGACGCCGAACGCTGGCTCGAAGCACGTCACTGACGCCCGCCTAGTTCAAACACCAGTACGAAGATCGTGCGGGAATGAGTCGGCCCCGCCGACGGTTCCACTTCTGTACACTCGCCACGCCGAACAAGGCCAAACCCCCGGAGATGCCACCAATGGCCACCATCGTGAACCTCTCGACCACCACCTTCGACGAGACGGTCGTCGGTTCTGACAAGCCCGTCATCGTCGACTTCTGGGCCGAGTGGTGTGGTCCGTGCAAGGTCATCGCCCCGATCCTCGGTGAGCTCGCCGACCAGCTGTCTGACCAGGCCGTCGTCGCCAAGGTCAACGTCGACGACAACCCCGAGCTGGCGATGCGCTACAACGTGATGAGCATCCCGACCCTGTTGGTCTTCTCCGGCGGCGAGGTGCACAAGCGCCTCGTCGGTGCCAAGGGCAAGTCCCAACTGCTCCAGGAGCTCGACGAATTCCTCGTTACTTCCCGCTGACCGTCGGTCAGCGCGGCGAGGCCGTCCGCGACCTGCAGCGCCGGCTCGGCGCTGCCGGGTTCGGCCCCGCCGGCGCCGAGGGCGGCCATTACTGCCCGGCAACCGAAGCCGCCGTGCGGGCGTTCCAGCGCCATCGCGGCTTGCATGACCACGGCGCATGCGACGAACCGACCTGGCTTGCCCTGGTCGAGGCGTCGTGGGGTCTCGGCGATCGGCCCCTGCGATTGGTCGCCCCGTTCTTGCGCGGCGATGACGTCGGCGCGTTGCAGGCCTCGCTCGGACGGCTCGGCTTTGACTGCGGGCGGATCGACGGCATCTTCGGACCGGCGACGGCGCGCGCGCTGGAAGACTTTCAGCGCAACTGCGGCCTCGAGGTCGACGGGATCTTTGGACCGGGCACCGCCCGAGCCTTGGAGATCAACGGCGCCCGGACCGGAAGCGGCCCGGGCGTCGCCACGCTGCGTGAGCTCGAACGGCTCCAATCGGTCCCCTCGTTGCACGAGCTGCGCGTCGTCGTCGGCCAGTTCGGCGGGCTCGGGGCGCTCGCCCGGCAGGTGGCGCAGAGCCTCCGCCAGCGCGGCGCCCGGGTCATCTCGGTGGACGAGCTCGATCCGTCGGTCCAGGCCGCCGCCGCCAACCGGTACGGAGCGACCGCCTACATCGGCTTCGAGGCCCGCCCCGACGACCTCTGCACCGTCGCCTACTACGCCACCGCCGGCTTCGAGTCCGCTGGAGGGCAGGCGCTCGCGACCAGGCTCGTCCACCACTTCGCCGGGATCACCCGATTGCCGGCGACCCGAATCGCCGGGATGCGGCTAGCCGTGTTGCGGGAAACGCGGATGACCGCGGTCGTGTGCTCGATCGGGCCGGTCCAGCGGCTGGTCGACGCCACGCCCGACCTCAGCGATGCCGTCGTCGAGGCCCTCGCCGCGTGGGTCGAGTCGCCGCTCCCCCACTCGTTGTCTCCAGCCTGAACCCTCGACGTCGAGTCGAAGGACTTGACCTCATCTCCACGGTTACACACAGCGAGGGGAAAACCCTGTGGATATCGCCGTTTTCCCTGGTCAGCGCCGCTCTGGCGAGGCGCTCAGCGCTCGCCTGCGATGAGCCGGTAGATCCGCTCGAGGTCCTCGAGGTCGGCGAACTCGATCGTCACCTTCCCCCGTTTGGCGCCCATCTGCACGCCCACCCGGGTGTCGAGGAGATCGGTCAACAGTTGCTCCAGCTCGAGCAGGCCGGGCGGCCGTAGCTGTGTCGCCTCGCTGATCCCCGCGCCGTCGATCGGAGCGGGGCGGCGTTCGCGGGGCGCTGGTGCCGGCTCTCCCCCACCCCGCACGGCCTCCTCGACCACCCGGACCGACCAGCCCTCGGCGGCCGCCTGCTTGGCCAGCCGCTCCTGCAGCGCTCGGTCGGGCGTGCCGAGCAGGGCCCGGGCGTGGCCCGCCGACAGGCGCCCGTCGGCGAGCAGGTGCTGCACCGCCGGCGGGAGCCCGAGCAACCGCAACGTGTTGGTGATCGCCGAACGGCTCTTGCCGACCCGCCGGGCGACCTCGTCGTGGGTCAGCTCGAAGTCCTCGATCAGCTGCTGGAACGCGGCCGCTTCCTCGAGCGGGGTCAGATCGTCGCGGTGCAGGTTCTCGACCAACGCCTGCTCGACCGCGCTCACGTCGTCGGACTCCCGCACCACCGCGGGCACCGTCGCCAGCCCGGCCCGCTGGGCGGCACGCCAGCGCCGCTCACCGGCGATCAGTTGATAGCCACCCGGGACCGAGCGAACGAGGAGCGGCTGAAGCACCCCGAGCTGAGCGATCGAGGCGGCCAGCTCTCCGAGGGTCTCCTCGTCGAAGTGGACGCGGGGCTGGTGGGGGTTCGGAGTGATGTCGGCGACCGGCACTTCCACCAGCGTCGGGGGCCCTCCGGCGTCGGCGGGAGCGGTGTCGGCGAGGGGGATGAGCGAGGTGATGCCCTTACCCAACCCGCTGCGTCGATTCATCATGCACCTCCTTGGCGACGTCGCGGTAGGCGATGGCACCCCTGGACCGGGGGTCGAACGTGGTGATCGGCTGGCCGAACGACGGCGCCTCCGAGAGCCGTACGGAACGGGGGACCACCGTCCGCAGAACCCTGTCGCCGAAATGGTCGCGAACCTCGCTGATCACCTGGTCGCCGAGCTTGGTCCGGGCGTCGTACATCACGCACACGATCGTGCTGACCTCCAGCTCCGGGTTCAGGTTGCGGCGGACCAGGTCGACGTTGCGGAGCAGCTGACCGAGTCCCTCCAACGCGTAGTACTCACACTGGATCGGGACCAGCACCTCGCTGGCTGCACTGAGGCCGTTCACGGTGAGCAGGCCGAGCGATGGGGGACAGTCGATCAACACGTAGTCGTAGTCGTCGATGAGCCCGGCGATCGCCCGTCGCAGCCGGGTCTCCCGACTGAACGCCGGCACCAGCTCGATCTCGGCGCCGGCGAGGTCGAGGCTGGCCGGCGCCACGAACAGGCGCTTCACGTCCGTCGGCTCGATGCAGTTCTCCAACGGGACGTCGTGCATCAGCACGTGGTACATCGACGTTTCGAGCCCGCGATTCTCGATTCCGAGCCCGGTGGTGGCGTTTCCCTGAGGGTCCAGGTCGATGATCAGCGTGCGCTGGCCGAGCTCGGCCAGGCAGGCCCCGAGATTGATGCAGGTCGTCGTCTTGCCCACGCCCCCTTTCTGGTTGGCGACGGCAATCACCCGGGGGAGTGGCCGACCAACGGGCGCGGGCGGCTCGGCGTCGACCGCCATCGGTACCACTTCGTCGGGAAGCGTCATCGAGGTCTCAACGTCTCGGAACTCGGTCCTTGGTCGCGCCCGCAGCGGACCGGGCCCGGACCGCCAGTGCACAGCCTGACGCGCCCGCCGACCAAGGTCAAGCACCTCGCCCGACAAACCCTCATGTTCCACGTGAATCTTGACGGTGAAACAACTCGCCATCTGGCTAGGCTCACTGGGCAATGACAGCCCTGAGCGAGTTCGAGGCGGGCTACCTTGTCGGGTTGCTGATCGGCGAAGGGCACTTCGGCGGAGACGGTCGCCAGCCGCACATCACTCTCCGCATGCACACCCGGCACGTGCGAATCTTCGAGTGGCTGACCGACCGGCTACCCGAGAGCCGGCTCTACGGGCCGTACTCGCACGGCGGTCGGAGCTACTACCAATGGATGGCGCGCGGCCGCTTTCTACGCGACGAACTGGTCCCGCTGCTCGACCGACATCTCACCGCCGAGCTCGATGACTGGGCGTTCCAGCGCTACGCGACGATGAAGGCCCGCTACGGCCTCGGTGACCACTACCTCGGCGGCTGAACCACGCGGAACACGGCGACTCGATGGTCGCGGTGGGGGACCGCAACGACCCCGACGGCGAGGAGGAGGGCCGGCGGCCATCGTCGGCTGCGGTCGGTCGCCGGCGGCTCACTCACCACGATCAGGCCGCCCGGAACGAGGAGTGCCCCGGCGGCGCGGAGCGTCGCGCCGGGCGGTCCGAATCCGCGGGCGACCGCCGCGTCGGCCGGCAAGGGGAGGTGCGTCCGCACCTCGGCGGCGTCGACGGCGAGGACCTCGACGCGATCTTCGATGCCGAGGCGTCTGACGAGCCGGCGAAGGTGATCGGTTCGGCGGGCGCGGCGATCAACCAAAACGAGGCGAAGGTCCGGGCGGGCCCGCGCGATGACGAGCCCCGGAACCCCCCCTCCGCTGCCGAGATCGACGACGGTTCCGGTGACGTCCTCGAGTGCACCGACGAAGGCGAGGGCGTGCTCGATGACGTCACCGACCGGCCGGTCGCCAAGCATCCCCAACCGCTGCGACTCGGCCAGCGCCTCGACGAGGGCGCGGTCTGCGACGGGCGCGGCCGGACGGTGCTCCTCGTCGCCCAATCGCCGGACCGCGTTCGATCAGCCGGGCGCGACGATGACCCGGCGGTTAGGCTCCTCACCTTCGGAGCGGCTCACGACCCCGTCGATCTCCGCCAAGGCGTCGTGGAGCACCTTCCGATCGGCCGACGGCATCGGGTCCAGCGAGCGCGCGACGCCGGTTTCCTTCACCTGCTCGGCGACCGTCGCGGCGAACCGCTCGAGGGCGAGCCGACGCTTCTCGCGATATCCAGCGACGTCCACGCGCAGCCGAGTGTCGTGGTCACCGAGGCGGCGCTGAGCGGCCACGCGGGCGAGGTCCTGGATCCCGAGCAGGGTGCGGCCGCCGGGTCCGATGAGCAGTCCGAGCGACGCGCCGGAGACCTGGACCTCGATCTCGCTCCCGTCGACCCGCGCGTCGACCGTCGCCTCGAACCCGAAGGCGTCGGTGAGCCCGGCGACGAACTGCACCGCCGCATCGCGGACGTCGTCGATCGCGACCGCCGAGGCGGCGTCGTCGGATAACTGCTCGTCGCTGGACATGGCGGTCTCTCCTGGGTTGACGGTGGACGGGGAGGCAGGGGCGCGGTCGGCCCCACGATCGGAGTTTGACCGTCCGCCCACGCGGCTGCCGCGGCGGCGGCGCGCGCGACGGTCGCCGTCACCGCCGCCAGCGCCAGCGGTGGTGGTGTCCTCGACCGCGGCCGGCGACGATTCGGGCGCCGCGCTCTTGCCAGCGCCCGACGCTTGACGGTTGCGGCCGCCCCGCCGACGCTCCTGCTTCGGCCGAACCGGCGCCGGGCGGACCCGCGCCCGCACCCTCGCCTCGCCCCGCATCCGGCCGAACAACCCCGGCCGAGGCTCTTCGAGTACCACGACTTCTGCCTCTTCGAGCACGACGCCGAGCTGATCGAGGGCCAACTCCGTCGCCTCCTGGCGCGTCCGTGCCGTCGTCTCCACCCACTCCATCAATCCACTCCGTTCCTACGCCGTCACCGCCGCCGCTTGCTGCCACTCTTGGCGCGCTGTCCTCCGGGCCGGCCCGACGGCGGGCCCGATCGCGGACGGGAGGAGGGGGCCTTACCCGAGGGCGTGGGTCGGTTCTTCGGCGGGGTCGTCCGCTTCGACCCGCCGCCGGTGCGACTCGTCGCCCGCACGGGCGCGGCCTCGCCGTCCGTGGCGACTTTGGCACCGTTGCCGCTGGAACCCCCGCCGTCGCCGCCACCTCCTTTGGGGGAGGAAAGGTCGCGGCGCGCCTGGGCGAAGATCCCACCTCCCCCGCCATCCTGCTTGGCGAGCTCACGAGCCTGCTCGCCGGCGCGCTGCGCCTGGCGGCCGAGCGCCTCCTCGTGCCCGTAGAACCGCCGTGTGATGTACGCCTGCTGCCCGATGCGCAGAACCGCCTGCGCCGAGTAGTAGATGACCAGCCCGGTGAGGAAGAACATCTGGAAGAAGGCGAAGGCGACGGGCAGGTACTGCATCAGCTTCTGCTGCCGCGGTGACATCGTCGGGCTCACCGCGGCCCGGGCGGCCACCATTCGCTGCTGTAGAAAGTACAGCCCGCCGAGGATGACGACGAGCACGGCGTAGATGAGCCCGGTGCCAATGCCTCGGCTCAAGGCCTCCACCGGCGAGATCGCCAGATCGATCCCGAACGACTTCATCTCGAACTTGCCGAACAACGACTGGTACAGGTCGGTGTCGTGCGAGATGTAGCGGGGGACGAACCCCAGGGCGTCGTGGGTCGGCTGGTTCGCCGCCGCCAGCACGCCGTTGGCGATGACGTTCGACGCGCCGGCCGGCTGATACGTCAGCCCGTGCAGCACCCGGAACATGATGATGAACACCGGCATCTGGGCCAGCAGCGGGAGACACGAAGACATCGGGTTGACCTTGTGCTCCTGATAGAGCTTCATCATCTCTTCGTTGAGCTTCTGGCGGTCGTTGCGGTACTGCTGCTGCAGTCGACGCATGTCCGGAGCCAGCCGCTGCATCTCGAGCATGCCCTTGGTGCTCTTCAGCGTGAGCGGGGTGATGATCACCATCACGACCACGGCGATCAGGGCGATCGCGATGGCGTAGTTGGAGACCAGGCTGTACAGCCAGGCGAGCAACGAGGCGGGGATCTCGAACACCGGGTCAGCGCTCCTCGGGAACCTCAGGCACAGGATCGAACCCCGAAGGTCCGAACGGGCGGCAACGCAGCAGCCGGCGAACTGTCAACCAGAGGCCGCGCCGAGTGCCGTGGACGGTGAGCGCCTCGCGGGCGTAGGTCGAGCACGACGGGGTGAAGCGGCACGGTGAAGGCCGGCCCTCCATCACCCGCTGGTACCAGTCCACCGCCCTGACGAGTCGGGATGACTGGACGACCGCGGCGGGTTCGGCGACGGCGTGCTCAGCGGTCATCGTCGGGCCCCTTGGTCACTCGACTGGTGAGTGCCGGCCATCGCGCCCAGCATCACACGCACGTCCTCGCGAAGCTCATCGAACGTACGTTCCGCGGCGACCGGTCGGGCGCCGACCAGCAGCCAGCCGTGGGGGAGCAGGGGCGATCCGGCGATCGCGGTGACCACCCCCCGGAGGCGGCGGCGCACCCGGTTGCGCACGACCGCGGTACCAACCGAACGCCCGACCGAGTACGCGACCCGCGGCGGCACGATCCCGGGTTCGGGAAGGTAGCGACACCAGAGGTACTGGGTGCGGGATTGGACGCCATCGCGGGTCAACCGCTCGAATGCTCGTTGCTCGTGCAGTCGACCGACTGTCAAGCCGAGAGCCGGGCGCGGCCCTTCAGCCGGCGAGCCCTGATGATCGCCCGACCGGCGCGTGTGCGCATGCGAGCACGAAACCCGTGCTTGCGAGCCCGCCGGCGGGTGTTGGGTTGGAAGGTGCGCTTCACGGCAACTCCGGAGATTCATGGTTGAGCGACGAACGGCGGCGGCATGACGGAAGACGACCTTTACCTCGGTGAGCAGAGACATCACTGACCGACGTGTCGTACCGGCGCCGTCGAGTGCCGACCAGTCAAGGCTACGGCCCCCTGAATACCGGTAGCAACCATCCGGGAGACCGGCATTCCGGCCGTGCGAAGACCGTTCGTCGGCGTGGTAGGTTCGATCACTCGGCCGAAGTACCAGCGGCTTTCCACAACTTGTGGACAATGTGTGGATCGGCTCGAGGTCTGGAGTAGGAGCGCACAGGTGAGCGACCAGGATCAGGTGTGGACACAGGTCGCCCAGCATCTGAGAGATCAGCTCACCGACGCCGTCTGGTACTCGACCTTTCAGGACGTCGTTCCGATCGAGGCCAATGGTGATCACCTCGAGATCCGGGTACCGAGCAACCACGTCAAGGATCGGATCCTCACCCGTTACCTTCCGCTCGTCAGCGAGGCCCTCGACTCGATCGTCGCTCCCGGCTGTGCGCTCGACATCGTCGTCGACGCCCGTGGGGGAGGCGAGGGTCTCGACCACGACGACCGTCCGCTCCAACCGGCCCGGGCCCCGGTCGACGGCCGGCTGCCCACCGGCGACGACGGATGGGTGCACATCGACGGCGCCGGGCTGAACCCGCGGTACACGTTCGAGACCTTCGTCAAGGGCGGCTCCAACCAGTTCGCCCTCGCCGCCGCGCTCCAGGTCGCCGAGATGCCGGCGCGGTCGTACAACCCGCTGTTCATCTACGGTCCCGCGGGCCTCGGCAAGACCCACCTGCTCCACGCCATCGGGCACTACCTCCACCTGAACTACCAGCATCACGAAGTCCGCTACGTGTCCACGGAAACGTTCCTGAACGAGTTCGTCGACGCCATCCGGACCAACACCAACGCCGCGTTCAAGCGCCGGTACCGCGACATCGACGTGCTGCTGATCGACGACATCCAGTTCCTCGAGAACCGGGAAGGTCTGCAGGAGGAGTTCTTCCACACGTTCAACTCCCTGCATGGCGCCAACAAACAGATCGTGATCTCGTCGGACCGCATCCCCGACGCCATCCCGACGCTGGAGGAACGTCTGCGCGGCCGGTTCAAGTGGGGGCTGATCACCGACATCCAGCCGCCCGACCTCGAGACCCGGCTGGCGATCCTGCGCAACAAGGCCGAACGTGACCGGGTCTGGGTTCCCGACGAGACGCTCGAGTTCATCGCCAGCAAGATCTCGACGAACATCCGCGAGCTCGAGGGCGCGCTCATCCGCGTCACCGCCTTCGCCAGCCTCAACCGCGTCCCGATCACCACCGAGATGGCGCAGCACCTGCTCGCCGACCTGCTGCGCGAGGCGACGCCGCGCCGGCGCACCGACAGCGAGCTGCTCGACGAGATCGCGTCGATCCTCGGCTTCGAGGTCGCCGCGCTGAAGGGCAAGAGCCGGCAGCGACCGCTCGTCACCGGGCGCCAGATCGCGATGTACGTGTTCCGCGAGCAGACCGACCTGAGCTATCCGGGAATCGCCCGCATCTTCGGTGGCCGGGATCACACGACGGTGATCCACGCGGTCGAGAAGATCCAGCGGCTGATGAGTGAGCGCAAGCAGATCTACGACCAGGTGACCGACCTGCTGCAGCGCCTGAACTCATGAGCGGCGGCTGCCGCAGGCCGCGCATCTCCCGCACACCGTGTGGACACCGCCCCGTCACCGGGTGGACAACCGGCGGTTGTCCCCAGAACTACAGCGACGTGACTTGGCCGCAGTGGATGGCGGTGGACAACCCGCCGATCGCGCACCCCTGCTCTACGCTGCCCGGACGACGAGTTATCCCCAATCCACAACGCCTACTACTGCTATGACCTGATCTATGACCTCGACGGGGAAAGGGCCCTGCTGTGAAGTTCCGATGTGAGCGAGACGTTCTGGCCGATGCGTTGGCGACCGCTGGGCGAGCCGCGACGAGCCGGACCGGGACGCTCCCAGTGCTGTCTGGGCTCCGCCTCGAGGTCCACGGTGACGAGCTGTGCGTCACCGGTACCGACCTCGAACTGTCGATCCGGCTGACGGTCAAGGTGGGGGGCGAGCGCGACGGTGCCGTCGTCGTGCCGGCTCGGCTCGTTGCCGAGATCGTGCGCTCCTTGCCCGTCGGAGCGGTCGACGTCGATCTCGCCGGCGAGGAGCTCCACATCAGCGCCGGCCGGTCCAACTTCTCGATCCGGCCGCTGAGTCTCGACGACTATCCGGTGCAGTCCGAGCCTTCGGCCGAGGCGGTCACGTTGCCGTCCGCGGCCGTCGCCGAAGCCCTGCGTCAGGTCGTTCGGGCCGCCAGCACCGACGACGCCCGCGCCGTGCTCACCGGCGTGCTGATCGCGGCCGAGGACGACTGTGTGCGGATGGTGGCCACCGACTCGTACCGCCTGGCGGTCCGCGAGCTGCCCGAGAACGAGATGCTCACGGGGGGCCAGAAGGTGCTCGTGCCCAGCCGGGCGCTGAACGAACTGCAGCGCGTGCTCGCCACAGCCGACGACCTCCGGGTCCGACTCGGGGCCCGCGACGCCGTGTTCGAAACGGGCAGCACCCGGTTGACGACTCGACTGATCGAGGGCGAGTACCCGAACTACCGCAACCTGCTGCCCCCGTCGTACCCGAACACGCTCACGGTCGGACGGGAGGCGTTGCTCGAGGCGCTGCGTCGGGTCAAGTTGCTGGCCCAGGACGCAACACCGGTCCGGCTCGCGCTCGGCGGTGACACGCTGCAGCTCACCGCGATCACCCAGGATGTCGGTAACGCCAGCGAGGAGATCGACGCGACGTACGAGGGCACCGAGATGACGGTCGCGTTCAACCCCGACTACCTCGCCGCCGGCATCGACGCCGTTGACACCGAGGAGGTCACGCTCTCGACGCTCGACCCGATGAAGCCGGCGGTCATCCGCGCCGTCGGCCGCGACGACTACCTCTACCTCCTGATGCCGGTGCGGGTGCCCTGACGCACCGGCGAGCGTTGTGATCATCGAGCGGCTCGAGCTCCTCGACTTCCGGAACTACCACGAGGCCCGGTTCGCGCCGGTCGCCGGAACGACGCTGATCGTGGGCGACAACGGACATGGCAAGACCAACCTCGTCGAGGCGATGGCGTACTTGGCCACGCTGTCCAGCTTCCGCGGTGCTTCACCGGATGCGCTAGTGCGTCTGGGCGCGGAGCGAGCCGTGCTCCGGGCGCAGGTCCGCGACACGGATGGGCGGGTCTCCGAGATCGAGGCCGAGCTCGGGCCGGCCGGCCGCAACCGCGTGCAAGTGAACCGCCAGCGGCTGTCTCGCGCCCGGGACCTCCTCGGGGTGGTGCGGGTGACGGTGTTCTCGCCGGACGACCTCACCCTGGTCAAGGGCGGGCCCGCCGAGCGCCGTCGCTTCCTCGACGACACCCTCGTCGCCTTGGCCGTCAAATACGACGCCAGCCGGCGGGAGCTCGACCGCGTCGTGCGACAACGCAACGTGCTGTTGCGCCAGACCGCTGGCCGGCTCGACGAGGACGCGGCGAGAACACTGGAAGTGTGGGACGCCAAGCTGGTCGAGGTCGGCGAGCAGTTCGGGCACGCCCGGGCCACGCTCGTCGCCCGGCTTGAGCCGTTCGTCGCCGAGGCCTATGACCACCTCGCCGCCGACTCGACCGCGATCGGGCTGACGTACGACCCTCCGTGGCGCCGGATCGGCCTCGCCATGGCCCTGGCCGAAGCTCGGCGTGCCGATCTCCGGCACGGGGTCTCGACCGTCGGACCCCATCGCGACGAGCTGACCCTCACGGTTTCCGGTCTGCCGGCTCGCACCCACGCATCGCAGGGCGAGCAGCGCACGCTGGCGATCGCGCTGCGATTGGCGGCCCACCGGCTGATCACCGACCGCACCGGCTCGACACCTGTGCTCATCCTCGACGACGTACTGTCCGAGCTCGACGCCGGCCGGGGGAGCGCGCTCCTCGGCCACCTCCCCGCGGGACAGATCGTGATCACCACCGCCGGGTCGATCCCGCCAGCGGCTGCTCCGCAGCGGGTCGTGCGGATCAAGCGGGGCACGATCAGCGAGCCGGTGTCAGCGGGCGTCCCGTGACCGGCGCCGGCGACGATCCGATCGCCCTCACCGAGGCGCTCGACGACGTCGTCCGCTCGCTCCAGGGCGGCGCCGGGCGCGGTGAGGTCCGCGGTGTCTTCGGGCAGTGGGATGACGCGGTTGGCGAGGCCATCGCCGCGCACGTCCGGCCGGTGCGACTCGAGCGCGGCGGACTGCTCGTCGAGGTCGATGAACCGGCCTGGGCGACCCAGGTCCGCCTGCTCGCCGACAACCTGCGGGAGCGGCTGCTCGACGTCGCCGGTGTCACCGTGGAACGGATCGAAGTTCGGGTCGCGAGGCACCGTTGACGGTCGCCCGTTCTGCGTGGCGACACCGGCGTGAAATGACCGCTCGCGACCGACAGAACGGCCCGAAGTCCGCCAGGCGAAGGGCCCGCGTTGGTAAACTGATTGACATCGCAGACACGC
This sequence comes from Actinomycetota bacterium, assembly GCA_046723555.1. Taxonomy (GTDB): domain Bacteria; phylum Actinomycetota; class Acidimicrobiia; order Acidimicrobiales; family Ilumatobacteraceae; genus JALZMG01. Next base: position 32 of record JBKOUV010000136.1, on the reverse strand, counting down.
CCGCAACGGCCGCGGCAACCCCCGCACGGCCG
>JBKOUV010000303.1:0-16442 GCA_046723555.1 Actinomycetota bacterium | reverse complement strand
CTAGTTGTTCAGTCGGGTGCCGACTGACTGGACCCCGGCGACGGCGGGATTGGCGTCGAACCGGAACGATGCTGCGGCGCGCACGGCAAGGTAGTAGGTGCTGGCGATCGTGTAGCACTGGGCCCGGGCGGCCGGCGCGTTCCAGCCGATCTGCCGGTTGCAGCTGGTGAGCAGGTCGTTGTAGAAGCGGTCGTCGATCGTGCGGCGTGACATCGCTCGAGTGTCGATCACCCCGCCGTTGATCGGATCGAACACGATTCCGCCGTCGTACCCGGCGTCGTGCAGGTCGCATGCCGGACGGAAGTTGACGATGAACACCCACGGTGCCGCCCACGGAGAGGGATCGACGAGCGGAGGACTCTGGTCGAGCAGCACGTTGGGACCGGGGACCGAGCAACCGTTGCCGTACGCCGAGGCCGGGAACGGAGTCGAAGGTGTGTTGCCGGGGAGCGTGTCGGCGTGCGCGGCGTTGGCGGCGAAGGTGCCGAGTGCTGTTGTCGCCACGACCGCGCCCAGGGCGAGGCGGCGAAGCGTTCGGTTGATCATGATCGGTCTCCTTTGTCGTTTGGGTGTGGATGCCAGCCTCGATCGAGGCGCTTGCGGGTTCCTTGCGGCGGCCGGGCGGGCATCCTCACGGTCGTCGCCAGAATCAGGCGACTTCAGAGGGGTGCATCCAATTTGAGGTCGCCGCCCCAGGGTTGAGTCGACGGAGGGCGGCGAGCCGAGCCGCGACGGGACCGAGTGACGCGATCCCGTGGGCGATGATCACGGTGTGGTCGCCATGGGGCGACATCCGACGGTAGAGCTCGGCGGCTGCGTCACGGTCGCCGAGGCGGATGCAGGCGTCGGCGAGGAGGGCCACGGTGGCCAGCCACAACCAGTCGTAGGGAATTTCGCCGAGCCGGGCCACGGCGCCCGTGAGGAGGTCGCCGGCGGCGGGATCACCCGTCTCGGCGAGGGCGACGATGCGGGCGGCGTGCCACGCGGCGGGGGCCGTGGGGTCGCCGGCGAGTCCGTCGAGCAACGGGATGAACTCGTGCACGCGTTGTTGTTGTCGCCGCAGGAGGAACAGCTGGGCGGCGAATGCGGCGGAGAAGTTCGCGCCCGTGTCGGCACCATCAGGCAGATCGAGCAGCGCGGCCTGAGCGGCGTGGATGCGTCCGTGCCGCAGGTGCTCGGCGATGGTCATCATCGCGGCGAGGGCGACGAAGAACGGTCGCCGACTGCGCTCGGCCCACTGTTGCACGATCGCCCGCTCGTTGTGGGCCGGTCGGTAGAGGCCGAGCTGGTCGAGGGTGGCGGCCCGCCAGGCGCGCGCCTCGATGGCGAGCTCAATCATGTCGAGGTCGGTGGCGCGACCGATGACCTCGTCGATCTCGGCGAGGCGGGAGCGGACCCGGCCGGGACCCCAGCTGACCAAGATGTCGGTGGCGAGCGCGATCGTCAGCGGGCGCGGTGCCGCGAGGCGTCGAGCGAGTTCGACGGCCTGTCGGACCCGCTCGATCGCCGACTGGGTATGCCCCGGAGTCGTGCGGGCCAGGCCGGCGAGGAGCTCGACTCGCGCCGGGGCGTCTGCGGGCAATGCTTCGAGGGCGGCCGTGAGCAGTGCCTCGATCCGGGAATCAGCCATGCCGAACTCGGTCGCGGTGGCAACTCCGACCGCCGCTTCGCCGAGCAGGTAGGCGTCACCAACGTCGGCGGCACACGAGGCCGCACGGCCGAACGCGGCGAGGGCGTCGTCGAGCTGGTAGGCGGCGTGGCAAGCCCGGCCCAAGGCGAGGTGCAGCTCGGCCCGCCGCACGGTAGACGGGGCCGCCGTGAAGTCGACCGCGGCGAGGGCGGCCCGATAGTGGCCGGCCGCTTCTTCGAAGCCCAAGCGCGCCAGAGCGTCATCCCCAGCGCGCGCCGACAGCCGGGCCGCGTGATCGAAGGCGTCGGCGGCGAGCTCGGCCGGGTCGACCGTTGTCGAGCAGTCGCCGCTGGTCGGGCCCGAGGTGGTCAATTCGTCTTCGGACCACGACGAGACCCGGTGCATCAGGCCGTCACGCTCGAGCCGGATCAGCCGGGCGTCAACGGCGGTGCCCGAGTTGGCCGCGGCACGCGCCAACACGAAGCTGCAGGCGGCGTCGCCTCCGCGACGGGCGAGATGCTCGATCAGGTCCAAGGTCGACGCTCCCGCTTCGTCGATGTCCTCGAGTACGACCAAGAGCGGTGCGGTGGCCGTACGGGCCGCCAGCAGCTCAACCACCGCCTCGAACGCCTGGAACCGTTGAAAGGCCGGATCGGACCCGTGCACCGGAGGCACGGCCGCGACGATCGGCGCCAGCGCGGCGGCCAGCTCCGACTCGACCGCACCCTCGAGCAAGGGGGCGAGCGCCTCGGCAACACAGTGATACGGACGTCCCCCGGTTGCCTGGGCGCGGCCACGCAGCACCAGCCGGCCCGCTCCGCGGGCCGCGCTGACCTGCGCGTCCACAACGCCGGCCGCCTGCGGTCCTTCGATGAGCACGACCGGGCGGTCGCTCGGCCGGACGTCACCGCCTCCGCTTCCGCGTCCGGCCGCGACGTGGAGCGGTCGAGTTGGCGCGACCGAGGGCGTGGGCAGGCTCAGCGCCGGATCCTCACGGGTGATCGCCTCCTCCAGCGCGCGCAGCTCACGGCCCGGCTGGACACCGATCTCGGCGAGCGCGCGGTACCCGGCCCGATAGGCGCGGAGTGCTTCGACCTGTCGTCCCGACCGGTACAACGCGACCATCAGCAGTCCCCGCAGCCGCTCCCGGTACGGGTGCTCGTCGACCAGCCGTCGCAGCGCACCCACCACCATGCCGTGGCTGCCCGCCTCCAACTCGGCGGAGAGGCGCGTCTCCATGGTGGCCAGCCGCAGCTCGTCCAGACGCTGCGCTTCCAGGTACAGCGTGGGAACCTGACGGACATCCTGTAATGCCGGACCACGCCATTCGTCGAGGGCTCGGGACAACAGATCGGCCGCGGCCGCGGCATCGTGGCTCAACAGCTGGCTGCCCTGCCCCGCCAGGGCCTCGAACCGGCACACGTCGATCGCGGCCGAGTCGACCCGCAACTCGTAGCCGCCCGCACCGCCCTCGAGCCTCGTCGACCCGCCCGCCGCCCCGAGCACGGACCGCAACCGGCAGACATGCGCCTGGATGGTCGAGCGGGCTCCCCGCGGCGGGACACCGTCCCACAGCTCGTCCTCGAGCTGGTCGGTCGGGACATGTTGGTTGGCCCGCAGCACGAGCAGAGCCAAAAGCGCCCGGGCCTTGATCCCCGGAATCGTCAGCGGTCGACCCAGTCGATCCTGCACTGCGACTCGACCAAGCAGTAGAAGTGACATGACCCCCAGACTCAGTAGTCCTCACAACATGAGACTCGATCGCCCGGACTGATACGGCGACGTCGGGCGCGCGCTTCCGTCGCAAGGAATGCGCAAGGGCGGCGATTGAAGCTGACGCCGTCATCTTCCCTTTCGATCAAGGAGCACCGTCATGATCAATCGAACCTTTCGCCGCGTCGCCATCGGGGCCACCGTGGCGGCGACCTTCAGCGGCCTCGCCGCGACCGCGCATGCCGACGACTGTGTCGAGATCTCCGAGGTTGTCCCCAAACTCGTTGCAACGGGCGGCTACCACGTGGAAGAGGTCTGCTCCGTCGTCAACATGCTGCGACCGCCCAACCCGAGCACGACGATCGGTCGGGGCTATCAGCTCCCCGATGGCCGCATCCTCTGGCTCACCGAGGCGGACTGGTGGGACCTGATGGACAAGGCTGCCGGGGACGACGCATGGCGTGAAGACAACAAGGACCTGCTCGTTGCCGTGGGCATCGTCGAGTGCCACCTCGAACTGGTCCGCAACGTCGAGAGCATCGACATCACGAAGGAGTACCGGTTCTGCCCTCCGACCTGGGATCCATACGAGCGTCCGTACTGAGGCGCCGAACCCCGGTTATCGGCGCACCTCGATCGAGCCTCGACCGCTGTCGGCAGCGGCTTACGATGCCGTCATGGCTGTGGTCGAGTTGGCGGACGAGTACTGGGCCTTCTACCGCCGGACGGAGCAGTTGTGGAACATCGATCGCGGTGACGTCGACGAGATCGAGCGCTGGGAGGACCTCAGCGACATCGGGGTGGCTGGACGGATACGTCAACTCGGCGACTTCGGGCGGCGCGCGGACTCCGCCGCCGATGGCGCCGGCGATGCGGAGGCGGCGTTGCTGGCGGCCGTGTCGTTCAGCGCGGCGTCGACGTCGACCGCCTTGCCATGGCGGCGCGACCGCGGACTGATCTCGGGACCGGCGAACCTCGCGGTGTTCCTCACCGTCTTCGTCCCGGCGTACGCCCTGCGCACGCGCGACCACGGCGACGGCTACGTCACCAAGCTCAACGGAGTTCCCCGGTTCCTTGACGGCTGGATGGCTGGACTTCGCGAGGGTCTGACCGCCGGGCGGACCGCGACCGCCCGCGGTGTCGCCGCCGCGATCGCCGCGTACGAGCGGATCCTCGGCACGGAGGTGGCCCGTGATCCGCTGGTTGAACAGAGTCCACCGAGCGAATTGTCCGCGGCCGAGGCCGACGCCTGGCGCGACGAGCTGGTCACGGTCGTCGGTGAGGTGGTCCGTCCGGCAATCGCCCAGATCCGCGATTTTCTGCGCGACGAAGTCCTACCCGCCGCCCCCTCGGATGACCAGGCCGGGCTGTGCCACCTTCCTGGAGGCTCCGAGGCCTACGAGGACCTGCTGTTCGCGGCGACGTCGACTCGACAACGATCCGCCGAGGTCCATCAGGTCGGGCTCGAGCAACTGGCGCGACTCGACGACGAGTACCGGCAGCTCGGTGGCGCAGTGCTCGGTCTCGATGATCCGGCGCTGATCCGCGACCGGCTGCGCAGCGACTCGGGCCTTCAGTACTCGGCGACTGAGGAGATCATCGGCGACGTCGACTCGGCGCTCGATCGGGCTCGGGCGGAGGCGCCACGGTGGTTCAGCCGCCTGCCGCGCGCGGACTGCGCGACGGTCATCGTCGAGTCTGGCGGCCTCGCCTACTACACGGCACCGTCGCCGGACGGCAACCGGGGCGGCACCTTCTATCTCAACGCCTCCGATCCGAGCCTATGGACCCGCTTCGCGCTCGCCCCCACAGTGTTCCACGAGACGATTCCCGGTCATCACCTTCAGCTCGGGCTCGCCCAAGAGCTCGACTTACACCCCGTTCTCGGCGAGCTCGAGGTGCCGGCCTACCTCGAGGGGTGGGGGCTCTACGCCGAGCGGCTCGCCGACGAGATGGGACTGTACGCCTCGCCGTTGCAGCGCATCGGAATGCTCACGATGGACTCGCTGCGGGCCAGCCGTCTCGTCGTCGATACCGGCCTCCACGCCATCGGCTGGTCCCGAGAACAGGCCATCGACTATCTCTACGACCACACGGCGCTGACCCGCCCCAACGTCGAGGCCGAGATCGACCGATACATCGCCGACCCGGCCCAGGCCACGAGCTACATGATCGGCCGCCTGGAACTGGACCGGCTGAGGGCCGACGCCACCAGCCGGCTCGGCGACCGGTTCTCGATCTCGGAGTTTCACGACACGGTCTTGCACGGTGGGATGACTCCGCTCGGCGAGCTCACCCGTCGCGTCGGGGCCTGGATCACCAACACCGGGCCCTAGCCACGGCGTTCAAGGCGCGCGGTCTACGTGGCCGGTAAGGGCCGCAACGCCGACCAGCTCCGGTCGTCCTGCCAGATCGAGCCCGGATCCACGTACGGGCGCAGCAGGGTGGTGAGCTCCGGATCGCCCCGCCCGTGGAGCTCATCGGAGGCGATCCGCCGGGCCAGACCGGCGAGCAGGTCGGCGACCTGGACCCGGGGGTCCGTGCGCGAGTCGGCCCCGCGCAGACCGCTCATCGGGCATTGCGGTGAAGACCACGGCACCTTCGCGTCCGGATCGAGCAGGACCCGCTGGATCTGCTCGACTCGCCGCCGGGTCAGCGCCGACTGCTCGTCGTGGACGATCGTGACCGGGCCCACCCGCCCGCTCCAGTGCGCGACCGCCCGCATGATCGCCGGGACGAAGAGATCGGTCGCCGGCACCTCCTTCGGGTGGTGGAGCAGCCGGCCGCGCGCGGTGTGCTCGCCGGGCTCGGCCCGCTGAAGCAGGCGCACGATCGGGCCGACGTCGCCGTCGACGTCGCTCGCGCCGAGCGCATCGACGACTCGGAAGAACGTGTCGACCGGCGGGACGCGGTCGCGCGACGTCCGGCCGACGAGGAGGGCGTTCGAAGCATCGAGGAACCCTTGCCAGCGACCGTCTCCGAAGGTCGCCGGACCTTCGCGATGCAAGGTGACGGCGAACCGGGTGATCCGGGGCTCGGGCGACAGCCCAGCCCGCAGCGGAGGAGGCAGGCCGAGCAGCAGCCAGGTCACCCGCTCGACCACGAAGTAGGTCTTGTCAGTCAGATGGACGTGAGCGTTGCCGAACAAGGGTCCGTTCGAGCCGAGCAGCCAGGCAAGCAGCGTTCGATCCCGCGCCCGGAGGAGGCGGGCGGACTTGAACTCTCGCGCCCGATCACGGGTCTGGTCACGGATCTCGTACACGCATCGGGCTGCGTCTTCGATCGGCAGTCGGACGCTGGCGTGCGCGAACACCTTGGCGTCAGTCCGGACGAGATTCGATCCGGAGAAGCCGGACTCGTCACAGGCGATCTCGACGCCCGGACCGGTCGATACCGATCGTGTCTGCATGGAAGTCCTCGTCGTCTGCTGGTGCGGAACACCCCGATGCCGATGGGTTTACGGTGGCTCCGGGGGACCGCGCCGCCAATACCAGCCATCCTTGATGGGATCACGGCAGCGCTGGACGCGCTGGGTCCCGGTGCCGCTCGGGCTCAGTGGCCGGCCGGCTTCGCCGGGGTGACGTCCGAGGTCATGTCCACATCCTCGCCCGCGGGACGAGTCTCACCAACCGGATTTGTCGAGCCGGACCGGCCCGCCCGAAAGCCGGCCGTGCGATCAGCGCGGGATGTAGGGTACGGCGCGGCGGGCCGGCCCTCGGTTGTCGACGCAGCAGTCATCCGCCGGACCGTTGCTCCAGTCGAGGGCCTGCCCCCCACGGTCAGCGATGGTGGAAGTCGGCAATGAGCGCGGCGTGGTCCGACGGCCGGTCTTCACCGCGACCGACATGGTCGACCCAGGTGGTGTCCAGACGGGCGGCCAGCGTGTGGTCGCTGGCGATGAGGTCGATCCGCATGCCGAGGTTGCGGGAATAGCTGATGCCGTGGTTCCACCACGTGAAACGCCGGGCTCGAGGGCCCCATCGCGCGATGTCGACGTCGACGAGTCCGGCGGCGAGCAGGCGGGCGAGGGCGTCGCGCTCGGGGGCAGTGACGTGGGTGGCGCCGATGAACGCGTCGGGGTGGAAGACGTCGCTGTCGGTCGCGGCGACGTTGATGTCACCGGCCACGATGACGCGTGCGTCGTTGCGGAGCCACTGGCTGACGCGTTCGGTGAGCGCGTCGAAGAACGACAGCTTGTACTGGTAGTGCCAGTGGTCGACGGTGCGGCCGTGCGGTGCGTAGACCGAGACGATGCGCACCGGCTCGGGTGTGGTGACCAGGCAGCTGGCGACTCGCGGTTCGCGGTCCAGGGCGTCGTCATCGAAGTTGCCGGAGCACACGATGTCGCGCGGGGCGGTGGTCGTCGCGACCGCGACGCCGTTGTAGGAACCGGATCCGACGTGTGTGACGTGGTAGCCGAGGCGGTCGAACATCGTCTGGGCCGGCTGGCTCAGCTGGGCCGTCTTGGTCTCCTGCAGGCACAACACGTCGGGTCGGGTGCGTTCGATCAACCGTTCCACGCCGGTCAGCCGGGCGCGCAACGAGTTGAGGTTCCACGTCGCCACGCGCAGACGATCAGGTGCGGGACCCGGCGGCGACATGGTCGGGCGGGCGTCGATCTCCGCCCGTCGACGGGCGACCCGGGCGGCCTCCCGAGTGATCCTTGATTCGTCGCGGTGACCCTCCGTCACGCCGATGGTCTATCGGGCAACACCGCGGGACGGTGTTGCTAGCACGACGTCTCACCTGGCCCCCCGGCGGGTACGACTCGCGAATGCCTGAGCGCTGGTTTCGCCACGGGGTCGTCTACTGCGTGGACGTCGACACCTTCCAGGATTCCGACGGCGACGGCGTCGGCGATCTCCCGGGTCTGATCGATCGGCTCGACTACCTCGCCTGGCTCGGTGTCAGTTGCCTCTGGCTGAACCCGATCCATCCGAGCCCCGATCGTGACGACGGGTACGACATCACCGACTTCTACGCGGTCCACCCCAGGTTGGGGTCGTTGGGGGACTTCGTTGAACTCGTCCACCAAGCGGGCAGCCGTGGCATTCGGGTGATGATCGACCTCGTCGTCAATCACACATCCGATGAGCACCCGTGGTTTCGGGCCGCTCGTGCCGACCCGGCGTCGCCCTACCGCGATTGGTACGTGTGGTCGGAGACCGAGCCATCCGACCGCCACCAGGGGATGGTGTTCCCCGGCCATCAGGACACGACGTGGACGTTCGACGAGCAGGCGCAGGCTTGGTACTACCACCGCTTCTACGACTTCGAGCCTGATCTCAACATGGCGAATCCGAAGGTGCGCCAGGAGATCGAGAAAGTCATCGGCTTCTGGCTGCAGCTGGGCGTGGCCGGGTTCCGCCTCGACGCAGCACCGTTCATCATCGAGCTGACCGCTCCCGGTGAGCTGAGCCCCCGTCTGGACTTCTCATGGTTGGACGAGTTCTGGGATCAGCTGTCGTGGTACCGCGGCGACGCGGTGATTCTCGCCGAGGCCAACGTCGAGCCCGAGCAGCTCCTCGACTACTTCGGCGGGGGTCGCCGGCTGCCGATGCTGTTCAACTTCATCCTCAACCAGCGCACCTTCCTCGCGCTCGCGCGTGGTGAGGTCGCGCCGATCCTGCAGGCGCTGGCCGAGATGCCGACGTTGCCGCCGTCGTGCCAGTGGGCGACATTTCTGCGCAACCACGACGAGGTCGACCTTGGCCGCCTCGTCGGTCATGAACACGATGAGGTGTTCGCGGCGTTCGGCCCCGAGCCAGACATGCAGCTGTACGGGCGCGGGATCCGCCGGCGTCTCGCCCCCATGTTGGGCAACGATCGACGCCGCCTCGAGATGGCCTACGCCCTCCAGTTCAGCCTCCCGGGCACGCCGGTGATCCGGTACGGCGACGAGATCGGAATGGGCGAGGACCTCTCGCTGCCTGAACGCAACGCGGTTCGCACACCCATGCAATGGGCCGACGCACCCAATGGCGGCTTCTCGGACACGGCCCGCCGGAAGGATCTTCGCCGCCCCGTCATCACCGGCGGCGACTTCGGGTACGAGCGGGTCAACGTCGAAGCCCAGCAACGCGACCAGACGTCACTGCTCGCCTGGTTCCAGCGAGCCCTGCTCACGCTGCGCGAGTGCCCAGAGTTCAGCGTCGGCGCCTGCCGCTACGTCGACACCGGAAGCCGCGCCGTGCTGGCCCTTGTCCGCGACGCGCCCGCGGGGACGATGCTCGCCGTCACCAACCTCGGGCCCACCAAGCAGACGGTCGACCTCCCTTCCCCAGACGGGCATCAAGGCGACCCGATGGAAGTGTTCGCCGACCGAGACTACGAGCCGGTGGGCGGGGACCTGGCCGGGATCGACCTCGCCGGCTACGGCTACCGTTGGATCCGGCTCAGGCGCACGATCGGTGCCCGAGTCGGTTCATCCCGCCCCTGACAACCGACAGGACGATCTGGGCGCGATTGTTCTCAAACCACGATCTGGGCGCGTTTCTTCTCAGGGGTTGAGAACGATCGCGCCCAGAAGATTCGATGCGGCGGGTGGCACGGCAGCGGCGCGGCCTCGCGTCAGCGGGCGAGCACCCACGCGACGATGGCGAGCACCACCATCCCCAGCGCGTAGGCGACCGCCTGATCCGGATCAAACATCTCAGTACCACCACATCGCGACACGACGACAACGACTCGCCCTGCTGGTCGAAGGCGAGCGCGACATACCCGCCGAGTTGAAGCGACATACGTCGCGCCGGCGTGAGTTTCCGCCTGCTCGCGGGGACCGACGCCGCGCGACGATGCCCTTCATGCCCAACATTCGCCTCCACCACCTGCCGATCAGACTTGCCACCGGGGCGTTCATCCTCAACAGCGGGATCTCGAAGTTGCGGGCGACCGAGGAAACCGCCCAACGCCTCCACGGCTTCGCCACCGGTACGTATCCGTTCCTCGAGCGCATCCCGCCCGCGCGCTTCGCCAAGACGCTGGCCCGCGCCGAGATCGCACTCGGCACCGCGCTGCTCGTGCCGATCGTGCCCGCGGCATTCGCCGGCGCCGCCCTCGCCACCTTCTCGAGCGCCCTGCTGGGGCTGTACCTCAAGACGCCCGGCATGCGGGAACCCGGAAGCCTGCGGCCTACCGAACAAGGCATCCCGCTTGCCAAAGACATCTGGATGGCGGGCATCGGCACCGCCCTGATCGTCGACTCACTCGAGTCGCGCCGCGCCAGCAGCTAGGCGGCCTCCGCGTCTCAGTCGTCGCCGGGCGCGGTGGTGACGTTGCGCGCCGTCTGCCGACTAGGTGCCTTCCGAGCGGACCGACTCAACACCCTCGCGGGCGGTCTGGCGCGTCGATTCGGCGGCCTCCTTGGCCGTTTCGGTGACGGCCTGTTGACCTTCGGTCGCCGCCTGTTTGACGTTCTCCACCGCTTCTCGGGCCGGCTCCTTCAGGCGCTCGGCCATCTCCTGCCCGGACTGCTTCAGCTCGTCCGTCAACGGCTGCGCCTTGTCCTTCAGCTGACCAGCGACTTCCTGCTCCTTGGCGCTGGGGGGGAAGACCGAAGCCAGCAGAACCCCGACGCCGAAGGCAATCGCGCCCGCAACGAGCGGATTGCCCTGGGTCTGTTGGGCGACGGTCTCGGGGGCTCCCTTGATCGTGTCGACGGTGCTCCCGGCCGTGCTGCTCATTGCCTGGCCGGCGTCTGATGCGGTCCCCATGACCCGGTCGCGAACGCTCGTGAGGCCGTTCCTGACCCGGTTCTTGCGGCGTTCGACGACCCGGCCGGGGCTGACTCGATCGCCGATCGCGTCGAGCGTGTTGCCGAGGTCGTCGCGCGTGTACTCAATCTCCCGTCTCAGCTCTTCTGCGCTTTGGCCCATTCCACGTCCTCCTTGATGGTGTCTCTCGTCGTCGGTAGGCCCCGCACCCCGGCGAACGCCGCGCGCCCGGTGCGCTGCAGCACGAACGCCGCGACCGCCCAGAGCACGCCGACGATGGCGAAGGCGAGGGCGGTGTTCATCGCCTGGTCGAGCAACCAGGCCAGCGCCAGGGACAGCAGCAGTACGGCCATCCACCCGGCGAGAGCAGCGCCGCCGAGCATCCCGCCGGCCTTTCCAGCCTGTCTGAGCTCGTCCCGCGCCTCGGTCTTGGCGAGCTCGATCTCCTTGCGGAACAACGTGCTCAAGTCCGACGTCATCTGGGAGACGAGCTCGCCGAGCGACGCCTCCGGCATTTTCGGTTCGGTTGCGGGGTCGCGGGCGGTCCCGTTGTCGAGCCGGTCGGACATCGGGGTGTTGCTCATTGGACCGGTCCGAGTGAAGGCCCGGGCGGGGGAAGCGTGCCCGGCTCGCCGTACACCGGCCCGTCGTGGACCGGCATGTTGTCGCCGGCCGCAGAACTCGTTGTGCCCTGGCTGGCCGCACCGGCCCGCACCAGCCGGCCGACGACGAAGCCCATGCCCGCGGCACCAGCGAGGAAGACACCGGGGCGGCGGCGGGCGAAACGGGCGACGTCGTCGACGACCCCTTGCGCGCCTCCCTGGTCCATCCGGCCGGCCAACTGGCGGAGCCGATCCTGGGCCTCGCTGGCGTAGCCCGCGAGCGGGCCAGCCGCCTCCGGGCGGCCACCGACGAGCGCCCCGAACTGCTCAGAGAGGGTGCGCAGCTGGCCCGCGGCTTGCGTCGTTCGCTGCTCGGCTTGATGCCGAACTTCGTCCCGGCTCTGGCCGATCAGCCGGTCCAGTTGCAGCTTGGCCTCGCCGGCGACCGCCTTGGCCTGCGTACCGGCTTCGCCGGCCACCTCACGCGCCCCGCCGGCAGCGTTGGAGGCGACCGTCGAGGCTTCACTCACCGCCGTCCCCGCGACCCGGGTGGCGGTCGACTGGTCAGAACCGGACGGACCGCTGGCGGGCGTACCGGCTGGGTCGGGTTGCACGGTCATGCGACCTCCTTCAACTGGCTCGTGAATTGCGCGCTCCGTACCCCGTGCGCGTCCGCGTCAACCGCGGCTTGATCGTTCTCGTCGCGGGTACGAGGAGCGACGTGAGCGACGCCCACGAGAGGCCCAGACGCGCACCGGATCACGTTGACGGTCGGTCGGCATGCGCATCGTCGTAACCGGCGCCACGGGCAACGTCGGATGTGCCGTCGTCCCCGCCCTGCTCCGAGAACGAGAAATCGAGCGAGTCGTCGGGGTCGCTCGGCGCGTCCCTCGGTCTGACACGCCGCCCTATGACGACCCCCGGCTCGACTGGCGCCCCGCCGACGTGGGGACCGACGACCTCGACGAGACGCTCGCCGGCGCCGACGCGGTCATCCATCTCGCCTGGCGGTTCCAGCCCACCCGCGACCGGGTCGCGACGTGGCGAACCAACGTGATCGGGACGACCCGAGTCCTCGAAGCGGCGGTGCGAGCCGGTGTCGGAACCGTCGTGTACGCATCGTCCGTCGGCGCCTACGCCCCCGTCTCCGGACGGCCGTTCGCCGGTGTGGCCGGCCGGCCCCTGCCCGCACCCGATCACCCGGTCGATGAGTCGTGGCCCACGGAAGCCCTCCCGGTCGCGGGCTACGGCATCGAGAAGTCCTACCTGGAGCGATGGTTGGATTCGTTCGAGGAACGGCATCGCGACCAGGTACGGGTCGTGCGCACGCGCAGCGCCTTCGTCTTCCAGCAGGAGGCGGCTCGGGAGCAGCTGCGCATCTTCGGCGGCCCCTTACCCCCCGCTCGTCTCATCGGTTCGCGGCTTCTCGCCGTGCTCCCGCTGCCGGCGGGCCTGCGCTTCCAGGCGGTGCACGCGGACGACGTGGCCGCGGCGATCGTCGCGGCGGTCCGGCGACCGGTTCGGGGTGCCTTCAACCTCGCCGCCGACCCGATCGTCGACCCGGAGGCGCTCGGCGAGGTCTTCGGGGCGCGTCCGATCGAGCTGCCGGCCCGAGCCGTCCGCACCGGGTTGGCCGCCGCGTTCCTTCTGCACCTCGCGCCCGTCGAGCCCGGCCTCCTCGAGCTGTTCATGACGTTGCCGATGATGGACACTGGCCGCGCCCGCGGCGAGCTCGACTGGACGCCGCGCCACAACGCGCTCGACGCGCTCGGAGAACTGCGCGCCGGCCTGGTGCGGCGCAACCGGCCCGCCACCCCGGCGCTCACCGGCAGCTGATGACGGCGCGGTGCGGCGCAATCGGCTCTGGCAGCCGTGACGGCAGGCGCATCGCAGTGGTGCGAATGCTTCCCGGCCTCGGGGATCTCCTGTGCGCCGTACCGGCATTGCGGGCCATCCGGCTCGCCGAACCGTCGGCGCACGTCACGTTCATCGGCCTCCCCGCGGGTACCTGGCTGCGCGACCGCTTCGCCGGATACGTCGACGGCTGGCTGTCGTGCGACAGCTGTCCCGGGCTCCCCGAGAGCACACCCGATCCGGGCCGCCACCGCCAGTTCCTCGCCCGAGCCCGTGCCGCGCGGTTCGACCTCGCCGTGCAGCTCCACGGCGACGGCAGCGTCACGAACGCGTTCACCGCGAGCCTCGGCGCGAGGCGTTGGGGTGGGCTGCGCCGGCCGGGTGCCGACGGTTCCAACCCGATGCTCGCTCCGCTGCGGCCGGGACGTCACGAGGTCGAGCGGTGTGGCGATGCCCTCCGCGCCGTCGGGCTCCCCTTCGACGACCCCGGCCTGGAGTTCCCGATCCGCGCCGGCGACCGGGAGGAGCTGAGCGCCGCCCTCGGCACCCAACCCACGACCCTGGCCGTGGTGCACCCGGGGGCGAGCCGGCCTGAGCGGCGCTGGTCGGCGACCGCCTTCGCCGCGGTCGCCGATCACCTCGCCCACCGTGTCGACCGCGTCGTGCTGACCGGGTCGGCCGGCGAGGCCGGCGCTGTCGCCGCGGTCCTTGCCGAAATGGTGACTAGGCCCATCAATCTGGCCGGACGGACGTCGGTCGGAGCGCTCGGGGCACTGCTCGCCGCGGCGCGCGTCGTGGTGAGCAACGACACCGGCGTCGGCCATCTCGCGGGCGCGGTCGGAACACCCTCCGTCACGGTGTTCGCCCATTCCGATCGGCGGCGGTGGGCGGTTCGGGGCGATCACCATCGGGAGGTCCATGGTCCGAGCGGTGGATGGCCCGACCCGGGAGCGGTCGTCAGCTGTGTCGACGAAGTCCTCGCGGGAGACCGGTCATGACGCTCGACGTACTGACGTGGCACGTTCACGGCTCGTACCTGCTCTCGCTCAGCCGGACGCCGGTGCGCTGGTTCCTTCCCGTCGAGAAGGGCCGGTTCGGCTATGGCGGCCGCACCGACGGGTTCCAGTGGCCGTCGAACGTCATCGAGCTCCCGCTCAGTGAGCTCGGCCGGCATCGCTTCGACGTGGTCGTCTACCAGCATCGGGTCCACTACGAGCGAGACCGGCTCGAAGTGCTCTCCCGCGCCCAGCGCAACGCGCCGGCGATCTTCGTGGAACACGACCCGCCGCGGCAATCGCCCACCGACACCGTTCACCCCGTGGACGACGGGCGCACCGTCGTGGTCCACGTCACCCACTTCAATCGCCTGATGTGGGACACCCGAAATCCGGTGACGGTCATCGAGCACGGGGTCGAGGTGCCCGAGCAGACCGGTTCGTTGCGCCGGCGCGCCGGAATCGTCGTGATCAACGGGCTGCGCGAACGTGGCCGCCGCCTCGGCTCCGACGTCTTCGAGGAGGCACGGCGACGGCTGCCGCTGGAGTTGATCGGGATGGGCGCCGAGCCGCTGGGCGGGTTCGAGGTCGAGCCGACCCGTGTCACGGAGACCGTGGGGTCGTACCGCTTCCTGTTCTCGCCAATCCGCTACACCTCGCTCGGGCTCGGGATCCTGGAAGCGATGGCGAGCGGGCTCCCGGTCGTCGGCTTGGCGACGACCGAGCTGGCGACGGTCATCAGCAACGGCCGGGAGGGCTTCATCCACACCGACCTCGACCAGATCGTTGACTACGGCCAACGTCTGCTCGATGACCACGAGCTCGCCCTCGAACTCGGCGCCCGCGCCCGCCGGTTGGTGTCGCGGCGGTTCGGGATCGAGCGGTTCGCCCGGGACTGGTACGAGCTCCTCGACGCCTGCGCGCGACGGGAGTTCGGCCGGCGAGAGGCGCTGGTCTGAGAAGTGCTTCGCAGTGGTACCGAAGGCGAGCGTGCGGCCTTCGTCCGGTCCCCTCGCTCGCCCAGAAGCGCTCCTCTGCGACCGCGACGGCACGCTGATCGCCGACGTCCCGTACAACGGAGATCCGGCCAACGTCGATCCCCTCCCCGGCGTCGCGGCCGCGCTTGATCGGGTCCGCGGCGCGGGGATGCGGCTCGCCGTGGTGACGAACCAGAGCGGAGTCGGCCGCGGCTTGATCAGCCACGAGCAGGTGCGCGCCGTCAACGCCCGCCTCTGCGAGCTGCTCGGTCCGTTCGACGTGATCGTCTGCTGCCCCCACGCCGAGGGCGCCGACTGTGGCTGCCGGAAGCCCCGGCCGGGACTGGTCCGCCTGGCCGCCGACCTGCTCGGTCTCGACCCCAAGGCCTGCGTCATGATCGGCGACACCGGGGCCGACGTCGCCGCCGCCGAAGGGGCCGGTGCAGTGGGCGTCCTCGTCCCGAACGACCGGACGATGCCGCTCGAAGTGCGCGGTGTTGCGCACCTGCAAGCCGACTTCTCCGCTGCGGTCGACGAGGTACTGGCATGGAGGTCGGCCGCGGCATGAGGCGGGTGCTGATCGTCCGGCTGGACAGCGTCGGCGACGTTCTGCTCGCCGGACCCGCGATCGCGGCGGCCGCGGCCGGCGGGCCCGTCGACCTGCTGTGCAGCTCGGTCGGCCTGCCGGCCGCCGAGCTGCTCCCCGGAGTCGACCGCACGATCGTCTTCGACGCCCCGTGGATCCTGCAGCCGGCACCCCCGGTCACCGACGACGGGCTGCGTCGCGTGGTCGCCGAGGTCGGCCGGCGACGGTACGACGCCGCCGCGATCCTGACCTCCTCGCATCAGAGCGCGCTGCCGACGGCGTTGCTCCTACGGCTCGCCGGGGTGCCGCGGCTGGCCGCCGTGTCCAACGACTATCCCGGATCGCTACTCGACCACCGACTGCGCGGCGACCC
>JBKOUV010000096.1:0-3815 GCA_046723555.1 Actinomycetota bacterium | reverse complement strand
CGTGCTGTTCGTGCGCGAACCCGACGTCGAGCTGTTCCGCTTCCAGCTGCCCGCCGCGCCCCTGCCCCCGCCGCCCCCGCCGTCCGTCGAGGCCGTCGAGAAGGAACCACGGTGGATCCGTCCGATCACGAGGTTCGGGGGATGGACACAACGCTGGCCGCGGGTGCTGCGATGGGTTGCCTTGGTCGTCGCCGTCGCCGCCATGGCCGGGGTCGCCTACGGCGTCGTCCGCCTCGCCACGGGTGACGACGCCGCCTCGGTCCAGTTCCCGACCGTCGACGACGGCGACGTCGGCGCCGAGGTCACCGCGGCGCAGTACCTGCTCCGCGAGCACGGCGTGAACGACCACGTGACCGGCTTGTACGACGACGAGACCGAGCAGGCGATTCGGGAGTTCGAGGCCCGGTTCCCGGCCGTTCCCGACGACGGGCTGCTCGGACCGCTCACCTGGTCGGCGCTCGTGGTGCCGGTGCAGCCCGGGGCACGGGGGGACGCGGTGAAGGCGGTGCAGACGCTGCTGAACGACAACGGCGCGGCGCTGGGAGTGGACGGGATCTTCGGCCCGAAGACGCGCGACGCCGTGGTCGCCTTCGAGCGGTCGAACGAGTTCCACGTCGACGGGATCGTCGACATCGACGTGTGGAAGGTCCTGCTCGCCCGGTCAGCCGCCTGACCGGACGACCGCAGCCGGGCTGCGCCAGCGCCACGGGTGTTCGACACCGTGACGGATGCCGATGCGGGAACCGACGAGCGGCTCGCACGGGGGCGGCGTGCCGTCGTCGGCGATGAACACGTCTGGTGAGGAGCACAGGTCGGTCCCATCGGCCGAACGGTCCAGCCCGAACGCCTGGCAGAGCTTGCCCGGCCCGTCGGCGAGGGCCCGATCGGCGCGGCCGCCGCGGCGGGTGCGCATCGTTTCGATGCCCCGGCACGGCCGCACGGCCCGGAGCAGCACGGCCTGGCCGTCTCCGTCCGCACCGGTCACGACGTTGGCGCAGAAGTGCATCCCGTAGGTGAAGTACACGTACAGCAGTCCGCCGGGGCCGAACATCGTGGCGTTGCGCGGGGTGCGCCCGCGGAACGAGTGACTGGCCGGATCGTCGGCCCGGTAGGCCTCGACCTCGACGATGCGGCCCGCGCACTCCCCGACCACCAGGACCTTCTCGAGCAGTGCCGGGGCGACGGCGAGCGCGTCGAGCGCGTAGAACGGCCGCCCGAGCCGCGTCTCGCTCACGCGTTCAATGCAGCACGGACGTGATCCGGCACCGGGCAGGGCTTGTGGGTACCCGGTTCGACGCTGACGTAGGTGAGGTTGGTCGTGAACGACGGTTCGCCGGCCACGGTGCCCTCGATCGTGACGTCGAAGCTGGTACGGCCGAACCGGCTGACCGAGCAGTCGAGATCGGCCAGTTCGCCGAACGTCAGCCCGCGGTGGAAGGTGACGGCGGCGGTCTTGGTCATGAAGTCGAACGTCGCCCCGTTGCCGCCCGCGCTGTAGACCTCGCCGGGCAGGACCTGGCGCAGCCAGGTGTCGACCGCATCGTCGCAGTACGCCAGGTAGTGGGCGTTGAACACCACGCCTTGCATGTCGCACTCGCTGTAGCGCACCCGTACCTGCTGCCGATATCCCATCAGCCCAGTCTCTCGCGTGCGCGGCGCACGGCCTCACCGAACCGTTCGATCTGCACCGCCACCGGCCCGGGCCCGGCGCCGCCGGGAGACGTCCGGCGCCGTACCGCGACACCGGGCCCGACGAGACCCGCGGCGTCCGCGCCCAACCGTGCGTCCCCCTCGACGAGCTCGGCGAGCGGCGTGCCCGTGTCGACGCTGCGCCGGACGAGCTCACCGACGATCGCATGGGCGTCGCGAAACGGCGTGCCGCGCGCCACCAGCCACTCGGCGAGGTCGGTGGCGGCGGCGGTCTGGTCGTCCGCGGCGGCCGCCATCCGCTCCGGCCGGAACTCAGCGGTCTCGACCATGCCGGTCAGTGCGAGCAGGGCGAGGGAGACCTGGTCGACGGAGTCGAACAGCGGCTCCTTGTCCTCCTGCAGGTCGCGGTTGTAGGCCAGCGGGAGCCCCTTCAACGTCGCCAGCAAGCCGGTCAGGTTCCCGATCAGCCGGCCCGACTTGCCGCGGGCGAGCTCGGCGACGTCGGGGTTCTTCTTCTGCGGCAGCATCGACGATCCGGTGGCGTAGGCGTCGTCGAGCCGGGCGAACCCGAACTCTTCGCTCGTCCACAGCGCCCATTCCTCGCCCAGCCGGGCGAGGTGGACCCCGACGAGGGCGAGGTCGAACAAGGCCTCGGCGACGAAGTCACGGTCGCTCACCGCGTCGAGGGAGTTGTCGAACGTCCGGGCGAATCCGAGGTCGGCCGCCGTCGTCGCCGGGTCGATCGGGAGCGACGTGCCGGCGAGAGCGCCGGCGCCCAGTGGTGACACGTCGAGCCGGTCGACGGTCGCGACGAGGCGGTCGACGTCGCGGGCGAGCGCCCATCCGTGGGCCAGCAGGTGGTGGGCGAGCAGCACCGGCTGGGCCCGTTGGAGGTGGGTGTAGCCGGGGAGGTAACAGTCGCCGGCGGCCGTCGCCCGCGCCAAGAGCGCGTCCTGCAGATCCACGATCCGGCGGGCGACCTCGGGCAGCTCCCGTTTGCACCACAGCCGCAGGTCGGTCGCGACCTGGTCGTTGCGGCTGCGGGCGGTGTGCAGCTTGGCGCCGGCCGGTCCGGCGAGCTCGGTCACGCGACGCTCGACCGCGGTGTGGATGTCCTCGTCGGTCGGGGCGAAGACGAACGTGCCCGACTCCAACTCGGCGCCGACGGTGTCGAGGGCGCCGCGGATCGCGTCCCGTTCGCCGGCGTCGACGAGGCCGGCCCGGGCGAGTCCGTCGACGTGCGCCCGCGAGCCGGCGAGGTCGTCACGCCACAGCCGGCGATCGAACGGCAGGCTCACGGTGAACGCGAGCAGCGCCTCGGCGGGGCCGCCGGCGAAGCGGCCGTGCCACAAAGTGGAACCGGACGGAGCGCCGTCGTCGCCCTCAGCCACGCTCACCACCGAGCCCGGCCAGCTCGCGCAGCCGATCGGCGAGGCGGTCGCCGGTGACGCCGGGCGCCGCCACGCAGAGGAGCGTGTCGTCGCCGGCGACCGTGCCGAGGAGCCCGTCGAGTCCGCTGCGGTCGAGCGCCGAGGCGACGACGTGGGCGCATCCCGGCGGGGTGCGCAGGACCACCAGGTTCGCCGAGGCGGCGACCTCGGCGACCCACTCGCCGAGCACCCGCCGCAGCTGGTCGAACGGGACGAGGCGGTCGGTCTCGATCTCCGGCAGCGCGTAGACGCTCTGGCCACCCGGCACCCGGACCTTGATCGCGCCCAGCTCGTCGAGGTCACGCGAGACCGTGGCCTGGGTGGCGGTGATCCCCTCGCCGGCCAGCAGCTCGACGAGCTGGGGCTGGTTCCCGACGTCGCGCTGGCCGATCAGGCGGGAGATGGCCTGCTGGCGCTGTTGCTTGACGCTCACCGGTGCACCATCCCGCCGTGGACGACATCACTCGAAGTCGTCGTGGTGCACCAGTGAGCGCTTCGCGCCGCAATGCTGATTCGCTCGCTTCGCTCGCTCACCGACCAGCCCCGAGGAGAAAGGCGAGGGCGGCACGGGCGGCGGGCAGGCGGTTGTGGCCTTGGGCGATCACGGCGCTCTGGGGGCCGTCCATCACGTCGGCCGTCACCTCCAGCCCCCGATACGCCGGCATGCAGTGCATGAACACGGCGTCGGGCGCGGCCAGCGCCATCAGCCGGGCGTCGACGGTGAACCCTTCGAAC
>JBKOUV010000312.1:0-10766 GCA_046723555.1 Actinomycetota bacterium | reverse complement strand
GTCGGCCTGGTGCAGGTCGAGGGCCCGGCTGGCGTGACGCACCGCCTGCGCCAGCCGCCCGGCGTCGACCGCGATCGTGGCCGCCTTGAGCAACGCCGCAATCGCCTGATCGATGATCGACGCGGGGACGTTGTCGACGGGTCCGAGCTCGGTGACCAGCTCGGCCGCGGCGGCGGCGTGGTGAGCGAGGTCGTCGATCATCTCCTTGTGCTCGCCGGCGAGGACGGCGGCGACGCCGGCGTGGCGTTGCGCCCTGACCCGCTTGGTCAGGGTCTGGTAGGCGACCTCGCGCACGACGTCGCTGCGGAACCGCCACCGGCGGCCGTCGATGTCGAACAGCCCGTCGGCCGCGAGCTCGGTGAGGTCGCTCTCGCGGAACTCCTGCCGCATCGCCCGGGCGAACTGGTCGAGGGCGGCGATCGAGTCCGCCGCTCCGAGGACGGCGGCGTTGTCGACGATCGCCCGGTGCGGCACCGAGAGCTGGTCGAGCCGGGCGGCGATGAGCGCCCGCAGCGAGCCGGGCAGCTCCGACGCCGTGTCACACGTCGCCGCCAGCGCGGCCAGCTCGACCAGGAAGAGCGGGTTTCCTCCGCCGCGGTCGACGAGCGCCCCCGCGACGTCGTCGTCGATGGACCGCGTGTCGCCGTCCCGGTCCCGCTCGAGCACCCCCCGCACGAGACTGGCCGCATCGGGACGACTGAGCGGGCCGAGGGGCACGCGCAGCACCAGCGGGCGCTCGACGGGTGGCGGCCACGGGACGTCGTCGTCGGGCCGCTGGGCGGTGATCAGCAGGAACGGAAGATCGGCGAGCGAGCGCACGATCACGGCGAGGAGGTCGCGGATGATCTGGTCCGCCCACTGCAGGTTGTCGAACCAGAGCGCGGTCATCCGGGTCTCCGCGGTGCGGCGCAGCATGTCGGTGACGGCGCCGGCGACCACGTCCCGGGCACCGGCGGCGTCGAGCCGGTCGAGCGCCGAGGGCTGGCCGAGCAGGTAGCCGATCGTGTCGAGGTACCGCTCGACCTCGGGATCGCCGGGCGGCAGATCCCACAGCTCGAGCGCGCGCTTCTCGACGGCCCGCCGAACGTCGGCGAGGTCGGCGCTGGAGTCGAGGCCGAACGTGGAGTAGATCCCGGTGGTCATCGGCGTCCAGACGTTCGACTCGCCGTACGGCACGCCGGCCGTCCGCAGCACGATCGCCTCGTGCTCCAGCTCGTCGACGACCTGCTCGGCGAGCCGGGTCTTGCCCGCGCCGGCCTCACCGACGATCGACACGACGCCGCTGTGCCCGCTGCGAACGACCTCGACGGCCGCGTCGAGCAGTGCCCGTTCGCTGCGCCGGCCGATGAAGGGCACGTCGGCACGGACGGGCCGGCTACCCGCCGCGGCCGCCCCGGTGACCAACCACGACTGCTCGACCTGCTCTCGCCCGCGGATCGCGGTGACCCCGAACGGCTCACGAGCGACGGTCTCCGAGCACAGGGCCGCGGTGGCGCTACCGATCAGCACGCCGCCCGGAGGCGCCATCGCCTGCAGGCGCGAGGCGGTATTGACCACGTCACCCATCGCCGTGTAGTCGGATCCGACGAGCGTGCCAACGAGGACCTCGCCGGTGTTGATCCCGACCCGCATTTGGATGCCGTCCGGCCCGGCGAGCGTGCCCGGACCGCGCTCGGACACGAACCGCGCCAACGTCTGCTGCATCCGCAGGGCCGCCCGCACGGCGCGCTCGGCGTCGTCCTCGTGGGCCACGGGCGCACCGAACAGGGCCACGATGGCGTCCCCGAGCAGCTTGTCCACCCGCCCCCCGAACACCTCGATGTCGGCCACGAGGCGCTGGAAGCACGACTCGATCAGCCGTTTGACCTGCTCAGGGTCGAGGTACTCGGCCAGCGCGGTGTAGCCGACGAGGTCGGCGAACACGACCGTGACCACCCGGCGCTCCTCGAGCGTCAGCGCCGATACCACCACCGGGCTGCCACATGACGGACAGAAGCGCGCCCCCGACGGGACCGGGTGCCCGCATACAGCGCAGGCGGTCGTCGCCATCCATCTGAGGTTACGGCGCGAAGGCCCGCCGCGGGCGGCCGAGATTCAGCGCGCCGAAGCGCCGCTCCACCGGAGTACAACAGGGGGCATGGCCGAGCAAGCAACCGTCATCTCCACCGCGCCTACCCCTCGGGCGGCCGCCGGGGCCGTCGACGCAGTCAAGATCTACGGCGTCGGCCAGAGTGAGGTCCGCGCCCTCGACGGGATCACCGTCGCGTTCGAGGCGGGCCGATACACCGCCATCATGGGCCCGTCCGGCTCGGGCAAGAGCACGTTGATGCATTGCCTGGCCGGGCTCGATGCGCTCACGTCGGGGGCCGTGTACATCGGCGAGACCTACCTTGCCAAGCTCAACGACAAGGACCTCACCGAGCTGCGCCGGGCGAAGGTCGGCTTCATCTTCCAGGCGTACAACCTGATCCCCACGCTCAACGCCCAGGAGAACATCCTTCTCCCGTTGCTGCTCGGCGGCGAGTCCGGTGACAAGGCGTGGATCGACGAGGTGGTCACGACCGTCGGTCTCGGGAACCGCCTGAAGCATCGCCCGGCCGAGCTGTCCGGTGGCCAGCAGCAGCGGGTCGCCGTGGCCCGGGCTCTGGCCGCCAAGCCCGAGATCATCTTCGCCGACGAGCCGACGGGAAACCTCGACTCCCATGCCAGCTTCGAGATCCTCGACTTCATGCGCCGCGCCGTCGACGAGTACCAGCAGACGATCGTCATGGTCACCCACGACCCGAACGCGGCGTCGTACGCCGACCGGGTCGTGTTCCTCAGCGACGGCAAGATCGTCGACGAGGCCGGCCGCCCGACGGCCGAGCAGGTCCTCGACCGGATGAAGAGCCTCGCGGATCACCCCCAGTGAGTGTGAAATCGACCGCGCTGATCGCGAGGCGGAGCATCCGCGCCCGGATCGGCCGGCTCATCGCCATCGCCATCGCCATCCTCGTCGGGGTGGCGTTCGTCGTCGGCTCGTTCGTGCTCGCCGACAGCCTGCGCAAGACGTTCGACGACCTGTTCACCCAGATCAGCGAGAACCTCGATCTGCAGGTGCGCTCGGCGCAGGCCTTCGAGAGCTCCGCCACCGGAGCGGATGAGCGCGACCCGCTCCCCGCCTCGCTCACCGACCAGGTCGAGGCCGTCGAGGGCGTCAGGGTCGCCGAGCCGTCACTCCTGCGCTACGCCCAGCTCGTCGACCAGGACGCCGACGCCGTTACCACGCAGGGCGCGCCGACCTTCGGTACGTCATGGAGTGGGCCGGACGGCCTCGGCGGGCTCCAGATCAAGGGCGAAGGCACCGCCCCGTCGGGCCCGGATCAGGTGGCCATCGACAAGGCGTCGGCAGATCGCGAAGACTTCGCCGTCGGTGACCGGGTCGAGGTGCTCACCGACACCGGCCGGCACGAGTTCACCATCACCGCCCTTGTCGGGCTGGGCGACAGCGACGGGTTCGCCGGCGCCACCCTCGCGGCGTGGGACTTCCCCACCGCCGCCGACGTCCTCGGAGCGGGCGACACCGTCGACAGCATCGACGTCGCCGTGGACGAGGGAGCCGACGTCGCCACGGCGCAGCGGCGGATCGAGGAGGTCCTCCCGCCCCGCACCGAGGTTGTGACGCGGGACGTGTTGATCGCCGAGAACAAAGAGGACGTCGACACGTTCATCTCGGCGTTCGGCAACGGGCTGCTGGGCTTCGCCTTCGTCACCGCCTTCGTCAGCGCGTTCCTGATCAACAACGTCTTCGCCATCTCGATCGGCCAGCGGCTGCGCGAGCTCGCCCTGCTCCGCGCCGTCGGCGCCAACGGCCGCCAGGTGCGGCGGATGATCTACTTCGAGGCGCTGGTGACGTCGGTGGTCGCGACGATCCTCGGCATCGTCGCCGGGATCTTCGTCGCCAAGGGGATCGTCAGCATCTTCAACGCCGCCGGTGCCGGGTTCCCCGCCGTCAGCACGGTCCTCCAGCCGCGCACGGTCCTGATGGCGTTCCTGGTCGGGGTCGGGATCACGATGGCCTCGGTCATGGTCCCCGCCATCCGCGCCGCACGGGTGCCGCCGGTGGCGGCGATGCGTCCGGAGCTCGGCTTCGAGGTGCTCAGCACCAAGCGCCTGATCGTGGGCACGACGGTGGCGGTGGTCGGGGCCATCGCCTTCGTCGTCGGCCTGTTCGTCAGGCCCGGTGGCACCATCGGCCTGCTCGGGCTAGCCGGTGTCGGCGCCCTCTTGATGTTCCTCGGGGTCGCCAGCGTTTCCTCGACGGTCGCCCGTCCGGCGACCAAGCTGATCGGCTGGCCGGTCGCCAAGTTGTTCAGGACCCCCGGCGTGCTCGCCCGCGAGAACGCCGGGCGGTCGCCGCGGCGGACGTCGGCGACGGCCGCGGCGTTGATGATCGGGGTGGCGCTGGTCAGCGCGGCGTCGGTGTTCGCGGCGTCGTTGCGGCACACCTTCTCCAGCGTCCTCGAGCGCGCGGTCAAGGCCGACTACATCATCACCGACGAGTCGTTCCAGGGGTTGCCGCCCGCCGTCGCCCAGACGCTGCGGCAGCTGCCCGAGCTGTCGGCGGTCACGCCCATCCGCCAGACCCAGATCCAGATCGACGGCGACCGCAAGGACGTCGGCGCGGCCGACCCCGGACCCCTCGCCGACCTCGTCAACATCGACATGCAGGAGGGCTCGATCAGCGACCTGCGCGAGGGTGGCATCCTCGTCCACAAGGACCCGGCCAGCGACCTCGACCTGCAAGTCGGCGACACCGTCTCGGCGACGTTCCAGAACGGGACGCAGGACAACCTCCGCGTCGACGGGATCTACAACGACGCCTCGCTGGTCGGCAACTGGCTGATCTCGCTCGACACCCTGGAGCGGGCGACGAACCAGCCGCCACGCGACCTGTTCGTGGTCGCCAAGCTCGCCGACGGGGTCAGTCCCGAGCAGGGTGACGACGCGGTGGAGCAGGCGATGCGGCCGTTCCCGCAAGCCAAGGTGCAGAGCAACGCCGAGTTCCGCGCCGACCAGGAGGGCCAGATCGACCAGCTGCTCGTGGTCATCTCGGTGCTGCTCGGCTTCGCCATCCTGATCGCCGTGCTCGGGATCTCGATCACCCTCGCCCTGGGCGTGTTCGAACGGACACGTGAGATCGGGCTGCTCCGGGCCGTGGGGATGAACAAGCGACAGACCCGCCGGTCGGTCCGGTGGGAGGCGATCATCGTCGCCACCTTCGGGGCGATCGTCGGGATCGTGCTCGGCACCCTGATCGGGATCGCCCTGTCCCTGGCCGTGCCCGACACCGTCATCGACCAGATCACGATCCAGACCTCGACGATCGTGATCATCCTCGTCGGCGCGGTGATCGCCGGTTTCCTCGCCGCCCTCTACCCGTCGTACAAGGCGTCGAACATGAACGTGCTCGAAGCGATCGCCACCGAGTGACCCCCATCTGGGCGGGAATCGTCTCAGCCCGGCTTCTGGGCGGGAATCGTCTCACCTGTCGCGACGATTCCCGCCCAGATGGAGGGGTTGGATGAGCGCCGGCTACTCGGGGACGCCGCTGGCGAAGAAGTTGGGCATCGGCGAGGGCAGGCGGTTCGCCGTGCGCTCGGCTCCGGAGGGCTTCGCGGCGGCGCTCGGCCCGCTGCCGATGGGCGCCGAGCAGCTCGCCCAGATGCGGGCACCGCTCGACGTCGTCGTGGCGTTCTTGACCGCCCGCGCCAAGCTGGTCGCGGCGTGGCCCGGACTGACCCGGGCGGCAGCGCCCGCCGGCGTCGTGTGGGTGGCGTGGCCGAAGGGCTCGAGCGGTGTGCCCACCGACATCACCGAGAACGCCTTGCGCGAGGACCTGCTGGCGAGCGGGTGGGTCGACAACGAGGTGTGCGCGATCGATGAGACCTGGTCCGGCCTGCGCTTCGCCCTCCGCCGCGACCTACGACGCCGCTGAGTCCCGTCGCCATGGCACGTCGGCGAGGAACTTGGCTGCGGCGGGATGCCGATCCGTCGGCGTCTCGTCGGCGTCGCCGGACGCTCGGGGATCGAGCCGCACCTGGCAGCCGGGGCACCAGTACAGGATGCGGGCGTGGCTCCCCGCCCGGCGCATCTCGATGCTGGCCGAGCACCGGGGGCACCGTTGTCCGGTGCGCCCGTAGACCGCCAGGCCGCCGCGCACACCGGGCGCGGTGACCCGCTCCGGGCTCTGCAGGTTGGCTCGGAGCAGCTTGGCGGCGACGTGGACGAGCCGGACCGCGTCGGCCTCGGCCAGCGCGCTCACCCGGGCGAACGGGCTCAACTCGCACGCCCAGAGGACCTCACTGCGGTAGACGTTGCCGACGCCGCAGAAGACCCGCTGGTCGAGCAGCACCTCGGCCACCGTCGCCCGCGGGTCGTCGTAGGCGAGCAACGCCTCGATGCAGCGGCGGAGGTCGGCGTCGGTGCGGCAGAGGTCGGGGCCGAGCCCACCCAGTCCGGGATGGCGGTGGGCATCGGGGGCCCGGTAGGTCTCGACGACCGGGGCGTTGAAGCACACCGCGGTCCAGTCCTCCACCTCGATCAGCGCCCGCATCTCGCGGTGGGGCCGCTGCCAGCTGTCGTCCTTGCGGTACACGTGCCACGAACCCGACATGCGCATGTGGGTGTGCAGGATGACCCCGTCGTCCCACTCGATCTCGAGGTGCTTGCCGTGGCTCTCGACCCGCTCGATGGTCCGCCCCGCCCGGGGCACGATGCCCACGAGGCGGGGCGCTTCGAATCGCACCATCTTCTTGTCGACGAGGGCGGTGCGCAGTGCCGCCGCCGCCCGGTGGATGGTGTCACCCTCCGGCATTGGACTCCCAGGCTACGCCCGGTCCCGCTCGAGCGCGTGGACCCCGGCCGTGGCCCGGGTCACCGGGTGATGTACTGCTCCTCGTACGCCGCGGCCAGGTCGCACAACGCCTTCGCCCCGTCACCTTGGTAGGACGAGCCGTGCATGATCGCCAGCGTCGTGGGGTTGAGATCGCCGAGCCGGCGCAGCGTGTCGCCGGTGTGGGGAGCCATGGACGATTGCCGGAACGCCGCCTCCGCCTCCAGTGCCGGCTCGACGAGGTCGCCGGTGGTGAGGGCGGCGTCGTCGCCGATCTGGGTGAGGATGTCACCGCAGAAGAGGGTGTTCGTGGTCTCCTCGAACAGCACCTGCGCCTCCCAGTTGTGCGGCACGTGCGGGGTGGCGATGGGGCGCACCCGCTTGCCGCCGAGGTCGAGCACCTCGCCTTCGGCGAGCGCGCGCGGCGGACGGTCGCACAGGTCGTTGAGCGACAGCATGCAGCCGAGCGCGTCGTGGGCGACCTGCGCATGGGGGGCAGTGGCCAACCACAGGTTCATCGCCCCGCACTCGTCGGCCTCGACGTGCCCGAACGTGATCCACCGGATCGACTCGACGGGGACGACGGTGGCGACGGCCTCGGCGACGAGCGGGAACATCGCCCGAGGGCCGGTGTGGAACAGCAGCGGCTCGTCGGCGGCGATCAGGAACTGGTTGAACGTGAACCCGGCCGGCGCGGCCACTTCGGGTACGAACGTGGACAGCCGATAGATGCCATCGGCGATTTCGTGAACGTTGGTCTCCATGCCCACTTGGCGTTCAGCCGGGGGGCGGAATGTTCAGTCAGGACTGAACATTCCAGAGCACGGCGTCCTCGGGCTGCGGCTGGTACGAGCAGTAGAACCCGGTCCGCACGCGTCGATCGAGCACCGCCCCGGCCTCGGGCAGTGCTTCGCCGAGCTTGACGATGGCTGCCCGCAACGCCCGCGTGACGTTGAGCCGCGCTCGCTCCGACGCCGACGACGCGGTGCGCTCACGGCCGCCGAGCCCGAACGCCCGGGCCAGCTCGCGGACGAGCGCATCCAACTCGGCCTGCCGGGTCGCCGCCCGCTCGTCGTCCCCGATCGCCAACGCGTCGTCGACCTCGCCGCGCAGCTCCTCGATCCGGCGCCGGTACGCCGTGCGCGCCGTCGCGTCGAGCAACTCGCCGGCATCGCCCAGCTGCCGTCGATCGACTCCCGACCCCGCCCTCGACACGCCCTCGACCAGGTCCACCAGGTCGAGCACGTGGCGCTCGGCGCCGGGATGGCCGATCAGCTCGGCCAGATAACGCAGACCTTTGGTGTCCGGTAGTCGCACCGTGGCGTCGGCACACCCCGCCGTCCACCACTTGCCGTCGCGTGTCAGCGTCGCGACCCGGCATCCGGCAGCAACGGTCGACGAGGGCAGTTCGACGCCGAGCCTGGCGAACAGATCGAGCACCTCCGCACTCACCACCACGTCGAGACGGGCCAGCAAGGCCGCCGCCGCCCGGGCCTCGACGATCGCGTCGGCGCGCTCGCCAATCGCCTCGAGCAGACGAGCGACGTCGACGTGCAGCAGCAGCCGAACCAGCGGGAGCTCGAGATCGCCGAGCCGGGCCAGTCCGTCCTGCAACACCGCGACCGCGCCGGGGGTGTCACCCTCGGCGTCCAGGACCTTCGCTCGCGCCCGGGCCGCATCCGCCTGCAGGACCGGGACCTTCAGACCGCGGAGCCGCCGTAGGAGGTCGTCGGCCGCCCGGCGCGCCGCGGGCACGTCGCCCCGCCCGACCTCCGCCCCGACCACCACGCTCAAGAGCGCCGCCGCCCGCACTCGATCGTCCCCCATCAGCCGAAGCCCCCGCCGGGCGACGGCGCGGGCCAGGTCGTAGTCGCCGCGCGCGAGGTGGAGCCGAGCGGCAGGCAGGAGGGCTTGCATGTGGTCGTCCCGGCCCAGGAGTAGCGCTTCGGCCTCGTCGAGGCGCCCTTGCAGGATGCGCAACTCCGCCAACGCGATCGGTGGGTGCCAGGCCGCGCCCGGCATGGCCTGCTCGATGTCCGCGTACGCGCGGGTCAGCACATCTTCGGCTTCGCCCCAGCGGCCCAGATGGCACAGCAGCGTGCCCTGCACGCTGTCGCAGTGGCTGCGTAGGATCGCCGGGGGACCCGGTGTCGCGCCGACCAGACCGACCCGCCGGAACTCCCGGCTCCACAGATCGACTCGCTCGAAGTCGGCGGTTTGGTAGCAGGCGGTGTAGAAGGAGCACGCCGCCCTACCGAGGACGTCGAGGTCGGTGTTGCCAGGACCACAGGCGAGGGCCATGGCCTCGTCGAGCATCGCCATACCTTCAGCGACGCGGCCCGCCTGGACCTGAGCGAGCCCTCCGTCGGCGAGCGCTTTGACTTCCAGGTTCACGTCATCGAAGCGGCGGGCTCGGTCCAGGGCGAGCTCGGCCCGGTCGACGAGCTCGGCCGGGTCGTCGACGTCACAGCCCATCATCGCGATGGCGACGTACCCCTGCTCCACGCACGGAGGCTCGTGCTCGACCAGGCGCTCGGCCCGCGCGAACCACGGGCGGGCGGCGACCTTGTTGCCGAGCATGTTGGCGAACACGTCGCCGAGCCGCGCGCAGGCGATCGCCGCTCGCCGCCGCTCACCGCGCCCGGTGAGGTGCCGTACCGCCGCCGACAGGAGGACCACCGCTCGATCGGCGTCGCCCGCGGCGACCGCCTCCTCCACGGTCGACGCCGCACTCACGAGCGTGAGCCTATGGCGCGGTTATGGAAGGGCGCCGACGTGGGCCAGGGCGAGCCGGATCAGGCGGTCGTGACCGCCCGTCATCTCGCCGCGAACCCGGTCGCTGACCGCCTCCTGGGGCGCGAACCAG
The DNA here is from genome assembly GCA_046723555.1 of Actinomycetota bacterium. Classification (GTDB taxonomy): domain Bacteria; phylum Actinomycetota; class Acidimicrobiia; order Acidimicrobiales; family Ilumatobacteraceae; genus JALZMG01. Next base: position 1,026 of record JBKOUV010000312.1, on the reverse strand, counting down.
GCGAGATCGAGCGCCTCCTGGGTCGGCTGGCAGTCGCCGTCGACCGGGACGACGTACGCCAGGCTCACGGCGTGGTGACGGGGGTCGTAGAACCCGGACCGCTCCGGGTCCGGGAAGTACTCGACCACGGTGAACGGGGTCGGGTCGGGCGGGAGCCGGGGGAGGGCGATCGGGCCCAGGTCCTTCTCCAGGTGGCGCAGCAGCGCGTCCCGCACCCGCTCGCCGAACAGGATCCGCCCGCTCACCACCATCCGACTGATCGTCCCGTCGGCGGCGACCCGCAACAGCAGACCGACCTCGGTGACCTGGCCGAGCTCGTCGACCCGCACCGGCACGGCGTCGATGTAGACAAGGGGCACGCTGGCGCGGACCAGCTCGAGCGTCTCGGGCGACAGCCAACCGACGTCGGTCTGGGTCGGGACGTCACTCACCGGCCGAGAGTCTCACAGATCGCACCCGACCGGCCGCGGACGTGACGGAGAAGAATCAGCCGGGCCGGACGACGCAGCGGAACCCGAGGTGGGCCATCGATGTGTCGATCATCTGCGGCTGCCTGGCGGCGGGACGATACCGCAGGCAGTAGTTCGGTGCGCAGTGGTGGGAGCCGCCCTTGATGACCCGGCGCGGGATGTGCTCGCCCGGACAGCCCGCGTCAAAGCTGGCGTCCGGCGACGTCACCCGCGGGTTGACGGGCACGCAGCACGGGCTGGCCACCTCCGCGACCTCGTCCGGGTGGCCCGGCGTGTACCAGTCGCACGTCCACTCCCACACGTTCCCCGTCATGTCGTAGAGGCCGTAGCCGTTGGGCGGGAAACTCCCGACTGGTGACGTGCCCGCGTAGCCGTCGAGCTGCTGATTGTCCCACGGGAACTCGCCCTGCCACGTGTTCGCCATCGCCTTGCCGCCCGGGAAGTGGTCGTCGCCCCACGCGAACACGGCCCCGTCGAGACCGCCGCGGGCGGCGTGCTCCCACTCCGCCTCCGTGGGCAACTCCTTGCCGGCCCATGCGGCGTACGCCTCGGCGTC
>JBKOUV010000193.1:0-20831 GCA_046723555.1 Actinomycetota bacterium | reverse complement strand
CGACGCCACCGGAGCCACCACCAACTTCGGCACCGCCAGCGTGATCGACGACATCACCGTCACCGGCTCCACCACCGGCGCCGTCAGCCTCACCGCCACCACCGGCACCCTCAGCCTCGGCGACGGCGTCGGCACCGACCTGTCCCTCACCACCACCTCCGGCACGGCGGCGGCCCTGTTCTCCACCCACACCGGCACACTCACCGTCGACGCCGCCGGCACCGACAACCTCTCCGCCACCGGCGGACCCGCCCTCGACGTCACCAACGCGGCAAGCCTCGCCTTCGACGACGTCGACTCCACCAACAGCGCCAGCGACGGCATCAACCTCACCAGCTTCGGTGCCGGCACCTTCAGCGCCGGCACCGGCAGCACCATCACCGGGATCACCGCCGCCGGCGGGGTCGGCTTCGACCTCGACGGCGGCAACGGCGCCGTCACGTTCGACGGCACCATCACCGCGTCCGCCAGCGGACGGTCCGTCGAGGTCACCAACCGCACCGGCAACACCGTCGATCTCAACGGACAGATCACCGACAACGGCACCGGCATCAACCTGTCGACCAACGCCGGCGCCACCATCCGCTTCGACGGCGGCATCACCGCCACCACCGGCGCCAACACCGCGTTCAACGCCATCGGCGGCGGCACCATCGCCGTCACCGACAACAACGGCACCACAACACCCAACAACACCCTCACATCGGTCAGCGCCGCCGCCCTCAACATCGCCAACACGACCATCGGTGCCGATGACCTGACATTCCTGCGCGTCTCGTCCGGCAACACCACCGCGGCCGCCGATCCTGCGAACGGCATCGTCCTCAACAACACCGGTGCAAGCGGCGGCCTGGTTGTCACAGGCGACGGGGGCTCATCCAACAACGGCTCGGGCGGTGTGATCCAGAACACGACTACGACCGGAGTCTCGCTGACAAGCACCAACGACATCTCGCTCGGCTACCTCAACGTGGTCAACTCCGGCGACGACGGCATCCATGGCAACGCCATCACGAACTTCGCGCTCAATCGCGGGAACGTCGATAACAACGGCGACTCGACGTCTGACGATGGCATCCAGTTCGGCGAAGCCAGCGGCAGCGTGGTCGGTGTGCTCGGGACGCTCACCATCGCGAACTCGTCGGTGAGCGCCAACGCGCACAACGGCTTCTGGGTGCGCAACACGTCCGGGACGCTGACGTCGATGTCCGTCACCGGCAGCAGCTTCAACGACGTCAACGACACCACCGGCGCCAACGCGTTCCTGTTCGAAGGCTCGGGCACCTCGACGCTCACGTCCGGCACCATCAGCGGCAGCACGTTCCAGAACAACACGCCGCAGCGGGCGCTCGAGATCCAAGCTCACGACACGGCCACGGTTGGCACGTTCACCGTGTCGGGCAACACGTTCCTCAACAACGGCATCCAAGCCAGCTTCACCCAGGACACGGCGAGCAACCTGACGTTCAAGTTCATCAACAACGGCACCGCAGCCGCTCCGATCTCCGGCAGCATCCTCCAACACGTGAACGTCTTCTCGTCGTCACAGTCCACCGGAGGCACGCTCGTCGGCACGGTCTCGGGCAACTTCATCGGCAATCCGGCGGTGCAAGGTTCCGACGGAGGCGGCGGCATCAGCGCCGTCATCCAAGGCCAGACCGACGCCACGCTGCTGATCGACGGCAACACCATCCGGAACACGAGCGGCGACTCCCGCGCCATCAACGTCGCCTTCCGCGGTCCGGCCAACCCGCTCGCCGGCACGCTTCCGGCGAACAGTGTGGTCAGCGACCTGACGATCACCAACAACAACGTGCAACCCGGGCCGGCGCCGTCCACCTTCCCGCTCGCGGCGATCTCGGTCGAGGCCGACAACCAGTCGGAAGCGGACAACAAGGCCCCGACCGTGCGCGCCGACATCCGCGGGAACACCGTGCCAACGACGGCCGTGTTCGACCTCCTCCCCACCCAGATCCAGTACTACGAATACGACGCGGCCGGCGGTCACGGCATCGGACAACTCGTCGACACCGCGCCAGCAAACGCCGACGCCACAGCCCAGCTCACCAGCACCAACACCGGCACAGCATCGGCGTTCGGAGTCGCACTCATCGCCGGACCAATCATCACCCCGCCATAAACCAGGTCAGACGGCCGATGGCGCCGCGGCCGCACGCTCCAAGCTGCGGCCCGGGGTTGCTACGTCGACGGTCTCTGCGCGTGGCGTGCCTGCAATACCAGAGTGCTGAGCCTGGCGGCGATGGCCGCGTCACGGTCCTGCGTAGCGTGCTGATAGATGAGCGCCGCCCGCGGCGACGCGTGGCCCATCCGGGACATCAGCTCCTTGGTGCTGGCGCCGGTCGACGCGGCGAGCGTGTTGCCGGGGTGGCGCAGGTCGTGGAACCGCAGGCCTTCGATGCCGCTCGCCTTCTCTGCCCGCTGCCAGACCGCCTGCAGGGTCGCCGTCCGGAAGGGCTGTCCGTGGCTGCCCGGGAACACGAGGTGGTCGCGGCCGGGGGTGCACCAGGCGGCGAGGTGCTGCTCCAGGTCGGGGATCATCACTTCGGGGATTGCCACCTTGCGCCGGCCAGCGTCGGTCTTCGGCGGGCCGAGCACGTTGGTGCCGTCGGCGAGCTGCTGGGTACTGCTCGACGACGTTGACGATGCGGTGGAGGAGATCGAGGTTCTTCTGGCGGAGGGCGCGCAGTTCACCAACCCGCAGTCCGCAGAACGTGGCCAGGAGACCCGTTGACAAGCTCAGAATCCCAGGTCACGAGGGCACTACCGCGGATGGCCGCCGGTCACCACCTCAACCCGGCGAACGATCAGGGTTAGCCACACGGCATGGACATCGAGTTTCCTCTCCTGGGTCAAGCCCTGGCCGTTGAGCTGAGCAACACCCGCTGGGTGCGTGCTGGCCGCGTCATCGACGCGCTCGCCACGGTTGGTGGAGCGGAGCGGTGGGTGGGGGGGTCAGGCCCCGCCTGTCGGCAAGTACCCCACAGGTGGACGAAGACCTCCGAATCGGGTTGGTGTCCCTGCGCGAAAGCGTGCGTGCGGTCCTTGCTGCCACGGTGGATGCCCAGCCGGCGCCGCCCGAAGCAATTGCCCGCCTCAGCGCCGCGAGCCGCGCCGCGCCGGCATGGTGGGAGATCGTCTGGAAAACCCGCCGTCCCGTTGCTCGTCTCCACCGACGAGGCGGCCCGACGAAGGGTCTCTTGGCCACGCTGACAGAGGACGCCATAGGCCTTGTTGTCGGCCCCGACGCCGTCCATCTTCGATCCTGCCCCGGCCCCGGTTGCATCGGGTTCTTCGTGCAGGACGACCCCCGCCGACGATTCTGCTCTCCGACGTGCAGCACTCGCTGGCGCGTGGCACACCACTACCGCCGCCGCCGCCGCCCACCGGAAGATCCTGATGACCGTTGACAGGCACCCATACAACGACGGTATGGCGCACGCGACCGTGAGAGTCCCCGTCTGAGCCGACATCCGCCACCGAACGCCCGTGGCGAACGCCCGAGAGTCGTGATTACCGAACGTGCAGGGATGGGCCGTTAGCGCCGGGCTGCGGCCAAGTCGAGGCCGAGGTTATGGGCGCACGATATGGCTCGGTGCCGACTCGCGGCGGGCGGATCGGCGTGCGCAAGAACGCCGTGCAAGAGCTGTAGATGTCGCGCCTTCCACCCAAGGCGGGGCGGCCTCCGAATCGCCGTTCGGTAACGGGAGGCGGCGACGCGGCGATCGGTGGTCTCGAGGGCAGGCCCGGCTGCCGCTGTGATTCGGCATCACAGAGCCCGCTGGCGTTCGGCGATACGCATCCGCGTCTCGAGGCCGGCCAAGACGACCGGCGTGAGACGATGGCCGGTAAAGATCTCAAACGCGTCGATCGCCTGCCCCAGGAAGAGCTCGAAGCCGTCGAGGATTGCGAGCCCGGCGTGCGCCGCGTGAGTCACCAGCTCGGTCTCGATCGGCGAGTAGATCGCATCGAAGAGCCATTGCTGGTCGCGGATCGCCGTGAGATCGACGGGTGTACCCGGCTGGTAGTGCATCCCGACGGGTGTGCAGTTCGCCACTCCGTCCACACCGTGCACGGCCGCCTCGGCTGATGATGCCACGTCAATCGTGGTGGCTCCGTTGCCGTGGCGAAGTGTGCGGGCCACGGCGTGCGCTCGGTCGACGCGGATGTCGAAGATCCGCATCTCGGCGGCGCCGAGGTCGACGAGAGCCGCGGCGGTCGCTGCGCCCACACCACCGGCGCCTAGCAGCGCCACGCAGCCGGGCGGCGCCGCTCCGAACAGTCGGCGGTATGCCCATTTGAATCCGGAGAAGTCGGTGTTGAACGCGTGGGTCGGGCCGCCCGGTGCGAGGAGAAGTGTGTTGGCGACGCCGATGCCGGCCACCTCGTCGGAGAGTTCGATGGCGGCTTGCGCCGCCTCGGCCTTGAAGGGCACGGTGATGTTCACACCGCGGTACCCGGTGTTGCCGAGTTGCGCCAGGAGCCCGTTCAGCTGGCTCGAGAACGACGGCTCACGGGGAATCAGCTCGTAGGTGACATCGAGTCCGAGCATCTTTCCCGCCAGCGTGTGGAAGGCTGGCGCAAGCGATTGCTCGATGCGGCCGCCGATCAGTGCGAGTCGAACGTGAGGTTGCCCGGTCGAAGTGTTCGGTAGCTCGGTCGGTACCGAGGCCGTTCGGTCGGACGTCATGAATGCTCGGCTGTTGGGCGGACCCGTCGAGCCTTCACGTGGGCGTCGCTGAGGCGATCACCGACCTGTCCGGCCCCCGCCCCGTCCGCGAAACAGTCCCGAGCGGTGGCCAGCACCAGGCGGGCGAACTCCGCAGTTCCCAACTCGCCGCGCAGCACCTCGTTCGGGACTTCCAGCGAATACGGCACAGCCGGGAGCTGTTCGAGGAGGTCGTGGAGCGGCAACTGGCCGTAGCCGGGGAGCGACCGCTTCGCCCGAGCCACGTGGATGACGCCCTCGACGGTCGGCGGGATGGCAGCGGGTGCGTCGCACAACTGGACGAAGTGGAACCACTCTCGCGGGAGCGGTGTCAGTTGGTCCGGCGACGACCGGGAGCGGAAGAAGTGCAACGCGTCGACCAGGATCCCGGCGTTGGGCCGGTCGACGGCGGCGACGATGTCGACGGCGGCGTTGAGGTCGCCGACCTCCATCCACGAGGGAAACTCGAGATCCACGGTCAGGCCGAAATCGAGGGCGAGATCGCACAGGCCGCCAAAGTGGTCGATGGCACGATTCCGGTCGGGATCGGGCAGCTGACCCACGACGTGCCGGGTGCCGATCGCCGCCGCCGCTTCGAGAAATCCGAGATAGTCCTTGGGTTGGCCGTCGGGTCCGAGCCGGGCGAGTTCGACGTCGAGAACCTCAACCCCGGTGTCCGCCACGCGTGTCGACACCCGGCGAATCATCTCCGTGTCTCCGGCCAAGGGCGCGACGTGCTCGCCTGGCGCCACGGGCGTCGTTCGGATGCTGGCGTAGTTGTAGCCGGCGTCGGCGGCGAGCTCGATCTGTTCGAGTGGCGTGGCGCCCAGCACCGTGAGGTGGGCGAGGGAGAACTCCAGGGTCATCGTCTGAGATCGCGCCTCGTCACAGGGGTGGTGTCCCGTAGAAGTCCCCGAACAGTTCCTGCTCGGTTGGGCGGTCTTCGGGGATCGGATGACTGACCCAGGTCACGTTCAGGTAGTGCTTGAGGCTGATGTTCTCGTTGGTGACGTTGCCGCCCCAGATGCCACAGCCGAGGCTCGACGTCATCGGCATGCCGTTGGTGAAGGATCCGGCGTTCGCCTTCGACTGAGGTTGGCGCACCATGATCCGGCTCACCGGGGCGACCCGGGCGAGCGCGTCGATGCGGTCCTCGTCGTGGGAGTAGATGCCGCAGGAGTGTCCCTTGCCGGCGACGTCGTAGATCTTGCGGACCTTGTCCAAGGCGTCGTCGAAGCCGTGGTAGCGGAACACGGCGAGGAGCGTGGTGAGCTTCTCCCCGGAGAACCGGTGCGCAGGCCCGATCTCGTCCTGTTCGACGACGATGAAGGTGTGGTCGTCGGGGATGCTGAACCCTGCCGCCGCGGCCAGCTTGGGGGCCGGTTGGGCGACCGTCGCGACGATCCGGCTGCCGTGGTCGTTCCACATCGCCCGCTCGAGGAGGTCCTTCTCGTGCGGGGACGCCAGGTATCCGCCTTCGAGCTGAAGCTGGGCGACCATGGCGTCGTAGATGCGGTCGTCGATGAGCAGGTTGCCGTCGGCCGAGCAGCCGGAGCCGTAGTCCGAGGTCTTCGAGATCCGCGAGTTGCGGGCGGCTTCGACGATGTCGGCGGTCTCGTCGATGACCATCGTCGAGTTGCCGCCGCCCACACCGAACGCCGGCTTCCCGGAGCTGTACGCCGCTTTCACCATCGCCGCGCCTCCGGTCGCCAGGGTCAGGTCGCAGATCGCCATCAGCTCCTGGGACAGCGGGATCGACGGTTGCTCGACGCATTGGAACACGTCGGCGGGCGCACCCTCTCGCACCAGCACCTCGCGCATGATCCGCACCGTTTCATTCGTGGTCGCCTTGGTGCGCGGGTGGGCGGAGAAGATGACGGCGTCGCGAGCCTTGATCGCGTAGATGGCGGTGCCGGGCGGTGTCAGCTCCGGGTTGGTCATCGGCACGATGGACGCGATGACGCCGGCGGGCTTGGCGTATTTGACCAGACCCTTGATCGGGTCGCGCTCGATGATGCCGACGCTCTTCGTACGCAGCGCGTCGCGCAGGATGCCGTGGATCTTGAACCGTTTGGCGACCCGACCGTCGCGGTCGCCGATACCGCTCTCGTCGACGCTCATCCGCGCTAGGCGACTGAACGTGGTCTCGTTACCGAGCGCCCAGCCGAGGGCCTGAGCCAACCGGTCGACCCGTGCCTGGTCGTAGTCGGCGATCTCGGCCATCGCTGCGCGCGCGTTGCGCAGCAGTTCTGCTGCGAGGGCCTTCTCGTCGGCGGTGATTTCTCTGGCCATGTCAGCTCCGTCAGTGGGTCGCGACGTGGGAGCGCTGAGCCCCCGGCGAGTAGATGTCGAGGATGTTCCAGTGCCCAGTGGTGGGCGTAGGGTTGTTCGTCATCGCGACGTCGATCACGACCGGCCGGTCCATCGAGATCGCCTTGGCCAGGGCCGGTCGGAAGTCCGCCGCTGATTCGATCCGGATGCCATCGGCACCGTAGGCACGCGCGACCGCGGCATAGTTCGGGAGCAGCTCCGGATCGGCGAGGTTTCCCGGGAACGTGGTCCCGTACGTGAGATCGAAGTGGGCCTGTTGCAGCCCGGCGATCGTGCCGTAGGCGTTGTTGTTCATCACCACCCAGACGATGCCGAGACCGAGCTCGACGGCGGTGGCGAGCATCGCCGGGTTCTGCCCGAAGCCACCGTCACCGACCAGCGAGACGACGGTGCGGTCGGGGGCGGCGAGCTTGGCGCCGATCGCCGCGGCCGGCCCGAATCCCATCGTGGCGAAGCCGCCGGGTGTGAGCACGGTGCCAGGGGTCCTGATCGGGAACTGCTGGCCGACGCCGTTCTTGTTCCACCCCACGTCGGTCGTGATGTAGGTGTCGTCGGAGAGCACGCTGCGGGTGTCGGCGAGGATCCGCTCGGGCATCATCGGGAAGTCGTCGCTGGTGGCCATCGGCTCGTTGGAGCCGGTGAAGCTGGCCCGGAAGTCCTCGATGCGCCGGACGATTTCGGGACGGGTGAACCCGTCTGGGTACAGCTCGCGCGCCACGCGGTTGAGCACCGTGAGTGCGGCCTTGGCGTCGGCGACGGCGCCGATCTCGATGGGGAACACCCGGCTGATCTCGCTCGGCTCGATGTCGATGTGGATCAGCGCCGTGTCGGGGATGTTGAACGTGAAGTCTCGGTACCACGAACTGCTATCGGCTTCCTTGAAGCGGGTGCCGACGGCGAGGATCACGTCCGCTGCAAGGCAGGAGTCGTTCACCAGCTGGGTCCCCCAGAACCCGGTCATCCCGAGCACCAAGGGATGGTCGTCGCTGAGGGCACCCTTGCCCATCAGGCTGTAGGCAACCGGGATGCCCATGTGGTCGACGAAGCGCCGGAGTTCGTCGCTGGCTCTCGACAGCAGCACTCCGCCGCCGGCGTAGATCACCGGACGCTCGGCCTCGACGAGGCGCGTCACGATGGCGCGCGCGATCTCGTCGTCGAGGGAGGGCTTGTGGAGTGCTCTCGTGCCGTGGTCCAGGCGAGCGAAGAGCGCCGGGTCGAGGGGCTGGGAGAAGACGTCCATGGGGACATCGACGAGCACTGGACCGGGCTGCCCGTTCTCGGCGAGCAGGAAGGCCTTCTCGATGATCTCCGGGAGCAGCTCCACCCTGTCGACTCGCCATGCCCGCTTCACGAACGGTCGATAGATCTCGTGCTGTGCGGCGTCGGCGTGCAGATTCACCTCTTGGTGCGGATGCCGCCCGAAGTAGTGCGAGGGAACGTCGCCGGCGAGGACCACCATTGGGATGCAGTCGAGGGCGGCGTTCGCCACGCCGGTGGCGGCGTTGGTGAGCCCGGGACTGAGGTGGGTGAGCAGCACCGAGGCACGTCCGGTGACGCGTGCGTAACCGTCCGCGGCGTGGGCGGCGATCTGCTCGTGGCGGACGTTGACGAAGTCGATCGCGCTGTCGGCCATCGCGGCGAGCACGGCGATGTTGGTGTGCCCGCACAGGCCAAACACGTGGCGGACCCCTCGCCGCTCGAGATAGGGGACGAGTTGCTCGGCGGCGGTCGGATGTCGAGTTGTCATCGGAGGTCTCCAGGAACCCAGGCCAACCCACCGACCGCGGGGGACAGCGATCGGTGGGTCGGCCCGCGGTACGAATGGTTGATCGGATCGACGCGCCGCATCGGCGTCATCGTCCGGCGTTCCTCGTCGGCGTGGGCCAGGACGCCGGCGAGGCGGGCCGCGATGAACACGGCGTTGCCCAGCTCGGCGGGGAAGCCGATCTCGCCGAGGATGACGGCGATCACACCGTCGATGTTGATCGGCACTGGTCGGCCGACGCTCCGGACGAGACTGGCCTCGATCCCCATCGCTGCGGCGACGTGGTCGCCGGCGACGCCGGCCTCGCGGGTGAGTGCGAGGAGTCGGTCGAGCCGGGGGTCGCGGCGCTTGTGTTGGCGGTGTCCGAATCCTGGGATTCGCTGCCCTTCGGTCCGCCGCGCCGCGACGAGCCGGTCCGCCGCATCCTCCAGCGAGAGTCCGCTCGCCGCATCGACCACCTCGCCGATCGCCTGCATCGCTGACTCGACGGCAGCTCCGTGGAACTCACCGAAGGAGAGCAGACCTGCGGCGGCGCCCCCCTGGAGGGTGGCGCCGCCCGAGATCGCGGTCCGCGCCGCCAGCGCCGACGGGGCACCGGCTCCGTGATCGATGCTAGCCACCATCACTGCGTCGATGAGCCGGGCGGCCGCACGATCGGGCAGCTCACCGGTGTACAGGAGGTACACGACGGCGGGAAACGGAACCGCGCCGATGAGCTCGGCGAGGTCGTAGCCGCGGATCGAGATGCGGTCGGCGGTGGTCTCGGACAGCGCGGTGGTCCATGCCGATGCCGCCGAATCCCTACTAGTGCATCCCACCGAAAAGACTATATTGAATTTTCGTTCGATCCGTCAACGGCGGCCGCGGGTGTCATAGGATCCGGCGACGTGAGGACCGATGACGCTCGAAGGTGACACGGCCCCCGAGTTCGACTCTCGTCCCGAGGCGATCCGGCGGACCATCGAGGCGCGCATCGTCGCGGGGCGGATGCGGCCGGGCGATCGTCTCGGACTCAAGTCGGACCTGCAGCGGGAGTTCGACGTCGCCGGCCCGACGATCGCCCAGGCGCTCACGCTCTTGACCAACGACGGACTCATTTCGATGCGCCGGGGACCGGGCGGGGGCATCTTCGTCGAACGCTCGCGGCCGGTGCTACGCGCCGGAACGCGAAGGTTGGCGACGGGATCGGCGCAGTCGCTCGCCCAGAACATCGAGATCCGCGAGTCGCTCACTCCCCTGCTTGCGGTATCGGCGGCGCGGGCCGAGCAGCGCGACGAGGCCACCGTCACCGACCTCCGCGGGCTCGCCCGCCAACTGGTCGGTGCACCTCCTTCGATCAACACCCAACGCCTCATCTGGTCCGGCCATCACGATCTCGTCGAACTCGCCGACAACGAACTTCTCGGTCACGTCTACCTCGATCTTCTCGAGGCCGCCGAGGCCGTCATCGTCGACGTCGACTTCCCGTCCGAAGGCATCGAAGGCGACCAGGAGCGCCAGCGCATCGCGGCCCACGCGTCGATGTTCGTCGCCGTCGCCGACCGCAACGTCGAGGCCGCTCGCCACCACGCCGAGCTCGTCCGGCTCGTGTCTCGCCCGCTGCGCGAGCAGTCATAGCGACGCTGCGTTTGACGCCGGAACCCCGAAAAGACTACATTCAATTTGTGGTATTGGGGGAGTTAGGGGTCGCGCAGCGAGATCCGGCTCCAAGCCGAGAGTGGGGAGATTCCGCATGACGAAGGTCCCGTTCTGGTCCAAGTCGTTGGCGTCGCTGGCGACGTTGACACTCCTCGCCGCGGCGTGCGGTGGCGACGACGAGGACGGCGAGGCCGGCGCCACCACGGCGGGCGCCTCGACCGACACCGCCGTCGCGACGACGACGAACGAGACGGCGGCCAGCGAGCCGACCGACACCTCGTCCGCGACGACGTCCGCCTCGACGGGAGGCACGACCGGCGTGTCGGCAGCTGCCGAGTGTCCCGACGGGGACTCGGTCCCGATCGCCGCCCCCTACGAGGCCAACCAGCCCGCCGGGGAGAACTTTCGCCTCGGCATCGAAATGGCCGTCGCCGAGATCAACGACGCCGGTGGCATTCTGGGCTGCCAGGTCGATGTGGAGTTCCAGGACACCCAGACCGATCCAGACGTTTCCAAGCAGGTCGTTGCGGACATGGCGGAGGGGGACCCCTATGTCTTCCTCGGCACGGTGCTCTCGTCGAACACGATCGTCAACATGGTCGAGGCGCAGCGGGCCGAGATCCCAATGTTCGTCGGCGCCGAGGCGCCGGCGATCACCGACCGTGATGAGAACGGTGACAACGACTTCATCTACCGGACATCGTTCGGGGTCGACACCGCCGCCGCCAAGTTCATCGACTACATCGTCGACCAGGGAGTCACCTCGGTCGACGTGATCTACAAGAACGACGAGTTCGGTGCCGGCGGTCGCGAGGCGTACGGGGAGGCGTTCGAAGAGGCGGGCATCGAGATCCAGCTCGACATCCAGGTGCAACCGGACCAGACCGACCTGTCCGCCGAAGTGGCCCAGCTCGCCAAGGGCAAGGCTGATGCGATCTTCGCCTTCATGACCGAGATCGAGACGGCGGCCTTCCTCGACGAGGTGCAGAAGCAGGGGCTCGAGAAGCCGATGTATGGCGGAGACGTGCTCAGCGCGGCCTCCACGATCGCGCTTGCCCAGCCGGGCGCGGCCGATGGGACGATCACCCACGCCGGGCTCAACGCCTCGGCGGACGTGTTCAGCGACTGGAAGGAGGCGTACACCGCGTTCCATCCCGACGCCGATCCGCCCGACCACAACAGCATCAAGGGCTACACAGCGGTCTACATCGTCAAGGAGGTGACCGAGCGCATCGGTGAGTTCGACAACTCGAAATTCTCCGACGAATTGCACTGTGCCACGATCACCGTGGACGACGAGCCCGGAGTCCTGCTCGACGTGAGCTACGACGCCAACGGCGACATCGATCGCGAGAGCTATATCGTCGAGGTCGTTGATGGGGTCGGCCAGATCGTCGAGACCCTTCCCCCGGCCGACAATCTCGACGAACGGGGCTGCTAGGAGGGCCAGGTTCGGGTGCCTCGACAGCGAACGAGGCACCCGCCGCTGGTAGTACCCCGTTCGCGATGTCGACGTTCGTACAGATCACCATCTCGGGACTGGCAACCGGAGCGATCTTCGCCCTCGCCGCGGTGGGTTTCTCCCTGCTCTGGCAGACGGCCGGTGCGATCAACTTCGCCCACGGCGAGTTCATCGTCGTCCCCGCGATCATCATCCTGATCCTCGGCGAGTACCGCCCGACCCTCGGGTTGCCGGATTGGGTACCGCTCATCGGAGGTACCGAACTGGCCGGGCCGATCGCCCACATCGGGATCATCGCCGCGTTCGCGATCACGCTCCCGATCGCCGTCTTGCTGCTCGGATACGTGTTCAAGGTCGCGCTAGTCGATCGTCTGCTGACACCCGGCGGCGACGACATCCCCCTCGTCATCGCCACGGTCGGGCTCGGGCTCGTGATCCGCGAGTATCTCCGCCTCGAGTTCGGCGCCACACCCCAGCAGTTCCCGTCGATCTTCGGCACAGAGGTGTGGCGGCCCGGCGGTGTCGCCATCTCCGCCGACGACGTCGGCGTCATCGCCGTCAGCACCGTGGTGATCGTGGCGCTCCAGTTGTTCCTCCGCCGGACCTACACCGGCTGGCAGATGCAGGCGGCGGCGCAGAGCCCGACCACCGCAAAGGTGCTGGGGATACCCGTCGGCCGCATGGTCTTCTACACGTTCTGCATCAACGCCGTCTTGGTCACCGTGGCTGCGCTGCTCGTCACGCCCACCACCAACGCCCGGTGGGACGGTGGCGTCACCCTCGGCTTGTTCGCCTTCACGGCCGCCATCGTCGGAGGCTTCAACCAGGTTCGTGGGGCGCTGTTCGGAGGCCTGCTCATCGGGGTGCTGCTGAACTGGACGAGCTACTACCTCTCGAGCGCCTACCGGGACGCGATCCCGCTGCTGCTGCTGATCCTCGTGATCCTGTGGAGACCCCAAGGGTTGTTCGGCATCGCCGAGGAGCGGACCGTTTGAGGATGAGCGCCCCCACCGTCACGAAGGTCGTCGGCGACACCGACACCATCGCCGCGGTCCAACGCGGGAAACTCTCGTGGCCGCTCGCCGCCGGCACCGTGGCGGCGACGGCGATGATCGTGCTGCTCCCGCTCGGCCGATCTCAGTTCACCGGCATCATGTGGCTGTGGGCCCTCGCTGCCGTCGGCGTGATCGGGCTCAACCTGTACCTGCCCCTCGACTCCCGCACCGGGACCTTTGTCAAGTGGACCACGCTGGCCGGATGTCTCGGATTCCTCGTGGTGTTCCCGATCGGGCGGTCCGGGTCGACGCTGCTCGACCTGGGTCTGTTCGCCGTCTTCGCGATCGTCTGCATCGGGACCAACCTGGTCCACGGCTTCGCCGGCAAGATCACCCTCGCCCAAGCGGCCTTTCTCGGGATCGGTGCATACGTCTCGGTCCTCCTCGACACCGGTCGCGAGGTGTCCGTCGGCGGCCTGAGCGCGACCCTTCCGAACCTGCCGTTCCTGCTCACCATCGGGATCGCCGGATTGGTGTGCATGGCCGTCAGCGTGTTGGTCGGGTTCCCGGCGCTGCGTGTCCAAGGCCCGTGGCTGGCGTTCGTCACGCTGGCATTCAACCTGCTGGTGTTCCTCGTGCTCAACAACGAGGAAGAGCTCACCGAGGGGTCGCGCGGGATCAGGATTCCGCGCACCGATGTCGCCGTCTTCGGCATCGACCTTTCGTCGAACCGCAACTACTACTACTTCTGCCTCATCTTCCTGGTCGCCGCGACGATCCTGGTCTGGTGGATCGTCCGCAGCCCATGGGGCCGAGCGTTGAAGGGACTGCGTGACAACCCGGCGCGCGCGGCCAGCGTCGGTGTCGACATTCGCACCTACACCCTGCTCGCCTTCTCGATCGGCGCCGGGCTCGCCGGCGTCGCCGGCGCGCTGTACGCCCGGCTGGTCGAGTTCATCGATCCCCGGGGCTTCTACATCGGTCAGTCGTTCGACTTCTTCCTCGCCACCGTCGTCGGCGGACTCGGCACACTGGTCGGGCCGTTCGTCGGCGCATCCTTCATCTCCGTGCTCGCCGACCGTCTCCGCTTCACCGGCGACTACTACCGAGTCTGGTTCGGCCTGTTCGTGATCGCGATGATGCTGGTGGCACCGATGGGTGTCGCCGGATCCTTCAACCAGGTCCGATCGTGGTTGCGGAGTCGACGCCGGGACCGGGCTACGAAGGGATCGTCGTGATGTCGACCGGCACGGTCGACGCCCCGACCGAGACCGGAGTCGTCGTACGCGTCCAGGGGATCACCAAGTCCTTCGGCGGCATCCGGGCTGTCGACGACGTCTCCTTCGACATCCACGAGGGCGAGATCCTCGGGGTCATCGGTCCGAACGGTTGCGGCAAGACGACGCTGTTCAACTGCATCCTCGGCCAGTACCGACCGGACCGGGGCCGCGTCGAGCTGCACGGCCAAGACGTCACCCGGTGGAGACCTCACCGGCGAGCCAAGGCGGGTCTCGCCCGCACGTTCCAGCTGCTACAGGTCTTTCCGACGATGTCGGTGCGCGACAACCTGAAGACCGCCGCCCAGGAGCACATCGGTTCGATCGGCGGGCGGCTGTTCCGCCGCCCGGACATGGGACTCAACGACACCGTAGACCGGCTCATCGAGCGGTTCCGGCTCGCCCGCCTCGCCGACGAGCCGGCGAGCAACCTGAGCTACGGCCAGCAGAAGCTGCTCGACACCGCGATGGCGTTCGTGTCCCGGCCGGCGGTTGTGTTCCTCGACGAACCCGCCGGCGGCGTCAACCCGGCGACGATCGCCGACCTGAAGGACCGCATCCGCGGCCTGAACCAGCGCGACGCGATGACCCTGGCGGTGGTCGAGCACAACATGGAGTTCATCTTCGGATTGGCGCACCGCATCGTCGTCCTGGATCAGGGTCGAGTGCTGATGACCGGCACGCCAGACGAGGTGCGCAACGATCCGCGCGTCCTGGAGGTGTATCTCGGTGCTTGAGACGATGGCGCCCGTCGCCGACACGACTGTCGACGCGCCGAGAGGCGACGACGACATCATCCTGCGCATGGAGTCCGTCGCCGGTGGCTACGGCGCGACAACCGTGCTCCACGGAACCAGCCTCGCGGTCCGTCGCAACGCACTGACCACGATCATCGGGCCCAACGGGGCCGGGAAGTCCACGGCGATCAAGGCGATCTTCGGGATGGTCCGGGTGCGGTCCGGACAGATCTGGTACGACGGCGACGACATCGTCGGCCTTGATCAGATCGAGCTCCTCCGTCGCGGCCTCAGCCTCGTGCCCCAGGGGCGGAACGTGTTCCCGAGGATGACCGTGCGCGCCAACCTTGAGCTGGGCGGGGTGAGCCTCGGTGACCTCGCGCTCACTCGCCAACGGGTCGAGGACATTGCCTTCGAGCTGTTCCCGATGCTCCGTGCCAAGGCCGCGCGGCAGGCCGGCACGCTCAGCGGCGGCGAGCAGAAGATGCTTGAGATCGCGCGGGCGATGCTGCTCGAACCGCGCCTGCTGCTCATCGACGAGCCGTCGGTCGGTCTCTCGCCGATCCTCGTGCAGCAGGTCTTCGGACTGCTCCAGGGACTCCGCGATCGAGGCACCACCGTGTTGATGATCGAACAGAACGCCAAGTCGGCGCTCGAGGTCAGCGACTACGGCCTGGTTCTCCAGCAGGGACGGTTGGCGCTCGCCGGCACCGCATCCGAGGTCCTCAACCACCCCGAGATCGGGCCGCTGTTCCTCGGCGGCACGATCGACGTCAGCTGAGTCGACCGAACCCACGGCCAGATCACGCCTTGCGCACTACCGCGCGGAACACTATATTCATATTAGTGAATAGCGCGACCTAGCGAGGGCGGCTGCGCAGATCCGGGGGGTTTGTCATGCGAAGTGGTAGCCGCGCGGCGAAGTACTCGAAGCTCGTTGCTCTCGCCGGGTGCATCGGGTTGCTCGGCACGACCAGCGGCATTGCATCCGGCAGCAGAACCTCAGCCAGAGGGATCTCGCTGGTCAACATCAGCAACCTCACCGTCAACTCGGCGAGCGCATTCCACCGCCTCGCGGTCAGTCGGGTGGACCCCGACCTGGTGGCCGTCGCCTGGCGGGAGTACGGGTTGCCGATCAATACCAACGCCGCCATCGGCGATCGCATCGCTGACTGCCATGTCTCCGTCTCGACGGACGGAGGCAACACCTTCCGCGACACGAACCTGATGCCGATCCTCCGGCAGAACACCGGTGACCCCGAGCTGCCAACTGAGCCCGAGCCCGGCTTGTGGTTCTGCAACGCACCCTGGGTGACCATCGGCGATGACGGCACGATCTACGCCGGCGGATCGATGTTCACACCGTTGGGGGACCGGAACTGGTTCCCCGCACGCGGGACCGACGCGCCGAAGCAGGGGCGGGCGCTGGTCACGGTGTCGAGGGACAACGGACGGACCTGGAGCGCGCCCACGTTCGGTATCAAGATCTCCAACTTCGCGCCGGGACTCACCGGGCTGGCGTGCTCCGACAACCTCCCGTGCGTCTCGGATCCTCCCGGCACGGACCAATGGCACACGCCGTGGGACGGCGCGCTCGGGGTTGCCGCGCCGCGGACCGGAACCTTCTACTCGAATGCCGGTTCTTACGTGGCCGCGTCCGACGATCGCGCGCAAACCTTCGGCACGGTCCATCGCATAGAAGTGCCCGGCTGGGCGTTCAGCCGGGGGAAGATCGACGCCTCGGGGAACAAGATCGTGATGCCGATCATTGCCAGCACTACGCCGCTCGGCGCAACCTGCCCCTGCCTCGGTGTGGCGACGAGTGCTGACAAGGGGGCGACCTGGACGGCGAAGCTTGTTGCCGAAGCTGACGAGTTCAACCCCAGCGGCACCGGCGACACGGCCCACTACCCGCCGGCGGCGGCGGATCCCAACGATCCGCGGAAGTATGCCGTGGCTGCCTACACGTCGGATCGCCGGTCGATGCAGGTCTTCTCCACCGACAACGACGGCCGCACCTGGAAGCGAGCGGCCGTAGGCCCCGTGCCGACGGACGAGACGGTCGCCCGCGCCGGAAAGATTTCAGCCGGGTACACCAGCGACGGGCGGATCCTCGCCGTGTGGCGCGCCTTCTACGCGCCTGACGACCCGACCGTTCCCGGTGGGCCCGGCGCGTTCGACACCTACGCCGCACTCCTGCAAGGGAACAGCTTCGGGCCGACGATCAGGGTGAGCCCCGAGTCATCGAGGTATCCCACGCGAACGACCATGGGCGCGGGAACGCCGTTCGCGGCCAACTACAACCTCAACAACGGCGGCGGCGACTTCTCGACGTTCATCACCGGCAATCACCGGTTCGCCTTCGTCGGGTTCCCGTTCGCACCTGGCGATCCCGACGAGAGCGTCCTGGACACGTATCTCGCCAAGATCCCGCTCTCGATGATGGAAGGTCGGCACGGCCGCTGACAAGGAGAACATCAAAATGCTCCGCAAGTCCGCGATCCTGGCCCTGGTGGCGAGCCTCTGGCTCGCTGGAGCCGGTTCGGCCTACGCACAGCTCGATCCGCAGACCTATACCGGGCCGACACCGCCGCCCATCGACACGACGTTGGGAAACGTACTCCCGGTCACCGGCTACTACGTGGAACAGGTCGACGTGAACGGCGCCGCGCGAACGACCAAGGTGTACATCCCCGAGAAGATGCCGATCCGCGGCTATTTCACCATCGTGAGCGTCCCGGACGGATGGAACACCGAGGACTTTCTCGTCAAGAGTGGATGGATCGACATCGCCAACGAGCGTGCCGAGGGCCTCTTCGTGCTCGAGCCCGACCAGTCCACCGGACAGTGGGGCGACGTCGCCGCCGAGTCGGCGTACATCACCGCGGCCCTTGAGGTGATGGAAGCGAGAAGCTTCTATTCCACCCACGGCGTTCACTACATCGCCGGGTACGGCTCGGGCGGTACGGCGCTGCAGAACTACGTCGCCAACAACCCGCTGTTCGTGGTCAGCGCTGTGTTCATCGACACGAGCGACCTCGACGGTCTCGACCAGATCGGCGCCCAGGAATTCACGTTCACGCCCGAGCACGCGCCCACCGGCTTGGATCCGCGGTTCACGTCCGTGCCGTACCGGGATGTGCCCGTTCCGGTGTGGTTCGTGAACGAAGACGACTCGAACGTGGCCGATCTCCTTGCCTACTGGAAACGCGCCAATGATGTCGTGCCGTTTGCGGTGCGAGGACCCTACGGAGCGATCTATCGCCAGCGGGCGGACTCCGAGCGGTTGCCCACTTCCTACAGCGAAGCGGTGTCCAAGGTGGCGCTGCTGGAGGAGGACGTCGCCTACGACGACGAGCAGTTCACGGAACGGGTGCATCGGTTCCTGACCTTCTACACCCGTTACGACAACACCAGTGTCTTCGGCAACGTGCTGGGTACCAGGCCTGACTACGACCGGCTCGACGTCGACGTCGACAACCTGATCGTCACCGAGTCGGACGGCCAGGTCTGGAAGCGCCAGTACCTGGTCTACGAGCCGCAGAGCTCGAAGCGCATCCATCCCACGGGTGCGCCGGTGGTGTACGTGTTCGCGGGCGGCAGCCAGCCCTGCACGCTGTTCTTCGACATCACGCGCTGGTGGGAGATCGCCGACAAGTACGGGTTCATCGTCGTCGTGCCCTGCTCGCAGTATTCCGGCCCGCCGTACACGCCGCTCGAGCTCAGATGGAACTACACCAACGGCAATCTGGATCAAAAGGCCGACGACTTCGAGTTCATCAGGCAACTGATCCCGGTGATCGACGCCGACTACAAGACGGATCCCGGCCGGAGGTTTGCGGTCGGCCACTCCAACGGCTCGATGTTCGACCACGGCATCGCCTACCGGATGCCGGAGTATTTCACCGCCATCGCCGGCAACGGCGCCAGCTCCAACCCCGTTCCGGGCTCCGCGACCTCGACCGTTCCGATGTACCTGAACATGGCCGAGAACGACAACGGCAACCCCTACCTGTCGAATCCCGGAAACCTCAGGACGCTCGTGTCGTACTGGCTCGACCGCAACGACGTCGGAGACGTGGACAACCCCGACTCCCTTCAAACCGGCGTCGGGATGCTGGAGCGGACGTTGCTGTGGAGATGGAACAACGACCAGGGCATCCCGCTGTACATGTACGGCATCACGGCGGCTCGAAACCACAACGTCAGCGTCGACTCGAACTGGACGGCGTGGGAGGAATGGTTCTCGAAATGGAGGAAGGACCGCGCCGGCAACCTCCGTTACGAAGGCCGCCTCGTGCAGGCGGTGACGAGTCCGCTGGTCGCGATGCGGGTGGAGCCCGACGTGCTGGACCTCCGGAAGTCGGCGGGGTTGGCGAAGGTGGTGCTGAGCGCGGACATCGGCGACCTGGCTGCGTGGAACGTCAGCAACGTCCGATTGCCGGGCGCAACGCCCGTGTCGACCAGGTCGCTGGGCAACGGAC
The DNA here is from genome assembly GCA_046723555.1 of Actinomycetota bacterium. Taxonomy (GTDB): domain Bacteria; phylum Actinomycetota; class Acidimicrobiia; order Acidimicrobiales; family Ilumatobacteraceae; genus JALZMG01. Next base: position 1,416 of record JBKOUV010000193.1, on the reverse strand, counting down.
GGACGGTCGTCGCGACCTTCAATACGAGCGACCTGTCGGCGCTGCCCGCCGGCGATGCGGTGACCGTGTCCGCCACCGGAGAGGTCGAGCGTGACGGCATCGTCCAGCCGTTCACCGCCACGACGGCCGTGAGGATCCTGAAGTAGCGGAGGCTCTCCGGCACGGCAAGAGAAGGAGAACCGATGACCGAGCTCCAGGAATATCTCGCCGGCGAGGTCGCCGAGGACTATGCCCGAGGAAGCTGCTCACGGCGGGAGGCCGTGCGGCGGCTCGGACTGCTCGGCGTCGGGGCTGCCGCGGCCTCGGCGCTGCTGGGTGGCTTTCCCGACCGAGCGCCCGCCCAGCCGCGGGCGAGCATGGGGCGGCACCCGGGCGGCGAGGCCGCTGAGTGGGCGCCCGTGCCCACGGAGGAGATCACCTTTCCCGGACCCAACGGCACGCTCCTCGGATCGTGGGCTCCCGCCAAACCGTCAGACGGTGGGGTGCTGGTGATCCACGAGAACAGAGGGCTCACCGACCACATCCGGTCGGTCGTCGGCCGCTTGGCGGCGAGCGGCTACTCCGCCCTCGCCCTCGACCTGCTGTCGGAGGAGGGAGGCACCGGGGCCTTTCCCGGAGAGGCGGAGGTTGCCGCCGCACTCGCCGCGGTGCCCCCGGAGCGCTTCGATGCCGACATGCAGGCGACCGTGACCGAACTGACGCGGCGACTGGCCCGCCAGCCGGTCCACGCCGTGGGGTTCTGCTTCGGCGGTGCGATGGTGTGGCGCCTCCTCGCGGCCGGCGAGCAGCGCCTCGCCGCGGCGGCGCCGTTCTACGGGCCGTTCCCCGACGGCGCCGCCCTCGAAGGCACCCGGGCTGGGGTCCTCGCCGTTTACGGCGGGCAGGACACCCGCGTCAACGCGACACGGGACGCCGCCCAGGCGGCGATGCAGGCGGCTCAGCTGAAGCATCTCATCCTCACGTTCAGCGAGGCCGGTCACGCCTTCTTCAACGACACCGGCGACAACTTCAACCCGCCGGCGGCCGAGGAGGCTTGGCGCCGGCTGCTCGAGTGGTTCAACCGCCACACTTGGGTGCCCGGGGGCGGGGAGGCCGGGCAGTGAGACGAGCCGATACCCCCGCGCTTCGGGTCGTGCGCCGCGCGGGAGCGTCCCTGGCGGTCTGCTCTGCGCTGATCGTGCCCGTCACGCCGGAGGGCCGAGCACCTCCGGCACTCGCGGCCGCCGTGCCGACTCCTGACGTGATCGGCCCGTTGCCCTCTGACCCGACCCGCAGCGCGAGCCACGACTACACCTTCTTCGCCACCGACCTCGACCTTGCCGGACGGGGGTACGTCGAAGAGGAGTTCTTCTTCTCCGGCACGGCCAACGTCTACGACGCTCCGAACCCGGGCGGGATCGGGGCGGGGCCGGTGCC
>JBKOUV010000338.1:0-11551 GCA_046723555.1 Actinomycetota bacterium | reverse complement strand
TTGCTCGTGCATGCGGCCAGGGTCGCCCCGACCTGGGTGAACGGTCATCACCCAGCCGGCACGTTCACCCAGGGTGAACCCGCCCCGCTGCTACCGGGAACAGACAACCACCGGCGCCCGGCCGATGAACCCGGGCGTCGTTCCCGCTCCCGGTAGGTCGCCGACCTCTTCGGGATCAACCTCATCGCCGGTCGGTTCGAGCGCCACGTGCTGACGACCGTGGCGGGGGCGGTGCTCGTCAACGACGGGAAGAGCGAGGACGGCCCGCCGTTGGCCGCGATCGGGCCGCACGCGGTCGCCGTCGACCCGAGCCGTCGGAGGGGTTCGCGCAACGCCTGGCGGGTCGCCGTTGCCGGCGTCGACGAGCGCCCGGATCGACGAACTTGCCCCGGCCGACCGGCCAAGCCGGACGATGCCGTCGACGACTCCCTCCAACCACCACATCACGCGTCTCGTTTCGTATCCATCACGGCGTTGGCGAGGAGCCGAAGCGCCGCCTGCTGTCCGGGCTCCACCCCGAAGCTCGTGTCGACTCTGTCCAGCCAGGCGCGATCCACCAAGGCGAGCGAGCGCCGGCCCGCCCGCGGCGGCTCGACGCCGATCTGCACGATGTCGGCCGCCGCCCCACCGATCCCTTCCCCCGTCGTCACCTCGAGGATCCCGTCGGCGAACTCGGCGACACCGCTCGGCCAGACCGGAAGCTCGCTGCTCGCTTCGGTGATCGGCATCTCAATGTTCCTTTCGTCCTCGGCCTGATCAGCAGACCGTGCGTTCGTAGGCGCCGATGTCGCAGCGCAGCCCCCGCGCCGCCGCGCCCGCGGCTCGTCGTTCTTCGCAACGGCGTTGCCGCCGCCGACCTCGTTGTGGCGGCGGCGACGCCACCGGGTGTGAGGTCCTGCGCCTCACCCAGCCATCCGGTCGGGCGCTCGAGCTCGCCGAGCCGGTGATCACACCGCGGCCCGGAAGACCCGGATCAGGTAGCGATCCAGCGCGATCGCCCATCCGGTGTCATCCGCGGCGACGGGCCATGCCCAGCCGTCGCGCCGTTCGACGCGGATGATCTTGTGGTAGTTCCCGCCGTACTCGACGACGTCGCCGGGCCGAAGTTCCTGAGCGTGAATTGTCGTCATGGCGTGGTTCCTCTCCGTTGATGCTGACGAGCTGGATGCCGAGGTCGCTCAGCCGGTCGAGCAGCGCGTGCAGCTGCGCCTGGTCTTGCACGCTGCCGATGAGCGTGCTCTGGCCGCCACCCGAGTCGGGCCCGACGTATTCGAAAGCCGTCGACGAGCGGCCCGCTCAGACGGCCGCGGACGACGATCTGGTAGCAGCGGGGCCCGGTTTGCTTCTGCATGCGGCCAGGGTCGCCCCGACCTGGGTGAGCGGTCATCACCCAGCGGGCACGTTCACCCAGGGTGATGCCGTGCGCCCATCCTCCGAAACGATCGGCCGCAACCCGCCGGGTTACGTCGGGGGCGGCTCAAGGTGCGGGTCACCCGTTCGAGGCGATGGCACGCCGGGTGCGGTCGGGGCGCGCAGCGAGTCGGCAGGGGTGCCCGTCGCGCCCCGGCCAGGAAATGCCCAGGTGGACAGCATCGTCACGACGCCTTCGCAGACCACCACCGTCAAGCTGGCCTGGCTGGTGCCGCTGGCCGATCGGGAGGTGTCGGTTTCCTCGGGCGCCCGGTCGGAGGGCGGCGAGCTGCCAACGACGGATGCCTCGACGTGGTGGCTGCTGGTCATCGCCAGCCTGCTCGCGTTGGTCGGTATCGGGCTCCGGCTGGTCGAAGCCTGGCGCCGCGTGCGCTGAACACGGGCCGCTCGCCGATCGGAAGGGACTTCTGATGCACCACGATTGCAAGCTTCGGCCGTCGGCGACCGACTCCTGTGTCTTCGTTCATGGCGTCGCCAGCGGTGACCCGCTGGCCGACCGGGTCATGGACCGGGATCTCGGGCCCGTCAGGGCACGTGGGTGGGGAGTGGGTGATCGCCGACAACCCCCCAGCTCTGCCGCGTTGTGCGTACGCGCACGACAAGAACCGGGCCCGAACAGGACTGGACGGTGCACGTCGACGTCGACGGGCCATACCGAGCACCGGCATCGTCGGACCCCGTCGGATACTGCGAGTTGGCGAGCGAAAGGCGCCGCGCCATCACCGGACGCGCTCGCGGGCACGTCATCGAGCCGGATGGTTCCGGCCCGCCGGACGGCGAGCACGCCGCGGCAAGGGGCGGCTGCGTGGTCCAGCTTCTGGAACAACTGCGCGCAGGCTGCTTCGATGGTGCGTTCGCTGATCCTGAGTTGGTGGGCGACGCCGGCGTTGGATCGGTCCTCGGCCATCATCCCGAGGACCTCGCGTTCTCGCTCAGTCAGAGTCTCATGTGGCTCGTTTCGTTGTTTGTTCGATCGCCTGCGACTCGGGGCCAATTCTTCGACGGCGCGGTCACCGCCTTGCTGGTTCAAAGCGTTCCCGCGCCCGTGGACCCGAACGGTGATAGATCGCCGCCACCTCACCGAGCCGGGCCTCCACTCTCCCGTCCCCGACTTGCCGCATGACGAAGATCTGAAAGGTGTTGACGCCGGCATCCACGGGGAACACCCAGGCCTGAGAGACATACGCGTAGGTCTGTCCTGCGGCGATCGAATCCTGCCCGGCCTCCGACGTGGCGTCGGACTGAAGATGGTAAAGGCGCGCCTGGACGCCGCAACCCGTCGTGCACCCGTTGTTGCGGAAAGAGGTTCCCCCGTGGATCATCACGAAGCCAGCTCTGGGCGCGGTGAGCGACAGTGCGGTGCCGTAGATCTGCTCGGTGTCGGTGAGCGTCGACGTGGCATCGGTGCTCATCTGGGCAACGCGGATCAGCGCGTTCGCGTCCAAACCGTCGACGTTGCCCGCGTTCTGGGTGTTGGACGCGTTCGCCGCCGCCGGCACGCGCCCGAGCGTCGACTCCTTGAGATCGTTGCCCATGAGCGAGCTGTTCTTGACGTCCACACCGGTGAGTGAGCCGGTCTTGATGTCGGCCCCGGTGAGGGACCTGTTGTCGACGTCGAGGCTTCTGATCGTCTCGTCTCGGATGTCGACGCTGCGAACCGTGTTGTCCTCGATGTTTGCGCTGGTGATCAGCACTGCGGCTGTCACGGTGCCTCCGGCGCTCAGGACCAACGCTCCGAGCGCGACGATCATCGGAGGGGAGGGCACGCGCCTCCGCCGCGAGACGAGGTTGCCGATCCGTGTCATGTTCATCCTTCTTGTTCCTTTCGGGTTGGTTCCCGTCACTCGACGGCGTTGACGCTGACGAGGTCGATGCCGAGGTCGCGCAGCCGGTCAAGCAGCCCGTGCAGCTGCGCCTGGTCGTGCAAGCTGCCGGTGAGCGTGCTCTGGCCGCAGCCCGAGTCGAGCTCGAGGTGCTCGAAGCCGTCGGCGGGCGGCCCACTGAGGCGCCCGACGACGATCCGGTAGCGCCGGGCCCGGTTTGCTCGTCCATGCGGCCAAGGGTCTCCCTCGGCTGGGTGAGCGGTTCATCACCGAGCGGGCGCGTTCACCCAGGGTGATCCCGCCCCTCGGCTGCTGCGAGCAGACAACGAACGGCACACGTGACCGCGTTCGAGGCGATCGGGACGACGGGCCCGGTCGGGGCGCTCAGCGAGCCGGCCGAAGTTGCCCGTGGCCTTCGCCGCGGCCCACACGCAAGACGACGATGGTGCCGGTCGGTGGCTGGCCCACCGTGCCGTTTGCCTGCCCCGACGAGCCACAGCACCTCGTCGGCGGCGTCGTTGTTGAACAGGATCGTGGTGACGAGGTGCCGGGCTCGACCCGGAGCCGGTCATCGAGACCCAGAATCCGGTCGAAGGGCCGGTCCGGGCAGGGTTCGACCGCGAGGCGGCGAGCGCCTCAATCGCACCGCTGGCGCTCTGTCGACGACGCACGCCTCCGGGTCCGAGATCGGTCTGGCAGTGGAGTCGATCAGCCGCTGCCAGCCGCCCCTCTGGTCAGTGCTTGGCGTTCGCAGCATTCGCTCCCTCGGCCGCACCTCGCTTCGTCGTCGTCGTTCGACAGCGTTCGTTGGGCGAGGACTCTTCCCCGGTCTGGGTGGTCCGTCACCACACTCAGGCGGCAACCTCCACCCATAGTGTTCCGCCGCTACAGAGGGCCGAGCTCGCGGCCTCGGGCGACCGCCCCGGCCCGGGTGGAGACGCCGAGCTTGCGGAAGATCGAACGGGTGTGCGCCTTGACCGTGTTGAACGAGACGTACAGCTGCGCCCCGATCTCCCGTTGCGAGAGGTCGCTGGCGAGCAGGCGCAGCACGGCCAGCTCCCGCTCGCTCAGCTCAGGGGCGACCGACACACCGCCGGTCGCGCGACGCGGAGCGGTCAGCTGGACTGTGCGTTCCGTCGTCGCGAGCAGCTCGGCGAGCACGCCCGGGTCGGGGCAGTTGGCGAGCGCCTCGCGGGCCTCGCGGGCGAGAGCGCGGGCCTCGACGTGATCGCGGCGGTGCTCGAGCCGGGCGAGCAGCAGCAGCGCGTGGGCGATCTCCAAGTGCCTGCCGCCGCGCCGGGCGAGCACGACGGCGCGGGCGAAGGCGGCCCGGGCCGCGGTCGTGTCCCCGCGCCGCTCGAGGAGCTTGCCGCGGGCGACGTGGATGAGCGTCATCGCGGGCAGCTCGTGGAGCGTACGTGCTTCGGCGTATCGCTCGGCCTCGGCCACTGTGCGCTCGGCGCGTTCGAGCTCACCGATGTCAGCGCGTACGGTCGCGAGACAGCCGAAGATGTTGATCACCGAGTCGGCCCAGTCCGGTCCGGAGGGGGGCCGGAGCGCCTCCTCGAGCAGGTCCGCGGCAGCGTCGAGCTCGCCGGCGAAGTACAACGGCCGGGCGAGCAGCAGGCGGGACACCGCGCGGGTCGGCGACTCCACGGCCGGTTCACACGCAAGAAAGCGACGCCCCTGCTCGATCGCGACGCCCACGTCGCCTACGAAGTAGGCGTGCAAACAGCGAAGCCCCGCGGCGTGCGCCTCGACCGACGCCATCCCGTCGAGGAGCGGGGCGGAGAGCGTGCCGACTTCGGCGGCCCGCAGCCACGACTCGACCTCGTCGGGGTGTCCAAGGTACAGGGACGTCCAGCCGCGGGCGAGACACAGCCGAGGATCCGCGAGCACGACCTCGTGCGGCAAGGCGTCGATCCACAACGCCACGGTCTCTCGCTGTCCGAGGCTAGAGATCGGTCGCCAGTGGCGGGCGATCAGCTCGGCGGCGTCGGCGAAGTCCCCGGCCGCCGTGGCGTGGGTGATCGCCTCGCCGACATCCCCATGCGCTCGGTGCCAGGCCGAGGCCCGTCGGTGCAACTCCGGAACCAGCTCCGGCCGGGCGCGGGCCAGCTCATGCCGGAGCAGGTCCCGAAACAGGTGGTGGTAGCGGTACCACTCTCCGCGCCGGTCGAGCGCGACCAGGAACAGGTTGGAGCGGTCGATCTCCTCCAGCCGCGCCAGCGCGTCGCCGTCGCCGCACACCGCATCACACAGCGAGGGGCACAGCCGCTCCAGGATCGAGGTGCGGAGCAGGAATCGCTGCAGCGGCTCGGCCTGCACGGCGAGTATCTCGCGCAGGTAGTCGCCGATATGCCGGTCGTCGCCGGCGAAGGCACGGATCGCGGCGCCCCGATCGTCCTGGCCGCGAACCGACAACGCCGCCAGCTGCAGCCCTGCCGGCCAACCCTCCGTCCGCTCGACCAGCATCGCTACATCTTTCGGGTCGAGGCCGAGCGCGAACGAGCGGTTCAGCAGCGAGTCCGCCTCCACGTCGCTGAACCGCAGCTCCGCCGTGCGGACCTCCGTGATCTCACCCGCCGCCCGCATCCTCCCCAACGGCAACGGCGGATCCGCACGGCTCGCCACCGCCAGCTGCACCTGGCTCGGCAGGTGGTACAACAGGTAGGCGACCGACTCGTGGATGCGGCGATCGTGGATGAGGTGGTAGTCGTCGAGGACGAGCACCACACCGTGCGGCAACGCGGCCAGCTCGTTAAACAGGGGAGGCAGCACGGCATCCACCAGCGCCGCGCCCGCGGTAACAAGCGCCGCCAGCGAAGCTCTGCCGATCTCAGGCTCGACCGTCCGCAGGGCTCCGATCACATAGCTCCAGAACCGCACCGGGTCGTCGTCACCCGCATCCAGCGAAACCCAGGCGAACGGCCGCGTCTCCTCACGTGAGGCGTGCCACTCGCCGAGCAGGACCGACTTGCCCCAGCCTGCCGGCGCGCAGACCAGAGTCAACTTACGACCGCCGCCGTCCACCAAGCGGGCGACGAGCTCACCCCTCGGCACCAGCCCCGCCCGCAGCACAGGGACCTGCAGCTTGGTCTCGACAAGCAGTGGGGCGGTTGACACAGCCGTGAGGACGCCTCCCTCAACCAAGATCCTACCCGCTCCTCGGAGGAGACGACAGCGGCGGCCGAACACCAGGCACGGCGGTCCACTCAGCGTGAACGATGCCGGTCGGTCACGCCCGGACCGCTGAGGCGAGATGGCCGAATCGACCTTATAGCCGTTTCTCTGGCCGTTCGAACGGGGCAAGGCCGTCGAGCGAACCTTCCTGAGCCGGGCGCAAGCACGCTACGGGTCGACCTTGACGTCCCCAAGAGCGTTGCGCGGGCACCTGAACGCGGGTGGCTGGCTCGCCGAAGAGGTCCTGCCGGCGGGCTACCTGTGAGAGGGCAAGCCGTACTCGTGGTTCCGGCTGTCCACCGGCCTCCCTCTCATCGACCGCGTTCGACTGCGGGCGGTCGAAGAACCTGCCGCTGGAGTTGCTGCTCGCGGTGACCGCCGAGCGGGTGGTTGGCTCTGCGCTCAGCCTCGTCAGCGAGGAGACGAGCACACCGTCGCGGTCAAGGTCAAGCGCGGCCAGCGCGGCTCTTGGCGGCGCGATCTGGTACGGGTGATGGACCAGACCACGGGCTTCGACTCAAAGAGCGCGACGCGTCGGATCGGCGGCGGCGAGCGCGTCCCGGACGCCTGGGACGATGATGTCGACGGCATCGACGAGCGGATCGAACTCCTCAGCCGCTCAACGCCGAGGCAGGGAGGAGGGTCGCTTCGAGCGGCGGTGCTTCATCGTCCGTGGCCAGCGGGGCGCGGTTGATTCCTCGTTGTGACGCCACCGCGGCTCCGGGACCAGAGTGATGTGCACGGTCGTGTACCACCGCGCGGCGTCCTCGGCGGCTCCATCGCCGAGCGGACGACACCTTCGCGTGGTTGACCGTGTCGCAGGCGAGCACGAGGGCCACGGCGGCCGGCCGGTCGAGGGTGGTACGAAGGCCTACCGGCGCGTCGGCGGGTTGTTCAGCGGCCCGGTGACCGACGAGTTCGTGCTCGGCGAGCTCGAGGGGGGTCTCGACCGGCCGTACAGGGCAGCCGTTTTGGATTCTCAGCTCGCGCACCCTGCCGGTGCTGGAGGGCGAGGGGATCGACGTCCGGATCGTCAGCGTCGCCGTCGTCGAGCTCTACGCAAAAGTTGTCGCGGGCGGCCACCGATGGGAATCGATGACACGCAGCGGCGCCGCTGCTGCGAAATGGGCGCTGGGAGGAGAGACTTGGGGGATGGGGCTGCGTGAGCTTGACGCGGTTCGGCGCATCGCCTTCGCCCTGCCCGAGGTGACTGAGCGTTGGAGCCACGGCGCGCCATGCCTTTTCGTCCGGCGGACCCGGGCGCTGTGCTACTTCCATGATGACCATCGCGGTAATGGCCGGGTCTCGTTGTGGTGCCCCGCTGGGCCGGGTGTCCAGGAAGAGTTGGTCAGCACCAAACCAGGAAGGTTCTTCAGTCCGCCGACGTCTGCCGAGGGGACGTTCTCGAACTGGCTCGGAGTTTTCCTGCATCTTGATGGTGACGACCAGGTCGACTGCGACGACGTTGCCGCGATCCTCGAGGATGCGTATCGCGTGGTGGCGCCGAACGAGTTGATCGCGCAACTGGCCTCTCGCGAGCGCCCCGACCACCGAGACGCCACTGCCGCTGGGCGTCCGAGTATCGCGTCCGGATATCCCGACGCCGACCATCCTCGAACGCCGGGACTCCGGCACTGCCGAAGCCCCGCCGAACGTCGTCGACCGTCAATCGGTGCGCGAGCGGCTCGATGCGAACCTTTCCCGTGATCGTGGACGAGTTCGATGAGCGCGGCGCCCTCGTCGATGTGGCGACAGCACCTATCGCCGACTATGGAGCGCTCGCGGGAGCAGGCATCCGGTCATGGCCGCGGCGCGCGATGCGCCGGCGGGCCGGCGTCGAAGACGCTGCGGCTGAGTAGTACCGGCCACGGCACTCGGACTCCGGGCTCGCGTCGGACTGGAGTGTCCTTGGTGGGCCGCACCGGTGACTGGCCGCAGAGCCCGCCGGGCGGTCAGAGCGGACGCGGTTCATGCCACACTCGATGCGGACTTCGACACTGGGGGGTTGGCGCGTGGTTCAGGATGGTGAGGCCGCTGGGATGGATCGGCGAGAGGCGCGTGCGTATCTGTGGGGTCGACGGTTCGTCGACCGACTGCGGACGACTCTGGCCGGCCTGTCGGCCGGTGCCGCTCACCTCAACGCCTGGTGCAAGGCCGCCGCCCTGAAGACGGCCGCCGATCGGTACGTGGTCACAACGTGATGATCGTCGCCAACGGGCTTGTCGACGTCAGCGTCGGAGCCGGTCGTGACTACCGTCCTCGCCTTGCCGTGAGCGCGGTGATGCGGCTCGGGGAGGTCTAAAGGTGCACTTCGAGGACTGGATGGAGCTCGTCGTCCATGTCTTCGAAGCGTCTGGCGTGGCTATCCTCGCCTTCGGTTCGCTGGTCGCCTTGGTCGGCGCGGCGAGGGCGGTGTCTCGCGGGGAGCGGCGCACGGCGTACGAACAAGCACGCCAACATGTCGGCCGGGCGATCCTGCTCGGACTGGAAGTCCTGATCATCGCCGACATCGTCCAGACGATCACGATCGACCCCACGCTCGAGAGCGCGTTGACCCTCGCGCTGATCGTGTTGGTGCGAACGTTCCTCAGCTTCTCGCTCGAGATCGAGCTCCACGGTCGCGTCCCATGGCGCACCAGAGCGACGGCTGACGACGCGGATGGATCGGAATCGCACTAGCCGCACGCGCGTTCGTGCGACGACTGTCGGGTCACTTGGCCCGTGCATGGACAGGTCGGAGCGACCTCGGGGTGTGGTGGGGCGCCGCAGGACCGGATCGGCAAGGATGGGTGGTGCCGTGTGGTTTTGCGCACAGGCGGAGAGAGAGGGAGATCCCGAATGACGAGCTCACCGGACCGGCATGCGCGCACGATGTTGCCGATCCCTGATCGTCCGGCGCTGGGTTTGATGACGTATGACGCCAAGGACCCGGACACGGCGTTCCCGCCGATCGAACCGCTGATGCCGCCGCCGGGCGCGCCGAACGTGCTGGTGGTGCTGCTCGACGATGTCGGGTTCGGGGCGTCGAGCGCGTTCGGGGGCCCGTGTCGCACGCCGACCGCGGATCGCCTCGCTGCCGGCGGGTTGCGTTACAACCGGTTCCACACGACGGCGTTGTGTGCACCGACGCGGCAGGCGCTGCTGACGGGACGCAACCACCACTCGGTGGGGATGGGCAGCATCACGGAGACGGCGACGTCGGCGCCGGGGAACAGTTCGGTGCGGCCGAACACGAAGGCCCCGTTGGCGATGACGTTGAAGTTGAACGGGTACTCGACGGCGCAGTTCGGCAAGTGCCACGAGGTGCCGGTGTGGCAGTCATCGCCGATGGGCCCGTTCGACGCGTGGCCATCGGGTGGCGGCGGGTTCGAGACGTTCTACGGGTTCATCGGCGGCGAGAACAACCAGTGGGACCCGGCGTTGTACGACGGGACGACACCGGTCGAACCGCCGGCGACCGCCGAGGAGGGCTATCACCTGACCGAGGACCTCGCCGATCGGGCGATCAGCTGGGTGCGTCAGCAGAAGGCGTTGATGCCGGACAAGCCGTTTTTCGTCTACTTCGCGCCGGGCGCCACCCATGCCCCTCATCACGTCGCCAAGGAGTGGGCCGACAAATATCAGGGAGAGTTCGCCGACGGGTGGGACGTGCTGCGCGAGCGCACGTTGGCCCGCCAAAAGGAGCTCGGTGTCGTCCCCGCCGACGCGGAGCTGACGGCGCGTCACGCCGAGATTCCGGCCTGGGACGACATGGCCGACGAGCTGAAGCCGGTGCTGGAGCGGGAGATGGAGGTGTACGCCGGGTTCTTGGAGCACACCGATCATCACGTCGGCCGGCTGATCGACGCCATCGAGGAGCTCGGGATCCTTGACGACACGCTCGTCTACTACATCATCGGTGACAACGGTGCCTCCGCTGAGGGCACGATCAACGGGGCGTTCAACGAGCTGGCCAACTTCAACGGGATGGCCGCCCTGGAGACCCCCGAGTTCCTGCTCTCCAAGCTGGACGAGTTGGGCTCGCCGAGCTCCTACAACCACTACGCGGTCGGGTGGGCGTGGGCGAACTGTGCCCCGTTCCAGTGGACCAAGCAAGTGGCCTCGCACTGGGGTGGCACCCGCAACGGGACCATCGTGCACTGGCCCAACGGGATCGAAGACAAGGGCGGGTTGCGTTCGCAGTTCAGCCACGTCATCGATCTCGCGCCGACGATCCTCGAAGCCGCTGGACTGCCCGAGCCGACGTCCGTGAACGGCGTGCAGCAGTCACCGATGGAGGGCACGAGCATGCTCTACACGTTCAATGAACCAGACGCCGAGGAGCGGCACGACTTGCAGTACTTCGAGATGTTCGGTAACCGCGGCATCTACCACCGCGGGTGGAGCGCGGTCACCAAGCACCGCACCCCCTGGGTCATGACCGGCGGGGTGCTGCCGGCGTTCGACGACGACGTGTGGGAGCTCTACGACGGCAACAGGGACTACAGCCAGGCCCACAATCTGGCCGCCGAGCATCCCGAGAGGCTCGCCAAGCTGCAACGGCTGTGGCTCATCGAAGCCACCAAGTACCAGGTGCTGCCGATCGACGACCGGGGTGCCGAGCGGCTTGAGCCAGGGCTGGCCGGCCGGCCGACGCTGATCCGCGGGAACTCACAACTCTTCTTCCCCGGGATGGGCCGTCTCTCGGAGAACAGCGTGGTCAGCATCAAGAACAAGTCGTTCTCGGTCACCGCCGACGTCGACGTGCCAGCCGGCGGCGCCGACGGGGTGATCATTGCCCAGGGTGGCCGCTTCGGGGGCTGGGCCTTCTACGCCAAGAACGGCAAGGCCAAGTTCGTCTACAACGTGCTCGGCATCCACGAGTTCGCCACCGAAGCCAACGAGCCGATCCCGGCCGGCCACCACCAGGTGCGTGTCGAGTTCGCCTACGACGGCGGCGGCCTCGCCAAAGGCGGTGACGTCACGCTCTACTACGACGGCACTCCGGTCGGCTCCGGCCGTGTCGGGGCGACCCAGCCGATGATCTTCTCCGCCGACGAGACCACCGACATCGGCTACGAATCCGGCACCACCGTCACCGCCGACTACACCGCCCACGGCAGCCGGTTCACCGG
>JBKOUV010000216.1:0-15829 GCA_046723555.1 Actinomycetota bacterium | reverse complement strand
TCCGCCGGGGGGTACACCACGCTGGCCGCGCTCGCCTTCCGCGACACCTTTGCCGCCGGGGCCAGCCACTACGGCGTCGCCGACCTCGAGGCCCTGGCGACCGAGACCCACAAGTTCGAGAGCCGGTACCTCGATGGTCTGATCGGGCCGTACCCGGAGGACCGGGCCCGCTACGTCGAGCGGTCGCCGATCCACCACGTCGACGGGTTCGACCGGCCGTTGATCGTGTTGCAGGGGCTGGAGGACGAGGTCGTCCCGCCGGATCAGGCGGAGATGATCGTCGACGCCCTGCGAGCGAAGCGCGTCCCCGTCGCCTATGTGACGTTCGAGGGGGAGCAGCACGGCTTCCGCCGGGCGCCGAACATTCGCCGGGCGCTCGACAGCGAGCTGTCCTTCTACGCCCAGGTGTTCCGGTTCGAGCTCCCCGCGCCGGAAGGCATCGAGCCGGTCCCCGTCGAGAACCTGCGCTGACGCCGGGCCGTGAGAAGGATCGCGCCCAGACGGAGGTGGCGGGCCGAGCCACTACGTGGAGATGACGTCGTAGCCCAGCCCGAGGGCAATCGCGATCTGAGCCGGGTCGAACGTTACGAGACGGATCGGTGCCGGCATTCGCTCGGCGGCGGCGAGGTGGATCGCGGGGGAGATGCCCACGGGCTGGGCGCGAACGAGCTCGGCGGCGCGGTCGAGGCACCGTTGGTCCACCGGCACGACGTGCAGGTGGTCCCACGTGAGCCGGACCGCGTCCTCGAGATCGGCGCGTAGGACGTCCTCGTCGGTCAGCCGGTCGATCGCCGGCAGGGCCTCGGCGAGGGCCAGCGCCGACGCGCTCCACACGTGGTCGCCCTCGAGGGCGGCGATCACCACGCCGCGCTGCAGGCCGTCGACGGCCACGGCAAGCAGTGCGCTGGTGTCGAGGACGACGGTCACCGCTCCCCCATCTGGGCGGGAATCGTCTCGAACCGGCATCTGGGCGGGAATCGTCGCGACTGCTGCGACAGATCCCGCCCAGATTTCGGGGTCACCGTCGGCCTCGAACGTCTCTGAGCGCGTGATCGATGCGCACCCCCGCCCAGACTGCGACCGGCTCCGGCGGGCGCCACGGCCCCGTGCGGCGCGGTGTGACGACGGCGCCGCTGGCGACAAGGCGGGCGAGCTCCGGGGCGTGGTCGCCGAGCGGCCCGAGTTGCGCGGCCGGCCGGCCGCCGACGGTGACGACGATGTGCTCGCCCGTCCCGGCCCGCCGCACGGCGGCGGCAAGCTCGGCCCGCAGGCTCCGAATCGACAGTGTGGACACATGTGTACACAAGCAGAGTTGAGCGATCCTGCGCAACCGGACTTTGATGGCAGACATGAACTTCGCCTTCACCGACGAGCAGGAAGAGCTGCGCAAGACCGTCCGGGCGTTCCTCGACGCCAAGAGCCCGGAGAGCGCGGTGCGCGAGCAGATGGAGACCGAGGCCGGCTACGACGAGGCGGTCTGGCGGCAGATGGCCGAGCAGATGGGGCTGCAGGGGCTGTCGATCCCCGAGGAGTTCGGCGGGTCCGGCTTCACGTTCATCGAGCTCGGCATCGTGCTCGAGGAGATGGGGCGCTCGTTGCTGTGCGCGCCGTTCTTCTCGACCGTGGTGTTCGCCGCCAACGTCCTGCTCCACAGCGGCGACGATGCGGCGAAGAAGGACTTCCTGCCCGGGATCGCGAGCGGCGAGACGATCGCCACCGTCGCCTTCACCGAGCCCTCGGGCCGGTGGGACGAGCAGGGGATCGAGATGGATGCCACCGCGTCGGGCGACGGCTGGGCACTGTCGGGCACGAAGATGTTCGTCCTCGACGGCCACACCGCCGGCCTCGTCCTCGTCGCCGCCCGCACCCCGCAGGGGGTGAGCCTGTTCGCCGTCGAGGGTGACGCATCGGGGCTCACCCGGACGCCACTGTCGACGATGGACCAGACCCGCAAGCAGGCCCGGCTCGAGTTCGAGTCAACGCCCGCCCGGCTGATCGGCACCGAGGGGGACGGCTGGAACGTGCTGGCGAAGGTGCTCGACCTCGTCGCCATCGGGCTCGCCGCCGAGCAGGTCGGCGGGGCCCAGAAGGTGCTCGACATGGCCGTCGAGTACGCCAAGGTGCGGGTGCAGTTCGGCCGGCCGATCGGCTCGTTCCAGGCGATCAAGCACAAGTGCGCCGACATGCTGCTCGAGGTCGAGTCGGCGAAGTCCGCCGCCTATTACGGGATGTGGTGCGCGAGCGAGCTCAACGACGAGCTGCCCTCGGTGGCGTCGCTGGCCAAGGCGTACTGTTCCGAGGCGTACTTCCACGCCGCCGCCGAGAACATTCAGATCCACGGCGGGATCGGGTTCACGTGGGAACACCCGGCGCACCTGTACTTCAAGCGGGCGAAGAGCTCCGAGCTGCTGTTCGGCGACCCCACCTACCACCGCGAGCTCCTCGCCCAGCGCATCGGGATCTGACCGACCCGGTTCGTACGATCACGGGCGATGGAGCCCGTCACGATCGTCTTCGCCGTGCTGGCGGCGATCGCCGTGTTCGTGATCGCGGCCCTCGTCGTCGGCCGGGAAGCCCACCGCCTCGACGCCGTCGCGCCGCGGGTCGTGTACCGGCTCGACGAGGCGATCGACTTCGTGGCCGACCAGCTCCCACCCGCGACCCAGGCCCGGTTGACGCCGACCGAGCTGGAGCAGCTGCTCGTGTTCCACCTGCGCTGGCTGCACAGCAAGGGTCTGCAGCCGGTGAACGTCGTCGACCGCCGCCAGGACATCACGACGCCGACCGTAATCACCGAGGACACGCTCACCGGCTACCTCCTCGGCGAGGCCGACCGGGAGGGCGTCGAACTGCTCGACGACGTCGACGCCGTCGCGGTCGTCGAGGCCCATCTGGCTTACCTGGAGGCGATCGGGGCCGTCGGACCCCCCGCCGACGATCCCGACGCCGTCGAGTGACGACGCGCCCCGCCGGGCGCGCCACGATTATGGGATGGCCACTCATTGCGTTCCCCGGCCACGCAGGCCGTTGCTGGCCGCTCGTTCGCTGGCGCTCACTCGCTCGCATTGGTGCGGGGTGCTCCGGTGACCACCGTTGTACCCCAGGACCAGACCATCGGCGCGCTCGCCGAGGAGTGGAGCCGGCTCGACGAGCTCCTCACCGGTCTCGACGAGGCGTCGTGGTCGGCTCCGACGTGCCTGCCGGGATGGGACGTCAAGGCCGTCGTCGCCCACCTCATCGGCACCGAGTCGATGCTCCTCGGTGAGTCGACGCCCGTCGTCGAGATCGACCCGGCCGAGTACGAGCACGTGCTCAACGACATGGGCCGGATCAACGAGGCGTGGGTGGCCTCGATGGCGGACCTCGCCCCCGTCGAGCTGCTGACCCGCTTCCGCGAGCAGACGGCCCGCCGGCTCGAAGCGTTGCGGGCCACCGACCAGGCGGCGTGGGACGCCGAGGGGTTCACCCCGGCCGGGAACGACACCTACGGGCGGTTCATGCGCATCCGCACGTTCGACTGCTGGATCCACGAGCAGGACATCCGCGACGCGGTCGGCAGCCCGGGGGGCGAGGAGGGGGCCGCCGCCCGCGTGGCGCTCGACGAGATGGAAGCGGCGCTCGGGTACGTGGTGGGGAAGAAGGCGGGCGCGCCGGCGGGATCGAGCGTGACGTTCGAGCTGACCGGGCCGGCCGGCCGCACGCTCCACGTCGATGTGGGCGACCGGGCGAAGGTCGTCGACGAGCTCCCCGGTCCGGCCACCGTGACGCTGACGATGCCGGCCGGGGTGTTCGCTCGCCTGGCGGCCGGCCGGGGGGATCCGGAGGCGCTCCGGAGCCAGGTCACGATCGCCGGCGACGCCGACCTGGGCCGTCAGATCCTGGCCAACATGCGCTACACGATGTGAATCCAACCGTTGCGCCGGGCCGCGTTTGTGATTGACTGTTCGCACCAGAGGAAGGAGGTGGTCCAGCAACATGCACGATTGTCATCACGGGACCCTGGAGGTGGTTGGCCGCTAGGCCGGCAGGCTGGACCGCCTGGCTAATCCACGCCAACTTCCGCTGACGGGCTGCCGGCACTGGTCCCTCCGGCAACAGAGGCTCCGCCAGTATCCAGACATCGTCGAGAGGGGAGCGCGTCAGCGCTCCCCTCTTGCGCGTCCGCTACTTTTCGCTTGAGATGAAGCGTCCCTCCCGCTTCGAGCACCACCGGTTCGTCGGCGACAAGCGGACCCAGCTCGTGTACGACCTCGACGACTGGGAGGACGCGGCGACGGTCGAGGAGTTCGTCGCCGCGGGTGTCGGCATCGGGTTCGGCCCCGACACGCTCGCCGAGGCCCGGAACCGGGGGTACACGCTGGCTCGCCCCGGCAAGCGGCGGCGGCGGCGCGCACCCCGGTCCTGAGGGCGGAGCGGGCGGTGAACGGCACGTTCGAGTCGGGCGGGCTCACCCTCGCCCGCCATCTGGTGGTGCCGCCCGGATCGGCCGAGGCTCGCCCGGGCGTGATCCTGTGCCACGGCTTCCCGATCGGGCCGCTCGACGCCCGCCGGTCGGCCGGGACGTTTCCCCAGCTCATCGACCGCGTCGCCCACGACCTCGGTTACGTCGGGATGACCTTCAACTTCCGCGGGACCGGCACCAGCGGCGGCGACTTCTCACTTCAAGGCTGGGTGGACGACCTGCGCAGCGCGATCGACTACCTGATCGCCCAGACCGAGCCGACGGAGGTCGTGCTCGTCGGGACCAACACCGGCGGCTCGATTGCCATCTGCGTCGCTGCTGACGACCCGCGGGTCCGTGCGACCGGGCTGCTCAGCCCGCGGGCCGACTTCGACGACTGGGCGGAACATCCGCGGCGCTTCCTCGAGCACGCGCGTGAGATCGGCGCGGTCCGCACCCCGGGGTTCCCGCTCTCGGTCGACGAGTGGAGCCGCGCCTTCCGCCGCTTCCGCCCGACCGACGCCGCCCGCCGGTTCGCGCCCCGGCCGCTCCTGGTGATGCACGGCGACGACGACGAGAGTGTGCCCACCAGCGACGCCCGCCAGCTCGCCGAGGCGCACGGATCCGCGGAGCTGAGCCTGCTCATGGGCGCCGGGCACCGGCTCCGCCACGATCCCCGCGCGGTCGCCCTGCTGTTCGGCTGGCTCGACCGGGTCCGCAACGTCCCCGCCACGTTGTAGGGATCAGGCCATCTGAGACAGGTGCCAGCGGTAGGCCGTGTCGACGATCTCCGCCAGGCCGTACTGCGACCGCCAGTCGAGCACCTTCTCGGCGTGGGTCGGGTCGGCGAACGTCGCCACGGGGTCGCCGGGCCGCCGCGGCGCGAGCTCGTGCGGAACCGGCTTGCCAGCGACCGCCTCTGTCGCGGCGATGACCTCGAACACCGACGAACCGGTGCCCGTCCCGAGGTTGACGGCGGTCGTTGCGCCGCCGTCGGCGAGGTAGCGGAGGGCGGCGACGTGGGCGGCCGCCAGGTCGTCGACGTGGATGTAGTCGCGGATCGCGGTGCCGTCGGGCGTCGGGTAGTCGGTGCCGAAGACCCGCACCGGCTCGCCGAGGAGCACGGCCCGCATCACGAGCGGGATGAGGTTGATCGACATCGTCCAGTCCTCGCCGATCCGGCCGTCGAAACTTGCGCCGGCCGCGTTGAAGTAGCGCAGCGACACCGACCGCAGGCCCCCCGTGACCCCGTACCACCCGAGCATCCGCTCGACCGTCGCCTTGGTCTCGGCGTACACGCTCTCCGGGGCGATCGGCGCCGACTCGACCACCGGTACGTGGGCCGGCGTGCCGTACACCGAGCAGGAGGACGAGAAGACGACGTCCCGGACTCCCTGGCGCATCACCGCGTCGACGAGCGTGGCCGAACCGTCGACGTTGTTGTGCCAGTACCGCGTCGGCTTCTCCATCGACTCGCCGACCGACTTGTAGGCGGCGAAGTGGACGAGCGAGGTCACGCCATGATCCGCGCACACTCGCTCCACCAGCGCGGCATCGTGGATGTCGCCGACGACGAGCTCGGCGTCGATGACCGCGTCGGCCCGCCCGTACTCCATCGAGTCCAGCACGACCACGGATTCCCCCGCCTCGCCCAACGCTCGCACCGTGTGCGACCCGATGTACCCGGCGCCTCCGGTGACCAGCACGCTCATCAACACTCCTTCCGTCCGCCGTGAACCGGCGAGCCTACCGGGAGGGCCTCGCGGCGGGCCGTCGATACTGTGCGGGAATGACGGACGACGACACGTTGCGCGCGACCCTCGAGGCGCTCGAGTCGGCGACCAACTACCGGAACTGGATCCTCGGGCTCGCCGACCCGTTCCTGGACGCCCCGGTGCTCGAGGTCGGCGCCGGCCGCGGCACGTTCACCGGGCTCCTCGCCGGCCACGGTGCGGTGCGTGCGGTCGAGCCGTCGCCGGAGCTGGCCGTCGCACTGAGCGAGCGCTTCGCGGGCGACGAGCGGATCGCCGTCACGGTCGGCACCGCCGATGACCTCGAGCCAGAGCGGCGGTACGGCTCGGCCGTGATGTTCAACGTCCTCGAGCACATCGCCGACGATCGCCGCGCGCTGCGGACGCTCCACGAGCGCTTGTCACCCGGCGGTCACCTGGTCCTGTGGGTGCCCGCGTTCCAGTTGCTGCACAGCCGGTTCGACGACCTGCTCGGGCACTACCGCCGGTACCGCCTCCACCCGCTCGTCGAGCTCGTGACCGCGTCCGGATTCACGGTGGTGGACGCCCGCTATGCGAACGCCCTGGGTTGGTTCAGCTGGCTGGTCGGTGCCCGGCTCCTCGACCGCATCCCGACCTCGCCGACGGTGATCAAGCTGTTCGATCGAGTCGCCGTGCCGGTGGTCCGGGCCGCCGAGCGGGTGGTGCGTCCGCCGTTCGGGCAGTCGGTCTTCGTGGCGGCGCGCAAGCCGGTGGTGGCTGCGGACGAGCTCAGCCGACCGTCGCTCGAGCGGCTCTCCGCAGGATCCGCTTGACGCCGAGCCGCTCACCGGCGGGTGAGTAGGCCAACACGCAGAACACGGCGTGGACACCGTCGCGCCATCCGATCTTCTTGCCCTCGACGTAGGTGCGGCCGTGATAGCTGATCCCGACCTCGTAGACCCGGCAGCGCAGACGGGCGACCTTGGCCGTGAGCTCGGGCTCGACCCCGAAGCGGTCCTCCTCGATCTCGATGCGCTGGAGCACGTCGCGCCGGAACGCCTTGTACCCGGTCTCCATGTCGGTGAGGTTGAGGTTGGTGCACGCGTTGGACAGCAACGTCAGCACCCGATTGCCGAGGGAGTGCCAGAAGTAGAGCACCCGGTGCTCGGAGCTCCCCTGGAACCGGGAGCCGAACACGACGTCGGCCTTGCCGGCGATCAGCGGGCCGACCAGCCGCGGATACTCGCCCGGGTCGTACTCCAGGTCGGCGTCCTGCACGATCACGTACGGCAGGCGGGCTTCGGCGAAGCCCCGGCGCAAAGCCGCGCCCTTCCCCCGGTTGGTCTCGTGGGTCAGGATCCGGACGCGCCGGTCGTCCAGCTCGCCAAGCACCTTCGCCGTCGCGTCGGTGGAACCGTCGTCGACGACGATGAGCTCTCCGACGAGGCTCGACCTCAACACCGCCTCGACGACGTCGGCGATCGTCTCCTGCTCGTTGAAGCAGGGCACGATGACGGAGAGCACGCCGGTTGGAACTGATTCCATCCGAACGGTTCTAGTCGACCGTGTTACCGATCGGCAGGCGGCGGCCACCGAGGAAGCCGACACCCCAGGACAGGTGCATCGTCGGGAAGATCAACGTGAGGCGGACGAACTCCCGCGGGGTGCGACCGATGACGGCCGCGGCGGCGACGACGAGCGCGGCGTATGCCGCCGGCACGGTCAAGGCGCCCCGGCGGACGACCGCGGCGACCAGGCTCGCCGCAACGGTCGCCACGAGCAGCGGTGGCGCGGCCTGGCGCAAGCGCAGCGAGCCCGGGTACCGGCGCACGACCTCGCGCTTCCACCGCCCGTACTCGAGGTACTGCCGGGCGAGGTCGCGTAACGACCCGCGAGGCCGGTAATGCGCCCGCAGCGCCGGGTCGAACCACACGGTGCCACCCGCCCGACGCAGCCGGATGTTGAGCTCGTAGTCCTGGTTGCGCGCCAGCGTCTCGTCAAACCCACCGACCTTCTCGAGCGCGGCTCGCTCGAAGACGCCGAGGTACACCGTGTCCGTCGGGCCTTCGTCGCCGCCGTAGTGGAACGCGGCGTCGCCGGTTCCGAAGCGCGACGTCATCGCCGCCGCGACCGCCCGCTCGAACTCAGTGCGACCTTCGGCCTGCTGGATCCCGCCCACGTTGACCGCGCCCGTGCGGCGCATCGTCTCGACGGCGCGGCGGATGTAGCCGGGCGACAGTTCGGCGTGGCCGTCGACGCGCACGATCACCGCTCCGCTCGTCGCCCCGATCGCGGCGTTGAGCCCGCTCGGTGTGGTACCGGCCGGGTTGTCGACGACGCCGACGGCGGCGTGGTGGGCGGCGAGGCCACGGGCGATGCGCGCGGTGTCGTCGCGAGAGGGCGCCACGGCGAGACAGACTTCGACGCGGCCGGGGTACTCCTGCCCGAGCACCGCCGTCACCGCGGCCTCGAGGTGCTCGGCTTCGTCGCGAACGGGCATCACCACCGACACCGACGGCCAGGTTGTGGACCCGACGTCAGACACGCCGCGACAGCACCACCCACACGGTCCTGGCGAGGATCTGGAGGTCGAGGATCGGGGTCCAGTTGACGAGGTACTGCAAGTCGTAGCCGAGCTTGTAGCCGGCGTCGGTCGTGTAATACCCCTGGATCTGGGCGAGCCCGGTGAGCCCCGGTGGGAGCTCGTTGCGGCGTTCGTAGCCGGGCACCCTGGCCGCGAGCTCGCGGGCGATCTCCGGCCGCTCCGGCCGGGGGCCAACCAGCGACATCTGGCCGAGCACCACGTTGAACAGCTGCGGCAGCTCGTCGGCCCGGGTCGAACGGAGCCAGCCGAGGCCGCGGACGACCCGGGGATCGTTCCGCTTGGCGAGCCGGGGGCCGCCCTCCTCGGCGTCGGCCACCATCGTGCGGAACTTGACGACCCGGAACACCACACCGTCACGCCCCACCCGCTCCTGGCGGAATAGCACCGGACGCCCGGCCCGGGCGAGGACGTAGAGCGCGAGTACGCCGAGGGCGAGGAGCCACACCGGTGCGGTCAGGACGACCAACACGATGTCGAAGATGCGTTTGAAGGCGAGCTTGTACGAGGGGACGGTGTGGACGCGGAGGTGCACGAACGGCATCCCGGACACCTGGCGGACGGACTGCAGGCCGAGCAGCGTCTCGCGAGCGCTGACCCGTTGGAGGAGGCCGATCCCGGCGCGCTCGAGGGTCGAGAGCGGCTCGGGGAAGATCGAGCCGAAGGCGTCGACGTCGAGCAGCAAGGCGTCGGTGGCCCCGCTCTCGTGGATCGTGGCGTCGAGTCGGGCGGGCGTCGGCACGCTGCCGACGACGACGGCGTCGCGGTCGCTCTCGGCGAGGTGTCGGGTGGCCAGGCCCACGTCGTCGGGCGTCCCGACGAGCACGACGCGCGGCGGTCCCTGCCGTCGCACGGCGAGGCGGCGGCTCAACCGCCGGTTGCCGGCGAGGACGATGCTGGCGACGATGGCGAACACGGCGAGGTTGATGCGTGGCATCAGATAGCGGTCGAGGACCACGAACGCGATCGCCTGGACGCCGACGCCGATCGCGGTCGCCAGCAGCGTGCGGGGCAGCCAGGGACGCAACCCGAGCCGCGGTTCGCGCTCGTACAGCCCGAAGAAGTAGTTGATGACCAGGTGGATCCCGGTGGCGATCGAGAAGCCGACGAAATAGTGGGACAGTGGGTACGTGGGCCAGTCCGTGCCGAAGCGGACGAGGTTGATCGCCACCATGACCGCGTACAGGGCGATCGCGTCGAGCACGAACAGGAAGCGGAAGCCATGCGACCAGAGCGTCTCCAGCGGTCGGTGCATGCGCTGGACGAGCCACTCAGTGCCGGGCAGAACGGGCGAGGCGGGGGTGGTCGGGCTCGTCCCGTCACCCACGACCGCGCGCTCGTCCTCGGGTGGCGAGACGACTCGCGACATCGTCCGCCCAGCGTAACGGGGGGCAGGAGGCGCGGGGCGCCACCTGGCGCAGGGTGCGCGCTACGGTCGCACGACGTGCGGATGGAGCGCCCCGTGCCCTGGCCGACCATCGCGGCCGCCGTGGCGTCGCTGGTCCTGCTGACGACGGGGCCGCTCTACCGGGTGCGCACCTGGTGGGACTACGAGGATCCGTTGTCGACCGACGCGACGGTCGTCGTGATCAACGCCGCCGTCGGCCTGGTCGCCCTCGCCTGGCTCGTCAGTCAAGGCCGCTTCCGCCATCTCGACCAGCGGGCACTCGCGGTGGCCGGGGCGCTGGTCGGCTGGCTGCTGCTCGGGTCACTGTGGTCGATTCACCGACTCGAGACGTTCCGGCAGGCGCTGCAGATCGGCAGTGCCCTGACGATCGGCGCGGCGATCGTCGCCGCCCTCGGCGCGGTCTGGTTCCGCTGGGCGCTGTGGGCCGCGTTGCAGGTCGGGTTGGTCTGGAGCGTCTTCGCGATCTATCTCGATCGCAGTGGCACCCTCGACCGCAACGGCGACTGGGCCGGGATCTACTTCAACCGCAACAGCCTCGCCTTGTACGCCGCGCTCGCCTTGCTCGTCTCGGTCTTCATCGCCGCCGACGCCCGTTCGATCGACTCGGTGGCCAGACGGTGGGCCGTCGTCGTCGTGCTCGCCGGGTTCGGCGTGGTCGACGTGCGCCTCATCGCCGGGTCCGATGCGCTCACGCCGGTCGTCTCCCTCGCCGTCGCCCTGGCCGCGGTGGTGCTCTGCTGGGGCGGAAGTCACCTCGTCCGGCGCGATGTCGACGCCAACCGGCTGGCCGCCGTCGTCGGTGGGCTCGCCCTCGCCGTCGGCGCCGTCGGCTGGGCGACCCGGCGGTCGTGGCTCGACGACCTCGGCCGACGGGCGGACCTCACCGGGCGCCTCGACCTCTGGAACGTGGCCCTCGACTGGGCGTGGCGCCGTCCGGTGCACGGCTATGGCTACATGGCGGCGTGGCGCGATCCGACGTTCATGGCCGACGTCGAGCAGGTCCGGGGGACTCTGCTCGGAAGCGCCCACAACTCGTTCGTCGACGTGTTCCTCGGGGCCGGCCTGATCGGGTTCGCCCTGGCGATCGGGCTCGTCGCCGCGTTGTACTGGAGGACGGTCCCGGCGGCGCTGCGGACGGTGGGCGTGGCGACGCTCTTCCCGGTCGCGCTGCTGGTGTTCATCGTCGTCGAGAACCTCACCGAGACGCTGTTCGTCGGCAACCAGCTGATCGTGGCGCTGATCGGGTCACTGTTGTGGCCCCGCCCGGAACCGGTCTCCGAGCTCGCGGTCCGCGACGAGACGCTGATAACGACGGACGAGGGCACCAGCGTGCTCGGCGGGGCGACGCAGTTCTGGCGGGTCGGACCGCGCCCCGGTTCGCAACCGGTCGAGCAGCTCGCGATCGTCGATCAGCCGCTGCATGGCCTCGGCCAGGGCCACGTCGTCGCCGATCGGCACGATCACCCCGTTCGCCCCGTCGTGGATCACTTCGGTCGGTCCGAGGCAGTCGCTCGTGATCACCGCCAAGCCGGCGGCGAGCGCCTCTCGCGCGACGAGTGAGAAGCTCTCCCGGGCGACGGACGGGATCACCAGCACGTCGGCGGCGGAGTACACCGCGGCGGCGTTCGTCGGGGCGTACGGCGGCTCGAACCGCACGCGCCTCAGGTCCCACGCGGGCCATGGCCGTCGGCGGGCGGGCCGGCGAACGCCGAACATCGTGAGCCGCCAAGCCGGTCGGGACCGCAATCGCCGGGCCGCGGCGAGGAGCACGTCGCGGCCCTTCAACGGGTGGTCGCCGCCCACGTACAGGAACCGGACGCCATCGGTCGGCGCGGCTGGCGATGGGGAGGACGGGTGCGTCGCCGGATCCACGTCGTTCTCGTCGACGTCGACGCGAGCGGCTGGGACACCGTTCAACAGCACGACGTCGCGGAGGGCCGCCGAGGGCACGAGCACCTGATCGACGCCCTCCAGCACGCCGCCGAGGCGGACGGCCCGATCGCGCCGCCAGGCCGCCGTACGCGAGCATGCGCAGTCGCTCCGCGTGGTGTCGAGTGGGCACGGTTGCAGCCGCGTGTCGACGAGGAAGAGGCGGGCGCACCACCACCACAGGTCGTGCATCGTCACCACCGTCGGGATGCCGCGGCTCGCAGCCTCGGCGAGAAGGTCGGCCCCTAGAGTCTGCAGCGCATGGGCGTGGACCACGTCGGGCCGCCAGCGGTCCATCACGGCCGCCGCGTACGCGGTCGCCGCCGGATTGCGCCAGTTGGCGTCGTCGTCCTGTTCGACCCGCTCCGCCGTCCCGATCCAGTGCACCGCGAGGCCGTCCTCGGTCTCGGTCTCGGTCCGCGTCTCGCCGTCGGCCAGGCCGAGCCGGATCGCGCCGGAGAGCACCGCGACCTCGTGTCCCCCGGCGGCGACGGTCCGGGCGATCCGCTCCAGCTGAAGGGTGGCGCCGCTCGTGAAGTCCGGCGGGTAGTGGGCGGTCACGTAGAGGATGCGCATCGCGGAACCGGCACAGTACCGAGGTCTGGGTGACGTGAGCCCGGAGGACGACGTCGACGTGCTCCGCCGGGAGCGGGACGAGGCGGTCGCCCACGCCCGCGCGTTGGAGCACCAGCTCGGTGAGCTGCGGGGCAAGGTCAAGCGGCTCGAGCTGATGATGTGGCGGCGCACGGCGCGGCGGCAGCGCGTCGGGGCCTGGGTGCGGCGCGTGCGCGGGTGGCTGCCCGGCAAGGCGTGATGCCGCGATTCTCGATCCTCACGCCGGTGCACGATCCGCCGCTCGCACTGCTCCGCGCGTGCATCGGGTCGATTGCCGCCCAGACGTGCCGTGACTGGGAGCTGTGCCTCGTCGACGACGGCTCGGCCGACGCGGCGGTCCGCGCCGAGCTGCGACGGGCCGCGGGGGCCGACCGGCGCGTGAAGCTCGTCGAGCGTCCGGTCCCCGGGGGCATCGTCGCGGCATCGAACGACGCGTTGGCGATCGCCATCGGCGAGTTCGTCGTGCTCGTCGACCACGACGACCGCCTCGAACCCGACGCCCTGGCCAGAGTCGACGAGGTGCTGCGATCCGACCGGCCGATCGACTACGTGTACACCGACGAGGACAAGCTCGCCGACGACGGCTCCGTCTACGACGTGTTCCACAAGCCCGACTGGTCGCCCGAGCGGCTCCGCGCGCAGAACTATTGCACCCACCTGTCCGTCCTCCGCCGGTCCCTGGTCAGGGAGGTCGGGGGGTTCCGGGCGGGGTTCGACGGCTCGCAGGACCACGACCTGATCCTCCGGGTCACCGAGCGGGCGCGGCAGATCCGGCACGTGCCCGCGGTGCTCTACCACTGGTGCGTGAACCGCGGGTCGGCGGCCGGGGACGCCGACGCCAAGCCGTACGCCCGGGAGGCCGGCCGGGCCGCCGTCGCCGATCACCTCGGCCGGCTCGGGATCTCGGCGACGGTCGAGCACGAACGGACACCGGGCCACTACCGCGTGCGCCGCGCCCTGCCCGACCCGGTGCCTCCGGTGAGCGTCGTCATTCCCACCCGCGGGACGGCGCGGCCGGTGTGGGGAGTGACCCGGCCGCTCGTGCTCGGCGCGGTGCGGTCGCTGCTGGAGGTGACGACGTACCCCGACCTCGAGGTGGTTGTGGTCGTCGACCCGGCAACGCCGGCGGGCGTGCGGACGCAGCTCGAGCGCGCGGACGTGACGCTGATCGAGGCGGACGGGGCGTTCAACTACTCGCGTTGGTGCAACCAGGGGGTTGCGGCCAGCCACGGGAAACACCTCGTCCTGCTCAACGACGACGTCCTCATCGAGCAACCCGACTGGTTGGACGTGATGGTCGGGTTCTTCGCCGAGCCCGATGTCGGCGTCGTCGGCGCCCGGCTGCTCTATGCCGACGGGACGCTGCAGCACGGCGGGATCCTGCTCAACGAGCAGCCGCTCCACATCTTCCACGGGTTCGGAGGCGACGATCCGGGACCGTTCGGGCTCCTCGAGATCGACCGCGAGGTGAGCGCCGTGACCGGCGCCTGCCTCGCCACCCCGCGCGCCGTGTGGGACGAACTGGGTGGGCTGGCGGAGGAGTTCGCGGTCGCGTTCAACGACCTCGACTACTGCCTACGGGTCCGCCGCACCGGACGCCGGGTGCTCTGGACCGCCCACGCCACGCTGTACCACTTCGAGTCGCAGACCCGGCGCCCCGACGCCGCCGAGCACGAGATCGAGCTGCTCTACTCGCGCTGGTCCGACGAGCTCCACCGGGACCCGTACGGCAACCCCAACTTCGCCCCCCGTCAAGCGGTCTGGCTGCCGGCCGAGCGGGCCTCATTCCACGCCGCCGCGGCCGCAGCCTGGCGCCGCCTGTCATCCTGACCCACCCGAGGGTTTCGCGCTAACCGAGGGTTTCGCGCCGATACGTCCCGCAGCAAACCCTCGGGTGTCGGTCATGGCACCGACCCTCGGGGCACGATCCAACCCATCGGCTGCTGGGTTACGGACGCGATGACGTCGTAGTCGGCGTCGTAGTGCAGGACGGTCACGGAGTTGCGTTCGGCGACGGCACTGATGAGCAGGTCAGGTAGCGGCACCTCCTGGATGTGCCCCGTCGACCACAGTTCCCGTTGCACGTCGAGCGCTCGCCGCCAGTCCGTGTCCTCGGTCGCCAGCCACTCATAGCCGAGCCCGCGATCGCTGCGGACCCTTTCGAACTCGACGGGCGAACGAGTCGCCCACAGCACCTCGAACTCGACCATGGCGCACGTGGCCACGAGGCCGGCCTCGATGAGCGGCGCCAACGTGCGGGCGACGGAGCCGTCGTGCAGGCGAGACAGCGCGCTCGTATCGGCGAGATACCTCGCTACCGCTGCCACGGTCGCGACATCAACTCGTCGTCCCGGAGGTCCCGCAGGTCGTCGAGGGTCAGCCGGACCAGATCGCGCCGTCTCGCGGCGAGCGCGGCGACCTCTGCAAGCGCCGCGTTCACCGTCTCCCGCTTGGTTGCCGTCCCGAGGGCCGCCCGAGCGAGCTCCAGCCGAGTGTCGTCGATGTCAATCAGCGTCTTTGTCACGGTGGCCCTGGCCTCGTATATACAAGTCGGAGCGATCAGTATATATCCGCCGTGTGTCCGTATGCGACTACTCGACGTGGACGTCGAAGGCGACGGTGCCGTCGGCGCGTCCGTCGTTGACCACTTCGAACGTCGCCGCGCCTTCGCGCCAGTCGATCACCTCGCCGGAGGCTCGGTCGGAGAGCTTGAGCGAGATCGGGAACTCGCCGTCGAGCAGCCAGATCTTGCGGATCCCGACCTTCACGGTGCGGTCGGAGATCAACGGGGACAATGGCTCGCCCAAACCGTCGGTGTCGACGTGGAAGATCACCTTGCCGTGGCGGTCGCCGATCTCGATGTCGAGCACCGGCTCCGGGATCGGCCGGACGGCGCGCAGGTCGACCTCGACGGTGAGCGACTCGCCGGGTACGAGGTGATGCCGGGCCGCCTCATTGGGGTGGCGCAGCCGCACGGCGCTGATCGCGCCGCCGTCGGCTTCGGGGACGAGCACGCCCTTGAGGTCGAGCTGGCCGTGGAGGTGCTCGCGGAACACCCGGATCGCCTTGCCCGGCTCGCCGTCGAGGATCAACCGGCCGTGGTCGAGCACCAGCGCCCGGTC
>JBKOUV010000092.1:0-6809 GCA_046723555.1 Actinomycetota bacterium | reverse complement strand
GGGCAGGATCGCGCGGAGGCCGGAACCGTGTTGAGTTACCGCGTGGTGCGGTGTCGGCCGTCAGCTGTTGCACGTGACGGGTGGGTCATCGGGGTGCTGGCGTGCAGGTCCCCAGTCAGGGAAGGCGTCGCCGGCGCCTGGGCTGGAGGTGACGTTGGTCAGCGATCCTCCGTCGGTGGCGTTCATTGTGTAGATGTCGGCGTCGGGGCCCAATCCGTTGGCGGCGCCTGACCAGAACACGATCTTCTGGCCGTCTGGGGACCACCGGGACCAGCGGTCGTTGGTGCTGTTCCTCGACGGAGTGAGGTTCTCGAGGCCCGTACCGTTGAGGTTCATGACCCAGATGTCCACGTCGCCTGGAATGTCGCCTGGAACGTCACTCGGCCGGGTGCTGCCGAAGGTCAGCTTCTGACCGTCGGGGGAGAAGTCGGGGATCGAGTCAAGTGCGGGGTGGTTGCTGACGTTGGTGAGGTTTCCGCCGTCGGCGTCCATCATGTAGATTTCCTCGTTCCCGCCAGGATCGGTGCGCTGGAACACGATCCTGGCGCCGTCGGGCGAGAACCTCGGGAACCGGTCGCGCAGCGGAGAGTTGGTGAGATTGACGGCCTCTGCACCGTCGGCGTCCATCACGTAAATCTCGTTGTTTCCGTCACGGTTGCTCGTGAAGGCGATCTTGCGGCCGTCGGGCGACCACGTCGCCCCGAAGTCGGGAGCGGCATTGTCGGTGAGGCGTCGGAGGTTGTCGCCTTGGCCATCTGGGCCATCGGTTCCCTGATCGTCGGCGGCGTCCATCACGTACAGCTCAGAGTCGCGGCCGGCGTTCGGGAACTCGGCGGTGTCACGTTGACTGAAGAAGACGATCTCCTTGCCGTTGGGTGACATCGCGGACTGTTGCTCGACGTCCGGATCAACGGTGAGACGGATGTGCGTCGTACCGGTCTCATCGGTGACATAGATGTCATCGTTGTGGAGCTGCACGCCGTCACTGGTGTAGGTGATCAGTCCGTTTGTGCCACAGAACCCTGCCCACGTCGGTTCGGCCGCTGTCAGCATCATGCCGCTGGTGATCGCGACGGCGCCGGTGACCACGGCGACGCGGGTGGAGATGCGGCGGGGTGCGATGTCATAGGTCACGAGAGTTCCTCCTTGCCGTGGATATCAGAACGCCAGACAGTTGTCGTACGGGTCGATCGGTCGCCTACGGTCGTTCGCCGGGATCCGTGCCCAAGTCGACGGTCGCCCGAACTCTTCTAAGGCTTTCAGATGGTTGGTCCCCCCATTGCAATTTCTCGGTTCTAAGAGAGCCCCGAAGTACTCCTCGTTGTGGCCTCCCGAGGTGTACGTAACGCCATCACGTAGACTTTAATTTGCCACGACGTGACCCTGGTTTCGTGTCGTACGTGTTCAGCGTTCCCGTGAGTAGCGGGCGTTGAGGATGTCTAGGAAGGTGTGTTCGAAGCGGTCGGTGCGGGCGGAGGTCCCGTAGTGCACGAGGGTGCCGTCTTGGTCGATGACGATGCGCCCTTCGTACTGCCCGCTTTGGATGACGTCGATGCGCTCTGGCTGGTAGCTGACAATGCCTCCGAAGGTGGCCGCCACGGCGTCGAGCGGATCCCACCAGTAGGCGCCGCCCTGGTGGTCGGCCTCGGCTCCGACCAGCAGCGGGTGCGACGCCATGGTGAACATGCTGTCGGCGGCGGGTGTGGTGCGGTCGGCGGCGAGCCGCTCACGGAACGCCGTCGTGAGCGGTACGAAGTCGGTCGCCTCGTGCCCGGTTTCGAAGATCCGCGCCGGCAGCGCCGTAAGTACGGCTTGCGCGGCGGGGGCGTCGACCCACAGGTTGTAGTCGTGCGTGTCGAACCCAGTGGTTGGGCAACCGGCCCAGTTGAGTCGGCCTCCGATGAGGAATGCTCGGCCAATCTTGGTTGCGAGTGTGGGGTCGCGCTCGAGCGCCTCGGCGACGTTGGTCACCGGTCCCAGGGTGATGAGCATGACGTCGCCGGGAGCCGTGCGGATGGTGGAGCTGAGCAGCGCGGCTGCCGTACCGGTGCTGGCCACTGCGGGGCAGGGTTGTCCGTACGATTCGCGGAGTGACGGCTTCGACCGACTTCCGAGTTGCATGCGCTGTGCTGGGCCTGCTGGAGGCTCCGACGGGAGAAGAGGTCAAGGCCGCGTATCGCAGTCGGGCGGCACTACTGCATCCCGATGTTCATCGGCAGGCGGGTGATGAGCGGAGGACCATTGCCGCGACCGCGGCGATGCAGCAGCTGAACGACGCGTACAACTTCGTGATGAAGGCCATCGAAGCTCGCATGGCGGACGAGGCTCACGGCTTCGATCAAGGCCGTGTGGGCTATCGATGGCGCTGCCCCGGGTGTGGGACTGGATTCGTGGCGGACAGCGGCGAGATCGTCATCTGTCCCTCCTGCGGCAAGCGGCTGCGGAGCAGACGAGGGACCACTCAAGCACGCGAGCCGGGCCGAGGATCTTCGGACGCCGGTGACCGTGAGGTCGTCTACTCAACTCATCTTTGGACGGCTCCGGCTCGCCAACTCCTCGATCTCGTCTTGAACCTCCACGCGATTCCGCATGACTGGGAGGGCGGCGATCTAGTTGTCCAGAAGGCTCACGAGTCGTTGACGGATCTTCACGTGGAGCAGTTGGAAGCACTGGTGGCTGACCTGAGTGCGCGTGGTCCGACCAGTTCTGAGGTCTGCTACTCGACCGCTGAGTGGACGCGCCCGCAGTTTGAGACGATCTCGGAGGCGCTGAGGATTCTCGGCGTCCGCTACTACGTCGAGCACGCGGAAGTCATGGTGGACAAGGCTGACGAGCGCCAAGTTGACGTGCTTGTCTCGGTCGTCACTGGCACCCCGCCACGCAGCGTGCAGACGTAATCCACCTTCTTCGGGTGTGTATCGCGAAGCCCGATCGGTCGCCACGCACATGCCGATATGGGCGGGTCGAGGTCGCCGACGAGTGAACGTTCTGTGCTGTTATTCGCCGCTGCTCGTGGCGCGGTCCTACGCGGGCAAGCTTCGCGGCCGGCTCCTTGTCGTCTTGGAGTCCGCACTGCTGGACGCCGTCGCGTAGCGGCGGCGATGGGAGCCCAAAGAACGCGGGTCTCGCCGCCGGGTCGGTGATCGCCGTCGCTGCGAGAATGCTCGACACGGCGGGCGTGATGACCGAAGGAGATGACACCATGGCCGACCTTCCGATCCCAAGCAAGGGCATTGTGCTGACCCATTTCATCGTCGCCGAGGACGTCGACCGCTCACGCCGCTTCTATTCCGACGTGCTCGGGGGAGAAACGGTGATGGAGGGTGAGCCCTCGATCGTCCAGTTGGCGAACTCGTGGATCATCATCAACGTCGGCGGCGGGCCGACGGTTGACAAGCCCGACGTGATCGTCGAGACGCCGCCGGAGCCGACACGCGCCAGCAGTTTCCTCAACATCCGCGTCGCCGACATCCAAGCGGTCTACGACGACTGGCGCTCGCGCGGTGCGACGTTCATCACGGAGCCGCAAGACCTCGGCAGCGAGATCCGCTGTTACATGCGTGACCCGACGGACACCTCATCGAGGTTGGACAAACCACCGCCACTGAATGAGCGGTTGTTGGGTCAGCGCGCGGCGAGCCTGTGTCGACCGCAGAAATTGCTGGTTTCGATCCCCGCTCACCACGACCCTGGGTTTCGCCGTACGAACTATCACGTCGACAGCGACGGGTATGCCGGCAGCTGGTGTGTGCGCGAACCCACATTGCGCCAATGCGTCCGTCATACCGGTCGCCGCAACGCTGAGCCACATTCGCCCGCCCAGTCGATGCCGTACCGGCGGTTCGCCGGTGCCCGACCGAGTCAGTGCGTTCGCATCGAGATCGACACGCCACCGTTGGCGTCGGCCAGGTCACCCCTGCGGTCGCTTCCGATATCGTCGCCGAGGGCATCGAAAGGCAGGCCATGGCGAAAGTAACCGTGGAAGTGTTGGTCGACGACCTCGACGGATCCGAGGGCGCCGAAACGGTTCGGCTCGGGTGGAACGGGGATTGGCGCGAAATCGATCTGTCGAAGAGGAATCGTGCATCGCTGTCCAGAGCGCTGGACCGATATTGGAACGCTGCCCGTCCCGTCGCCGGGGATCGGCAATCGAGCCGCCGCCGTCGAGCGAGCCGCACCGCGTCGTCTCGTTCGAACAAAGCCAAACGCGACCCCAAGCTGATCCGCGCCTGGGCGACCGAGAACGGAATCGCAGTGCCCACCCGAGGTCGCATCCCAAACGTGCTGGAGCGGCAGTACAACGAGGCGACGCGGCGCTCATAGCGGACCTGGCCGCAACAAACACACGCCGCCTCGCCGCAGGTGCGGCATGACGACGCCGATTCCGACCAGCCGTCCTTTCGCAAAGGCGCCCAACGCGATCCCGCCCGCCTCGACACAGTGCTCGAGTGCGTGCCGCTGGGCCTCATCGGAATGTTCGCCGTGGCCGTCCGGATCCCCGGCCGAGGCGCTCCAGTTCCGACGCCGCTCCACCAGCTCCCTCCTCCGCTGCTCGTAGACGAGGTCGATGCGTTCGGTCCGATCGATCTCACCGACGCGGTTTAGCTCCGTGCGAGCCAGCTGCCGGATCTCGACGGCTTGCTCCACGACCGATAACAGTGGCGCAACGACGTACCGCCGACGGCGGCTACGGTCGCTTCCCGGCGAGAGGAGGTGCGATGCGTCCGATCTCGACGACACTGGTGGTGGTGGCGCTGATCGGCGCCTGCGGCGACGACGACGACGACGGTGGTGCCGGCGGAAACGGCCCGGCGCGCGAAGGCACGTCGGCGCAGTATGTCGACGCCTGGACGATGGAGGCCAATGCGCGCTGCGCCGAAGCCGCCGGGCGCGAACCGGGCGGGTCCGGCGTGGAGGCCCGCTGCGGGGTCACGTTCGCCGCCGACGAGGACGAGCTTTCCGCCGCCGACGCCGAGGCGTCGAACTTCGGCGTGGCCTACAGCCCCGGCGCCGACGACGCCGAAGCCACCGGCTGGGCGGTGGCCACCGAGTTCGCCGCGGCGACTGGTTGCGTGCTGCCCACCGACCCGCCGGGCGACGCCAGTGTGTTCGACTGCTAGTCACCCTCGCAGCTGCGCCGGAACGTGGCCAGCTCCGAGTCATACAGGTACCAGCAGAACTGGCCGCCGATCACCGCGTGGTCGAGCACGGCATCTCGGACCACATTGGTTGTAGGCGCAAGGAGATGCCGATCGGGCGCGGTCAACAGCCGACCTCGACCGGAGTTCGGTGTTGTCGTTCGGTGTCGGTGGAGGCAGTGCGGTGCGAGCATGTGGTGTCATGACCGAAGTCCGCATCACCGACGATGTCGACGACAACGCAGTTGCCGAGCTGCGCGAGCGGGTGATCTCCTACAACCTGGCCGCTACTGGGTTCCCCGACGGTCGCTCCCTGGGCTGTTTCGTCCGAGACGCCGATGGCCAGTTGATCGCCGGTCTCGATGGGTTCTCGTGGGGTGGTTACGTCAAGCTCGAATGGCTGTGGGTGCGCGACGACCATCGCGGCCACGGGCTCGGCACACAGCTCGTGCGCGCCGCCGAGGCCGAAGCGGCGCAGCGCGGGTGTGATGTCATGCGCGTCGATAGCCACACGTTCCAAGCTCCCGGCTTTTACGACAAGCTCGGCTATGAACGGATCGGGTTCGCCGCGGGCACGCCGGCCGGCCACGGCGAGGTGTTCTTCCTGAAACGGCTATCCGCCGATGTGGACTGACAGCGTGTCAACCCCACCGCCCAGCTGGAACGACGCCGACGTGCCGATCGGTGCGGCTCGCAGCGCCGTCGTGACCGTCGTTCTGTCGTTCGGGCGGCGCGCGCGTCAGTGTGTTCTTCTGGTGCTGCGTTGACGACCGAGCAGGGGACGTGGATCGTGCGGCACTTCGGGCTCGTTGGACCTCGACAACTGCCGCTGTGTGAACGGGCGAGCGAATCACGTGCTCATTTCGAATCGTGGTGTCGACCGATGACACCACTCCCACCGATCGATCGCCATCAGGTCGAGGAGTTCTGGCAGCGCGCCGTGGCCAGCGGCGTCATCGAGCCGTCGACGCCGCTTCCGTCGACCGCCGAGCCCTTCGGCGACAGTCAGGAGCTCGCCGACGAGCTAAGCGCGCTGGTCGTGCACGGACCGAAACGGGCGACCGCGGGCGCCTTGGCGGACTACGAACTCAATGCCGTGCCGTTGCCGGCGCCCGGTGGGCTGTCAATCGCCACCGACGGTCAGGGCAAGGCCCGCGCGCTGCTGCAAACGACCGAGGTGCGCGTCGGTCCACTGTCCTCAGTCGACGAAGCCTTTGCCTGGGACCAAGGCGAGGGTGACCGCACCCGCCGTTCCTGGCCGGACGACCACGTCGCGTATTTTCGCCGCTACCTGCCCACGCTCGGTCTCGAGTTCGACCACGACATGCCCACGGTGTTCCAGCGCTTCGACGTTCTCTACAGCGAGTAGCCCTGCAGGTCTCGCAGGCGGTCTCCATGCGGCAGTCGAGTTCGACGGGGCGGGTGTATAGGCCGTTGCCGAGCATGCGGGCGTGGGCTTCGCGGCGGAGCCGGGCCATGGGGGCGGTCTCGGCGATGGCGAGCTGCTGGTTGTAGAGGGCGTCGATCTGGGTGTTGACGGCGGCGTACTCGTCGGCGACGACACGGTCGCCGATGCGGGCGTAGGTGAGGGTCATCTCCATCGACCGGTGGCCCAAGAGGGCGGCGATGGCTTCGAGCCGCATGCCCCGGTTGATCGCTTGGGTGGCCAGG
>JBKOUV010000341.1:0-15933 GCA_046723555.1 Actinomycetota bacterium | reverse complement strand
GCCGTCGTCACCGCGCCCGTGTGAGGAGCGCGGCCAGGTCCGGCGGCAGCGGGCTGTCGAACGTCAGCCGCGCACCGGTCTCCGGATGGTCGAACGACAACTCGGCCGCGTGGAGGAACGGACGGTCGAGCCCGAGCGTCGTCCGTCCGGGACCGTAGGTGCTGTCGCCGACGAGCGGGTGACCGATGGCGGCCAGGTGAACGCGGATCTGGTGCGTGCGTCCGGTGTGCAGGCGACACCTCAGCCGGGCCAGCTCGGCGGGTGCGCCGAACCGGTCGGTGACCTCGTACTCGGTGCGGGCCGGGCGACCGTCGACCACCACCGCCATCCGCACCGGGTCCGTCGGATCGCGTCCGATCGGGGCGTCGACGATGCCGTGGGCGGCCGCGGGGTGACCCCATACCACGGCGTCGTAGCGGCGGCCGGCGGTGCGGGCGGCGAACTGGGCGATGAGCGACGACGCCGCCGAATCGGTGCGGGCGACGACCAGGAGCCCGGAGCTGCCGGCGTCGAGGCGGTGGACGATGCCCGGCCGCTGCGGTTCGCCGACGGCAGCCAGATCCGGGAAGCGGTGGAGCAGGCCGTTGACGAGCGTCCCTTCGGGGTTGCCCGCTCCCGGGTGCACCACGAGTCCCGGCGGCTTGTCGACCACGATCACCGCGTCGTCGGCATGGACCACGCCGAACTCGACTCGCGGATCGGGCCGGGGCGGAGCCGCGTGGGGGATCGCCGCCGGGTCGATCGACACCTCCGCCCCCTCGGCGAGCCGAACCTTGCCCTCGGCGGCGATCTCGCCGTTCAGGCGGACGCCGCCGGCCTCGATCACGGCGACGGCCGTCGAACGGCTGACGTCGGCCACGAGCGCGACCACCCGGTCGAGCCGCTCTCCAGCGAGGGCGGCCGGGATCCGCTCGACGATCATGACTCAGGGGATTCGACGCCGGCACCGCTCGGCTCGCGCCGACCGGACGTCTCATCGCCGTCGCCATCACCCTCCCGGCGCGGCGCCTGCACGCTGGTCAACAGCAGCAGCGCGCCGCCGATGGTGATCGCCATGTCGGCGACGTTGAAGATCGGCCACCACTGCAAGTCGATGAAGTCGACGACCGCGCCCTTGAACCATCCGGGATCGCGAAACAGCCGGTCGACGAGGTTGCCCGCCGCCCCGCCGATGATCAAGCCGACGGCCAGCGGGTACACCGGACTGCTCGAGCGCCCGACGGACACCAGCAGCACGACGATCACGATCAGCGCGACCACGCCGATGATCGGCCCGAGGCCGGTCCCCTGCGAGAACGCCATGCCCTTGTTGAAGGCGAGGTTGAAGCGCAGCGTCCACACGACGTCGATCGGCCCGTCGTCGAGCGCGTTCAGCGCCCACTGCTTCGTCAGCTGATCGATCAGGACCACCACGGCCGCGATCACCAGCGGCCCGCCGAACGAGCGGGCCGGCCGCCTCATCAGGTCACCTGCGGCCGATCCCGCCGACCTTCTCCTCGACGAGCACGGTCGCCCACGGGATCGCCTCGAGTCGCTCCCGTGGGATCGGCCGGCCGGAGACGACCGAGTAGCCGTACGTGCCGTTGCGCATCCGGGCGAGCGCGGCGTCGATGTCGGCGATGGTCTGGCGCGCCTGCGCCGACAGGGCGAGGTCGCGCTCGCGCTCGACGACCATCGTGTCGCCCTCGCCGCTCTCGTCGTCGAACTGAACGTCGCCCATCTCGCCGTCCTCGATCAGCGAGTTGGCTTCGTCCTCGAGGCGGCTCGCCTGGCCGAGGAGCGTGTCCCGCTCGGCGATCAACAGCCCCTGCTGGGTCTTGAGGAACTTGACGTCGAAGTCCTTGGTGTAGGCGATGCCGTCCTTGGTCTTGCCGCGCGGCGCCGGGATTCCGGGCAGCTCCGTCATCTGGTGAGCCGGATGGGAGTTCGTCGCCGGGCTCTTCTTGGCCACGGTCTTGGTGGCGGACTTCTTCGCCGCCGCCTTCTTCGCGGGCACCTTCTTCGCCGGTTCCTTCTTCGTGGGAAGCTTCTTCGTCGGGAGCTTCTTGGCTACGGCTTTCTTCGCTGGCCCGGTCGTAGCGGTCTGCTTCGTCGCCGGCTTCTTCGTCGCGGCCATAGCTGTCCTCGACCTCCCAGGCTGTGATTGACCGGGGGACTCTATCGTCGGCGTTTAGGCGACCTACGCGCCAGGTGTCACGTTTTCCCTAGTACCGCGAGGTTTTCTCCCGTTCTGTGTCACCGCATCCGTCATCGAACGCGTATGCGGTGACACAGAGCCGGTCGGGCTCAGGCCCGGTCGACGGTGATCTCCGGGTTGTCGTCGCCGCCGTCGTCGGTGCGGACCTCCACCGCCAGGGTCTCGCCGGTGACGAGGTCCTCGTGGGTGCGGAGCGCGTCGATCCACACGGGCGACGCCTTCACGGTCAGCCGGATGCGGTCGGTGACGGCGAGATCGGCGTCGCGCCGCGCCTGCTGGACGAGGCGGATCACGTCCCGTGCCCGACCCTCCTGCTCGAGCTCGGGGGTCAGCTCGACGTCGAGCACGATCACCCCGGTGCCGCCGGCGAGCGTGGTTCCGGGGCGATCCCCCTCGGCGACCAGGGTGAGCGTGTACTCGCCCGGATTGAGCCAGTGGCCGCCCGCGAGCACCCGGTCACCGTCGAGCTTCCAGTCCCCGGCCCGCACGGCCTGGATCACGTCCTGGGTGTGGGGCCCGAGCCGGGGCCCGATCGCCGCCGGCAAGACCTGCAACACCTGTCCCGCCACCGCGGTGACGTCGTCGGTGAACTCGACCTGGCGCACGTTGACCTCGTCGGCGACGAGCTCGGCGAAGGGCCGCAACGCGGCGGCGTGCGGGGTGGCGACCGTCATCGACGTGAGCGGCTGGCGGACCCGACGGCCGTGCGCCTTGCGCACCGAGAGCGCGGCCGAGCACACGTCGCGGACCTGATCCATCGCCGCGACCAGCTCGTCGTCGTCCGGCAGGGTGGCGGCGGCGGGCCAGTCGGTGAGGTGAACGCTGTCGGCGCCGTCTCGGCCGGCGGTGAGTCCGGCGAAGATCTCGTCGGTGACGTGGGGCAGCAGCGGCGCGGCGACCCGCACCAGTGTCTCGAGCACGGTGTGGAGCGTGTCGATGGCGGCGTGGTCGCCATCCCAGAACCGCTGCCGGCTGCGGCGGATGTACCAGTTCGTGAGCACCTCGACGAACGAGCGGATCCGGACGCAGGCGGCGAAGAGGTCGTAGGCGTCCATCGCCTCGGTCATCTCCTCGACGAGCTGCCGGGTCTTGGCGAGCACGTACCGGTCGAGCACGTGGTCGGAGTGATCGCCGCCGGCCCGCGCCTCGCCGTGGTAGCCCTCGACGTTGGCGTACAGGGAGAGGAAGTACCAGGCGTTCCACAGCGGCAGCAGGATCTGCCGGGCGGTGTCGCGCAGCCCGGCGGCGGTGACGGAGAAGTCGTTGCCGCGCAGGATCGGCGACGACAGCAGGTACCACCGCATCGCGTCGGCGCCGTGGGTGTCGAAGACCTCCATCGGATCGGGGTAGTTGCGCAGGCTCTTCGACATCTTGAGCCCGTCCTCGCCGAGGATGATCCCGTGGCTGACGCACGTGCGGAACGCCGGCCGGTCGAACAGCGCGGTGGCGAGGACGTGGAGCGTGTAGAACCAGCCCCGCGTCTGCCCCGTGTACTCGACGATGAAGTCGCCGGGGAAGTGGCTCTCGAACCAGTCGCGGTTCCGGAACGGGTAGTGCACCTGGGCGAACGGCATCGACCCCGACTCGAACCAGCAGTCGAGCACCTCCGTCACCCGGCGCATCATCGAGCGTCCGGTCGGATCGTCGGGGTTGGGTCGGACCAGCTCGTCGACCATCGGGCGGTGCAGGTCGGTGATCTCGACGCCGAAGTCGGCCGCCAGCTCAGCCAGCGAGCCGTACACGTCGACGCGCGGGTACGCCGGGTCGTCGCTGCGCCACACCGGGATCGGTGAGCCCCAGAAGCGGTTCCGGCTGATCGACCAGTCGCGGGCGTTCTCCAGCCACTTGCCGAAGCTGCCGTGCTTCAGGTGGTCGGGGACCCAGGTGATCTGCTCGTTGAGCTCGACCATCCGCTGGCGGAACTTGGTGACCTCGACGAACCATGACGAGATCGCCCGGTAGACGAGCGGCTGCTCGCACCGCCAGCAGTGCGGATAGGAGTGCTCGTACGTCTCGGCGCGGAGGACCGCGCCCGCTTCGAGCAGGCGCTCGGTGATCTGCGGGTTGGCGTCGAAGACGTGCTGACCGGCCCACGGCGGGACCTCGGCCGTGTAGCGGCCGTGCTCGTCCATCGGGGCGATGGTGGGGATGTCCGCGGCGTTGCACGCGAGCTGGTCCTCCTCGCCGAAGCCCGGCGCCAGGTGCACCACGCCCGTGCCGTCGTCGGTCGAGACGAAGTCACCCCCAAGCACCTGGAAGGCGTTGGGCGTGTCGGCGAAGAAGTCGAACAGCGGGCGGTAGCGGCGCCCGACCAGGTCGGCGCCGCGCAGCCGCTCGACCGGCTCGGCGTCGGGGAACTCGTCCGCGTACGCGTCGAGGCGATCGGCGGCGAGCACGTAGCGCCGACCGTCCCGCTCGACGACGACGTACTCGATGTCCGGGGCGACAGCGAGGGCGAGATTGGCCGGCAGCGTCCACGGCGTCGTCGTCCACGCCAGCAGCCGCTCACCGGTCTCCAGGTCGAACGCCACCGTCAGCGCCGGGTCGCGCCGATCCCGGTAGACGTCGTCCATCCGCGTCTCGGTGTTGCTCAGCGGGGTTTCGCACCGCCAGCAGTAGGCGAGCACGCGGAACCCTTCGTAGATCAGCCCGCGGTCCCACAACGACTTGAACGCCCACATGACGCTCTCCATGTAGTCGAGGTCGAGGGTCTTGTAGTCGTTCTCGAAGTCGACCCAGCGGGCCTGCCGCTCGACGTAGCGCTGCCACTCGGCGGTGTAGCGCAGCACGCTCGTCCGGCAGAAGTCGTTGAACTCGGCGATGCCGTAGGCGGTGATCTCGGGGTGGCCGGAGATGCCGAGCTCCCGCTCGGCCTCGACCTCGGCGGGCAGGCCGTGGCAGTCCCAGCCGAAGCGGCGGTGCACGACGTAGCCCCGCATCGTCTTGTAGCGGGGCACGGCGTCCTTCACGTAGCCGGTCAGCAGGTGCCCGTAGTGCGGCAGCCCGTTGGCGAAGGGCGGCCCGTCGTAGAACACGAACTCGTCGGCGCCCTCCGCCTCCCGCCGGGCGATCGACTCGAAGAAGGTGGATCGGTCCCGCCACCGCTCGGCGACGCGCTCCTCCAGCCGGGGGAATCTCGGCTGCGGTTCGACCTTCGGGTAGGCCATTGGACTCGGGCTCCCTGCACGTGTCGGTTCGCAAGGACGAACCCGCTGCCCCGGCGGCGGCGGACCGCGATACCACCCTGCTTGCACCTCGCCACGGCGGAGTGCCTCTCGCTTGCGCCGGCGATGACGGGCCGGACCCGTTCGGTTCTACTGAGGGCCTTCCGCCCCGTTCTTCCGAAAGCTCAGAGGTGATTGCCTCGTCGTAGCCGTTGACCAGATGCTATCCGGCGGCGCGGTCCCGACGAGTCCCCGTTCCGCCGCGCGTGTCAATCTGGGCGCGGCCGCCCTCATCCGTTACAAACGAACGCGCCCAGATCGGTGGGTCAGGTCGACGACGGCGACGGAGTCGGCGGCGTCGAGTCGGCCGTGGGAGCTTCCCCGGCGGCGCCGACGACGCGCTCGCTGTCGTCGGCGTCGACGATGCGGACGACCTCGAGCAGTTCGGTGTCGGCCAAGATCTCGGCCGATGCCTCGTCCTCCTCCTCCTCGGCGGCCGCCGACAGGAGCGGCCGGCGCATCTCCCCGAGGCCACTCGGCACCCGCTGGCACAGCTCGGTCAGCTCGTGCACCGCCTCGGTGATGCGTTCCTTCTGGGCGAGCAGGTATTGCTCGAGGTGGTCGACGTCGGACTCGAGGAAGTCGCGCCGGGCGAGCAGGGCCTGCACCTCGCCCTCGACCTGGACCCGCTCGGACTCGCCGGCCCGGCGAGCCTCCTGCCGGGCTTCGTCGACGAGCCGTGCCGCCTCCGCGCTGGCCGCGTTGACGTCGTGGGCGGCTTGCTCGCGGGCGGCCTCGAGCAAGCGGTCCGCCTCGGCTTGGGCGTCGGCGACTGTGGCGTCGGCTGTGCGCTGGGCGAGCAGCAGCGTGCGGCTGATCGTCTCCGACTCGTCGACACTGGCGCGCGGCGCGGCGCCGGCCTCGGCCCCCGCCTGGGACAGCTCCTGCAGCCGCGCCACCGCGGCCCGAGCCCGGGCTTCCATCGCCGCGGCGTCGTTCTGCGCCACCTCCAGCGAGGCCGCCGCCTCCTCGAGGAAGGCGTCTACCTCCGCCTCGTCATAGCCCCGCTTGGCCGGCTTGAAGCGCGTTTCACGGATCCGCTGTGGGCTGAGAGCCATCGATCACCCTTCGTAGTCGTCGATGCGGTGGACCCGCTGCGGTGAGGGCTTGAGCAGGTACACACCGGTGGCGACCTTCTCCATCGAGCCGTCGAGCGAGTAGCACACCCCGCTGGCGAAGTCGATCAACCGGCGGGCGACGTCGCGCTCGGTCGACTCGAGGTTGAGGATCACCGCCTGATTTTCCTTGAACTTGTCGGCCAGCTCCTGGGCCTGGTCGAACCGGCGGGGCCGCACCGTAACAGGCTCTCCGGGCGGAGCCATCGTCACGCGCGGGCTCGGGGCCCGCGAGGTCCGGGCGTGGGCGCCCGAGTCGTCGCTGGGCTGGGCGGCCCGTCGATTCGGCGACTCGAAGTCGCGCGACGGATAGCTGGGCCGCGCCGGGACGGCGCGGACCGTCGGATCCTCGGGGTCGGCGGGCCAGGCCTGTCCCCCGCGCGAGCGCCCGCGGCTGTCGTTGGCCCCCGATCGTGACCCGCGTGCCTGAGGCTCCGGCTCCACCGGTTCGTCGTAGTCGTCGTACGCGTCGTCGGGACCGAGACCCAGGTAGTCCATGGTCCGTTTCCAGAATGACATCCGGTTCCTCCTGCTCGCGGCAGGCTATCTCAACCGCTCGCGGTCCCTGTGGACAGGGCTCAGCCGCGTGGCGGCCGCGGGCCGAACAGGGCGGTGCCGAGCCGGACCCTGGTCGTTCCCTCCTGGACGGCGACGTCCAGATCGTCGGTCATCCCCATCGAGCACGTCGCCAGCCCGAGCTCGGCGACCAGCGCCCGTACCAGCCGGAACCCCGGGCGGGCGGCCTCCGCCCCGCCTTCCGTCGGACCGACCGTCATCAGCCCGTCGACCGCCAGTCCGGCCGCGCCGGCCCGCCCGAGCAGGGCACGGACCTCGTCCGGCGGGCAGCCGCCCTTGTTCGGCTCTCCGGTGGTGTTCACCTGGATCAGCACGGTGGCACCGGGGGCCCGGCGGGCGATCTCGTCGACCAGGGACGGCCGGTCGACCGTTTCCCATACCGCCACGTCGTCGGCGACCAGGCGGACCTTGTTCGACTGCAGCCGGCCGATGAAGTGGATCGCCAGCCCGGCGTCGGCGGCGACGGCCCGCTTGTCCAGGAGCTCCTGGGCGTAGTTCTCGCCGATCATCCGGCACCCGGCCGATGCCACCGCGGCGACCGCGTCGGGGCCGAACCCCTTGGTGACAGCGAGCACCTCGATCTGGTCCGACCCGCCGGCGGCGCGGATCCGGGCGCGTACCGCGGCGAGATTGGCCGCGACCTGGCGGGCTTCGATGACCGTCAGCGGAGGAACGAGGGGACGTCGAAGTCGTCCTCGTCGTCGCCGCCGGCGAGGGGATCGGCGTCGTCCTCGGCGAACAGCTCGCTGATCGTCGTCGGCGCCCGGGCCGGGACCGCCGGCCCGTCGAGCCGGTCGAACCCGGCGGCGATGACGGTGACCTTCACCTCGTCGCCCATCTCGTCGTCGATGACGGTGCCGAAGATGATGTTGGCGTCGGCGTGCGCCACGCCGTGGATGATCTCAGCGGCGGCGTTCATCTCGAACAGCCCCATGCTCGACGGGCCGGTGATGTTGAGCAGCACGCCGCGGGCGCCGTCGATGGCGGCCTCGAGCAGCGGGCTGGAGATCGCCGCCTTCGCCGCGTTGACGGCCCGTTCGTCGCCGCTTGCCTGGCCGATCCCCATCAGGGCCGACCCGGCGTTGGACAACACCATCTTGACGTCGGCGAAGTCGGTGTTGATCAGGCCCGGCGTGGTGATCAGGTTCGTGATGCCGGAGACGCCCTGGAGGAGCACCTCGTCGGCCATCTTGAAGGCGTTCAGCACACTCGTCTTGTCGTTGGCGACCGTGAGCAGACGGTCGTTGGGGATGACGATGAGGGTGTCGACCTTCTCCTTCAGCCGTTGGATCCCGGTGTCGGCCTGCACCGCCCGGCGCCGCCCCTCGAACGAGAACGGCCGGGTGACGACGCCGATCGTGAGCGCGCCGAGACCCCGGGAGACGTCGGCGATGACGGGCGCGCCCCCGGTGCCGGTGCCGCCGCCCTCGCCGGCGGTGATGAACACCATGTCGGCGCCCTTCACCATCTCCTCGATCTCTTCGTGGTGCCCCTCGGCCGCCGAGCGGCCGACCTCGGGATCGCTGCCCGCGCCGAGGCCGCGGGTGACGTCGCGACCGATGTCGAGCTTGAGGTCGGCATCGCTCATGAGGAGCGCCTGAGCGTCGGTGTTGACGGCGATGAACTCAACTCCCTTGAGCCCGGCGTCGATCATGCGGTTGACCGCGTTGACACCGCCGCCGCCGACGCCGATGACCTTGATCAC
This sequence comes from Actinomycetota bacterium, assembly GCA_046723555.1. GTDB lineage: Bacteria > Actinomycetota > Acidimicrobiia > Acidimicrobiales > Ilumatobacteraceae > JALZMG01. Next base: position 7,116 of record JBKOUV010000341.1, on the reverse strand, counting down.
GGCGAGATAGTTCTGGGGCGCGCCGACCATCAGCGGGACCTCCCTTTGGTCGATTCGTCGATGCTGGCTCTGCTGTTCATCTCTCGTCCCGGTGGTGGCGGTCCGTCCGACCCGAGCCCGGAAACCCGGGCCGGAGCGGTCCAGAACGCAAATTCTCGCTCATCCTCGCACGTTGCGGCCAGAAAAAGGTGCATTCGACGCTGTTCGGCCCCGCGGGGGCCGGACGGCTCACTGGATCGTGACCTCCTTGGTCGACACGTCGATGACCGAAATCGGCTCGTCGGCGTGGTCGTCGAGCGCGGTCTGGAGCCGCACGAGCTTGACCACGAGGTCCTCGGCGGCGCCGAAACGGACCTCGATCCCACCGTCAAGCTCCAGTCGAAGGTCGCTGCCGTCGGGGGCCACCTCGACCGCGTCGGCGAGCCTCGACATCTCCGGAGTCAGCGCCTCGACCATGCTCGCCGCCGCCCCGAAGCCCTTCGGCGCGAACTGACCGGCCGCCAGCGCCGGCGCCGGTGCGGTGCTGCTGAGCTGGAGATACCTCACCGGCTGACCGTCGAGGACGTCGAGGACCCGGCCGTCCCGGTCGATCACCCGGTACCGATCGTCGCCGGCCTGGAACGCCAGCACGGGCGTGCGCTCGCGGATCTCGATCCGCACCCGATGCGGGAAGTGGGTGGTCACCCGGGCCTCCTCGACCCAGGGAATCGCCTCCAGCTCTCGCTCGGCCGCGCCGGTGTCGACCCGGAGGACCGGGGCGCCTTGCAGGTCGTCCACGACCGCGGCGAGCGCGTCCTTGTCGGTGTAGACCGCCCCTTCCACGTCGACCTCCTCGACCGCGAAGAGGGACGACCCGAGCACGGCCAGCCCGCCCACCACGATCGCGACCAGCGCCAGTGCGATCAGCGCCCACTTGAGCCGCTTGCGCCCCTCGGCCTTGCGGACGGCGAGGCGCCGTTCGCGCAGCCGGGGCTCGATCCGCGTCGCCGCCGCGGCCGCCTCGATGCTGATCGTCTCCGCTCGCGGCGCCTGGCTGTCGTCGATGAAGATCGTCGAGCGATCCCCGGACGAATCGGTGGCGAGGCTTCCCTTCACGTACACGGCGTCGGGGTTCTCGTCGTCGGTGATGAGCACGGGCGGCTTCGGCGGATTCGGCGCCGGCGTGCTCCCGTTGGCGGTCACCGGGGACTCGACGTCGACCGCAGGTTGAGACTCGTCGGGTTGAGTCTCATCCCCCGCCTCGACCTCGGGTTCAGGGCGCGGCGTCTCGGCCGGCGTGAGGAGCCGCTCGACCTCGGGGCTCGACAGGTCGATCTCGTCGAACCGGGCGCGATCGCTGACGTCGATGGAGAACGCCTGGAGCAGTTCGTCGAGCACTTCGGCCGAGGGGACGTCCTCGCTCGGGAGGGCGTCGCGACGCGAGCTCCCCGACGTCATTCCCCAGCCTCGTCCCCGTCGGGGAACCCGACGAGGCGGATCTCACTCCGCAGGGCGTAGCCGGTGGCGTCGAGGACGCGCTGGCGCACCGTTGCCATCACGGCGACGACATCGGCCGCCCGACCGCCCTCGGCCGCCTGGATGAAGTTGGCGTGCTTCTCGGACACCCAGGCCGTGCCGATCCGGAACCCGCGCAGCCCGAGTCCGTCGATGAGACTGCCCGCGCTGACCTCGAACGGCACCGGGTTGACGAACACCGAGCCGGCGTTCTGACCGCCGGGCTGGTTCTCCCTCCGCCACCGCACGATCTCGGCGATCTCGGTCTCGGCGGCCGCTCGATCTCCGTGCTGCAGCCCGAGACGCGCGGTGAGCACGACGTGCTCAGCGGAAAGATCGGACCCGCGGAACCGCAAGCCGAGGGCCTCGACCGGCACCACGGCCGGCTCCGGCTCGACCGCGGACAGGTCGAGGACGTCGACGTCGCGCACGCACGCCGCCATGTCCGAGCCGTGGCCGCCAGCATTCATCCGGACCGCTCCCCCGACCGACCCCGGAACACCCACCGCCCACTCGAACCCGGTGATGCCCAACGCGGCCGTCCGGCGGGCCACGACCGGGAGTGCGACCCCCCCACCCGCGGTCACGACGCACCCGGGCTCGCCGCCGTCAGCCTCGACGCCGCCGGCGAGGTCGGCGATGCTCACGGCGATCCCGGGGAAGCCGGCGTCGGCGACGAGCAGGTTGGAGCCCCGGCCGACGACCAGGATGGGCACCCCAGAAGCCGCGCGCGCCGCGGCGACAGCGTGCAGGTCGTCGAGCGAGCGGGCCCGCACGAACAGTGCCGCGGCGCCGCCGACCCGGTAGGTGGTCATCGCCGCCAGCGGCTCGTCCCGGGTGGCCAGTGACCCCAGTACTGCCGCGGCCGCCGCGACCCGATCGGTTTCTGCTGGAGCAAGACTGCCGCGGGAATCACTCACGGGGACCGCCGTTCGGCCCGCCGGGCGAGCACTTCCTCGGGCAGGGTGGCGATGTCGCCGCATCCCATCGAGATGCACACATCGCCCGGACCGACCTCACCGGCGAGGAACGAGACCAGGTCGGCGCGGCGGGGCAGCCAGACGACCCGGGCGGTCGGGTGGGCGTCGAGGACGGCGTTGACGACGAGCTCACCGGTGACGCCGGGGATCGGCGTGGTGCCCGAGGCGTAGACGTCCGTGATCACCGCGACGTCCGCGGCCTCGAAGCAGTCGGCGTAGTCCCGCCACATCTCGGCGATGCGGTTGAACCGGTTGGGCTGGAACGCGACGACCACCCGCTGCCATCCGTCCCCGCTCTCCCGGGCGGCGGCGATGACGGCGGCGATCTCGGTGGGCAGGTGGGCGTAGTCGTCGACGAACGTCGCCCCGCCGTCCACCCCGCGGATGTCGAACCGGCGGGCGACGCCGCCGAACCGGGCGAGGGCCCGCGCCGACGCGTCGAACGGCACGCCGATGGCGTCGGCCATCGCGATCGTGCCCAGCGCGTTGACCACGTTGTGCACCCCGCGCAGCGGAAGGTCGACCTCACCGAGGACCTCACCGCGCCGCTCGACGGCGAACCGGAACGAGCCGCGCCCGGACTGCAGGTCGAGCGCCCGGTAGTCGGCGCCGGCCGCCAATCCGTAGCTCACCGCGTCGTGCCGGGCCATCAGCCCGGTGCACACGGGATCGTCGGCGCACAGCACCTTCGGCCCCGGCACCTGGGCGAGGTAGCGGTCGAAGCTCGCGGCCAGGTCGTCGAACGAGTCGTAGTGGTCGAGCAGATCGGCCTCCACGTTGGTGAGGATCGTCCCGTGCAGCGGGAGCTCGACGTGCGTCGCGTCGCTCTCGTCGGCCTCGACGATGAACCACTCGCCACCCGTCCACTGGGCGCCCGTGCCGGCGTCGATGACGTCGCCGCCGACCACGAAGCTCGGGGCCAGTCCCGCCTCGGCCATGGCGAGCATCAGCATCGACGTCGTCGTCGTCTTGCCGTGCGTCCCGGCGACGGCGATCGTCCGCGCCTGGGCGCACAGCGAGGCCAGCATGCCGGACCGCCGCAGCGTCGGGATCCCCAGCCGGCGGGCTTCCTCGAGCTCCACGTTCGTCGGCGGGATCGCCGTCGAAGCGGTCACCGCGTCACATCCCTGGACGACGGAACGGTCGTGACCGACGAGCACGGTGACGCCGGCGGCCCGCACGCGGTCGAGCGCCGGCTGCTCGCGCAGGTCGCTGCCGGATACGTGATGACCCATCTCGGCCAGGGCGATCGCGATCGCGCTCATCCCCGGACCCCCGACGCCGACGACGTGGAGCCGCAGCGGGTGGGACAGGTCGAGCGGGACGACCGGGGGTGCGGGCGTGGTCGGCAGGGTCGACACAGTGCACCAAGGCTACGACCTGCCCCGGCTGGCTCGGCGGACGGCCACTCGTTCGATGAGCCGGACCAGGGCGTCGCTCCGGTGGACCGTCCCCGCGGCGGCCGCTCCCGCGCTCAAGGCCGCCCGCTCGGCGGGATCATCACGGAGCCGCTCGACGACGTCGCCGAGCGAGGCCAGTTCGGACTCTGGCAGCAGCACCGCACCATGCTGATCGGACAGCCAGCGGACGTTCTCCCGCTGGTGGTCCTCGGCCGCGCCCGACCACGGCACGAGGATCGCGGGCGTCGCGGTCACCGCGACCTCGGCGACGGTGCTCGCCCCACCCCGGCCGACGAGCAGGTCGGCTGCCGCATAGGCCAGCTCGATGCGGTCGTCGAAGCCGATCACCTGGTGGATCACGCCGGACCGGCCGTCTCGCCCCGGCGGCGCGGACGGGAGGAACCGGGTGCCGACCACCTGCCGGACCGCCAGCCCCGCGTCATCCCGATGCGCGTCGACGTAGCGAGCCACGGCGTCGTTCAGCGGTCCGGAGCCGAGCGACCCACCCGTGACGACCACCGCGAAGCGGTCCGCCGGCAGACCCAGGGTTCGCCGGGCCTCCCCCCGATCCCGCCCGCGATCGACGTTCAGGATCTTCTGGCGAACCGGAGCTCCGGTCACGACGGCGTTGGGCAGCGGCGAGTCCGGAAACGCCACCGCCGTCGCCGCGGCGAACCGTGCTGTCAATGCGGTCGCCCGGCCCGGTCGGCGGTCGTAGCTGACCGTCACGATCGGCACGCCGAGCCGTCGTCCGGCGATCGCCGCGGGCAGGCTGGCGTACCCGCCGACCGACACGACGACTCGCGGCCGGAGCCGCCGGAGCAGGACGATGGCCGCTCGGATCGCCGCGCCGAGCTTCGGCATCAGCCTGAGGTTCACGGCAAGGTCCTGTCGCGACATCCCCCGCTGGAGCCCGACGACGTCGAGGAACGTGTGCCCGTACGGGCTCGCCGCCACCAACTCGGTCTCGATGCCCCGCTGGGCGCCGACGTAGTGGATCTCCCCCGGCTCGTGGCCGGCGGCGACGAGCGCCTCGGCGACGGCGAGCGCCGGCAGGACGTGGCCGGCCGTACCGCCGCCGGTGATCACCGCGTACGTCGAAGCCGTCATCCGGGGCGGGGTCGCCTCCCTCACCGAGCTCGTCGGGCGACGTTGAGCAGCAACCCGGCCGCGGTCATCGAGATGAACAACGACGAGCCGCCGGCGGAGAAGAACGGCAGCGTCAGGCCGGTCACCGGCATCAGTCCGGTCACGCCGCCGAGGTTGATCACGGCCTGCACGCCGAACCACGTGGCGATCCCGCCGGCGAGGAGCATCGAGAACCGATCCGGCGCGGCGAGCGCCGCCTGGATGCCGAACCACACGAGGAGCATGAAGCCGCCGACGACGGCGATCGCACCGATGAAGCCGAGCTCGTCGGCGATCACGGCGAAGATGAAGTCGCTGTGGGCCAGCGGGAGGTAGCCGAGCTTGCCGTTGCCCGCCCCCACCCCCGAGCCGGTCAGTCCACCGTCGGCAATCGAGAGGAAGCCCTGGTACGTCTGGTACGACAGGGCGTCCCGGTGTCCGGTGATGTCCAGGAACGCGGTGAACCGCTGCTCGCGGCGATCGTTCGAGAACACGAAGCCGAGCGCGCCGACCGCGGCGACCACGCCCGTGGCCAGCATCGGCGAGAGCGGGACGCCCCCGATGAACGCGACCGCGAGGACGATCGCGCACAGCACCACGGCCGAGCCGAGGTCGCTCTGGGCCAGGCACGCCCCGGCGGCGAGTAGGGCGACTACGCCGATCGGGCGCAGGCTCCGTCCGACGTCGGCGAGGACGTCCTGGCGCCGCGCCAGCAGGTCCGCCGTGAAGACCACGACCGCCAGCTTCAGGAACTCCGACGGCTGGATGCTGTAGGAGCCGATCGCGATCCACGCCCGGGCGTCGTTGAGCGTGACCCCCAGCGACGGTGTGAACGGAAGGGCCATCGCCAACCCGGCCGCGACCAGCAGCGGGATCGCGGCCCGGCGCACCCACTGGAGGTTGATCCGCAGCCCGGCGAGCAGTCCGGCGAGGCCGATCGCGGCCCAGGTGGTCTGCCGGTTGAACACGAAGTACGGGCTCCGACCCTTGTTGGCCTCGGTCGCGGCCGACGCCGACAGCACCATCACCAGACCGAGCAGCACGAACAAGGCGACGACGAGGGCGATGACGTAGTACGCCGCAGGCGCCGGGCCCTTCCGGCTCTCCCACAACCGTGGTCGCGGGCCGGTGGCGACGGGGCGGTCACGGCGCACGGGACGGCGGGTCGGGGCTCGGCCACCTTCGCCGTACAGGCGCTCGAGGACGAGCCGCCGCCGGTCCGCCAGCTCCGCCGTCTTCATCGCGCCGCCCCCGAGCTCGCCGACTGGCCGAGCCACTCCCGCACGTGCCGAGCGAAGTCGTCGCCGCGGGCGGGGTAGCCGCCGTCCGGGTACCAATCGAAGCTGGCGCATCCGGGCGAGAGCAGGACGACGTCGCCGGGACGGGCGGCCCGGCCCGCTCGGTCGACGGCCTCCGCCATCGACGCCGCGGTCGTGACCGGGGCGGCCCCGGCGAAGGCGGCCGCGACGTCGCCCGCCGCTTCACCGATCGCGACCACCGTGCGGATGCGCCGGGCCTCGGCCGCCATCGGGCTCAGGTCGAGACCCTTGTTGAGGCCGCCGGCGATGAGCACGACGTGGTCGAACCCACGGATGGCCGCGCTGGCCGCGTGGGGAGTCGTGGCCTTGGAGTCGTCGTACCACTGCACGCCGCCGGCGTCCCCGACCAGCTCGATCCGGTGCGGCGGCCCGTCGAACGCAGCCAGGGCATCGGCGACCGCGCCCGGCCCCACGAGGCCGATCTCGAGGACCAGCGCCGCCGCGGCGAGCGCGTTGGTCACGTCGTGCGGCAGGGCCCGGCGCAGGCTGGCGACCGGGGCCAGCGGTCCGTCGGGGCCGACGAGCTTGGCGTGCCGGCCGGCTGCGTCGACGCGGTAGTCGGCGCCGGCGAACCCGAACGTCCGCTGCCGGCCCGGCGCCGAGCGGAGGTGCGCCATCACGATCGGGTCGGCGACGTAGCCGATCGCCACGTCGGTCGGCCGTTGCTGGCTGAAGATGCGCGCCTTGGCCGCCTCGTACGTCGCCATCGACGCGTGCCAGTTGAGGTGGTCCTCGGCGAGGTTGAGCCACGCCGCGGCGTCGGCGCGGAACCGCTCGGTCCAGGCGAGCCGGAAG
>JBKOUV010000187.1:0-28780 GCA_046723555.1 Actinomycetota bacterium | reverse complement strand
AGCTCGCCCGCCTCGCCACCGCCGGCGCAGACGGTCGACCCCACATCAGCCCCGTCACCTTCCGGCTCAACGAGGACGGCACGATCGACATCGGTGGAGGCTGGGGCTTCGCGAAGCGCAAGAAGTGGCGAGACATGCAAGCCAACCCGGCAGTAGCCATCGCCGTCGACGACGTACTCCCGCCGTGGCGGCCACGTTGCATCGAAGTTCGAGGAGTCGTCGAGTTCTTCCACCAGGGCGGCAAGGCCCACCTCGGCGACGGATACGACGAAGAGTGGGTTCGACTCCACCCCCACCGCATCGTCTCGTTCGGCATCGCCGACGGCGGAGGAAACCGGAACGCCGCGACCGAAAACCCACGCACCGTGCCAATCCGGCCGAGCTGACATGACTCCGATGAGGGTTTGGCCGACCTTCGGGTTCGTGGCTCGAAGTCTCCGAGCGCACACCGGCCCTTGCCGGCATCACGGACACCAACGGTCACTCGCGCGTCATCGCGGTCAACGCTCTTCGGCGCTGTAAGCGCCCCTTCGGCCTTCCCGCTGTTCTCCCCTGTTTACCGATGTGTTGGTACATCATTGGTACATCGCGGGAGGGGAATCAGGCCGAGCGGGCGAGCAGCTGTACGGCTGCCGGATCGTCGGGTGGGACGGCGACGAAGTGAACCTGGCCGTCGGAGTCGACCTGCTCGATCCGCACCACCGACCAGAACCGCTCGGTCCCCGCGACCACGACCTCCCCGGGCACGATCTTGGCAGGCTCGACCGCGTCCCGCAGCAGGGACCACCAGCGACCCTCATCGTCCTCGGCGTTCAGATCGGCTCGCAGATCGATCGTCGGCATCGCTCATCCTCCGACCCGGTGGTGCGGGTTCGGCACCACCCGGTGCTCGGTGCCCAGCATACGGGCGACCAACTCGCGCAGCTCGGCGTGCACCACGTCGTAGTGCGGCGCCAAGCCGGTGTCCCACAGGTCGAGACCGGCGGCTGCCAAGTCCCCGGCAGTGAACAACACCAGCCACGGCACGGCCGCGAACCTGGTGGCCGCCAGGTCCGTCCAAGGCACCTCGGCGGTCTCGGCGAACACCGAGATCCCGTAGAAGCCGTAGACGTCGAAGTTCCGTTGCGCCGACTCCGCCAGCACGTCGGGGTCAAGCAAGTCACCGCGGATCACGACGGTCGCGGTCGGCAGCGGCGGCTCACCGCGACGAGCACGCTGCTTGGCCACCGACCAATCCTGTCGCGCAAGCCCAAAGCTGGACGGGATCCCGGAAGGTTCCGCTGTGGCAAGCTCCCGGCTGGCCGCTGCAGCGCGAGCTTCGTCCGGACCAGAGCGGCTACGGGGGAGGCACTCCATAGCTCGGGGCGACAGTTGAACTACTCGAGATCATTGCCAGGGCGCCGCGCTGCTCGATTCGTCACGACGGATGCGGCATCGCCGAGCCGGATTCGGCCCGGACCAGCGGACTTATCGCCGCGTCTTATCGGCCGCCGACCCCTCTCGGGTTCGCCGGTTATCGAGCAGCGCGGCGCCCGGTCTGAGCCGACATTATCGGGCAGATCCGGAACTCCATCGACCCGGCGGTCTAGGACACAGGCCGGCGCGAATACGGGATGATGGTCTCGGATACGGTCGTTGACGGCATTCGGTATCGGTTCAGGTTGGCGTGCCGCGCCCTTCAGGGACAATCTGCGGGGATGGGCGACCGGGCGACGTCCAGTGACCGCTGGACGCTGTGCTCCCACGTCACTGCCCTTGGCCGGCCGTCGAGACCGGCGAGGAGTTCGAGCCAGCGAGAGCGGGAGCGATCGGTCACGCCGCGATCCGCCGGCCCGGATACCTGTGTCGCGACGGCGTGATGTCGTTAGCGGACGTTTCGCTCGGGGGTTGGAGTCCGGTGCGACCTACTCGACGATGAGCGGTACCTCGTAGGTTGCTGGCCGGCCCGGCTCAGCGGCGCGTGCGGTCTCGCTGGCCTCGTTCCAGTCGGTGTCGGGGTCGAGCAGCATGGTGGCGGCGCGCACCCGGTCGAGCGATGGTTCATCGACGTTGGCGGGGACGTCGCTGGTGTCGTGTCGTGCTCGCAACGCGTTGAGGAGTTGTTTGCGGACTGCGCTGACCATGTGGTCGGAGGATCCCAGGTTCTCCTTGGTGCGGTCGTAGACCGGCTCGCCGTCGGCGTTGCACATCAGCTCGGTCATTGCCCGGTCCTGGAGGTTGCCGACGAAGGGCACTCCGAAGAAGAGCAGCTCTTGTTGGAGTTCCAGGTTGCGCAGGTAGTCGTTGCGCTTGTTGGCCACGGTCATGAAGTACGAGCGAGGGTCGTTGGTTCGTTCGGCGAAGCCGTGGAACTCGTCGAACGTCTTCGCTGCGGCCTGGCGTGCTTCTTCGGGGATCGGCTTGACTGGGTCGGCGGCTTGGCTGATGAGCATGGCGTGGTGGTCGTCGAGCGGCACGAAGGCCCGGATGAGCGTCGTGCGACCGGTGCTGATCATCGTGAAGCAGGGGAAGATGAACTGGTTGATGCGGTGCCAGCGCTGGCCGTCGTCCATAGTGCGGGCGGCGGAGTAGTAGGCGCCGTAGGGGGTGGGCACGACGTCGAGCACCGGCGGGTTGGGGTCGGGATTCCAGAAGCCGGGCATCCCGACTTCGGGGGCTGGGGCGTCACGGTGGAGGCGTCGGTGCACCCAGTCGAGATGGACCGAGTCGAGGTCGCCTTCCATGTTCTGGAGCCAGTTCGCCTCTTCCATCATGATGCTCGGCTCGGTGACGTGATCGGGTGGGAGTGTGGCCGTCTCGAACTCGGGGAACGGCGGCGGCTCGTGGCGCGAACCCATGTAGATCCACACCATGTGGTTGACGTCGCGACACGGGTAGGCGGTGGCCTTGACCTTGTTCTGGAAGTAGTCGCGGAAGCGGCTGCCTTGTTGCTCGGTGGGCAGGTCCATGCAGTTGCCGTCGACGTCGAACTTCCAGCCGTGGTAGGCGCAGCGGAGCCCGCAGTCTTCATTGCGTCCGAAGTAGAGGCTGGCGCCACGGTGCGGGCAGGCTTCGGCGAGTGCGCCGACTCGACCGGCGCTGTCGCGGAACATCACCAGGTTCTCGCCGAGCAGCCGCATTCGCTTGGGTGGCGAGTCGGGCCCCGGGAACTCCGACGATGGCAGCGCCGGGAGCCAGTACTCCCGGAACAGCTCACCCATCGGCGTGCCAGGGCCCACCCGGCACAGCATCTCGTTCTCTTCCCTCGTCAACATGACGGGCCTCCCTTTTGGTCGTCGCAGTGTTTCGTGTCTGGTTCGGGTTCTGCGGGTGCGGTTCGCACGCGCCGCGCTCAGCGCAGGTCGTAGAGGTCGAGCGTCGACGCGCCGGCGCGCAGCGCGTCGATCGCGTCGCGTTCCTTGGCGACGCGTTGATGGCCGAGGTCGATGACGTTGTCGACCGTCGCGTGCGGGAGGGCGACTAGACCGTCGGTGTCGCCCACGATGAGGTCACCTGGTTCGACGGTGATGCCGCCGAGCTGGACGGATTCGCCGAGACGTCCGTGGTCGCGGGCCTTGTCCTTGATGGTGCCCCGGATGCACGGGCCGAGCGAGTAGACGGGGAAGCCGATCTCGGTGAGGGCGTCGTGGTCGCGGGTGCCGCCTTGGAGGACGAGACCACCGACTCCGGCGGTCTGGGCGGCGACGGTCATGATCTCGCCCCAGTAGCCCCATTCGGCGGCGGTGTCGCCGGTGGCCACGACGAGAACGTCGCCGGGTTGGGCGGCGTAGATGGCGCGGTGGATCCACAGGTTGTCACCAGGTGGGCAGATGACGGTGAACGCCGGCCCCACGAGCCGCATCGAGGCGCTGACCGGACGCAGGGTTGCTGGAAGGGCCCCGACGCGTCCGGCTGCTTCGTGGAGGGTGGCGGTGCCCAGCTTGGTGGCGTCGGCGAGCTGCTGTGGGTTGATGACCATCGGAGTCACCGCTTGGTCTGCAGGTCGTGGTAGCGCAACCGGTCGCGCACGACGAGGAGTGGTTCGCCGCCGGCAACGGCGTCCCGGATCCTGTCCTCGGTGGTGGTGATCTCCTCGGCGGCCGTCACGATCTCGTCGACCCGGACGGCGGGGACGACGACGATGCCGTCGGCGTCGCCGACGATCCAGTCGGCCGGCTCCACTCGGATGCCGGCGAGTTGGACGGGTTCGCCGTAGGCCTCGGCGGCGACTCGGTCCTTGCCGGTGCGCATCGTGTTGGCGCGGGCGAAGATCGGGTAGCCGAGCTCGATGCTGCGGCCGACGTCGCGGCAGACGCCGTCGACGACGGTGCCGGCGATGCCGTCGCGGTGGGCGACGGTGGTGAGGATGTCGCCCCACACCGTGACGTCGAGCCGGCCGCCGTTGTCGATGACGACGACGGCGCCGGCCGGGACGTCGTCGATGTAGTCGCCGACGCTCTTGCCTGACAGGCCGCGGGGCAGCATGCGCACGGTGAACGCCCGTCCCACGGTGCGGAAGCCACGGTCGAGCGGCGTGATGCCGAGCGCCTGCCCGTCGATGCCGAGCCGGTCGAGGGCGTCGGACAGCGCAGAGGTGTCGAGGGCTCGCAGGCGGGTGGTGAGCTGTTCGTCGGCGGTCATGGTGTGGAGGTCATCCGTTCGTAGTTGGCGCCCATCGCCGTGCCGACCGGTGTGCCCTGGGCGATGGCGGCGGCGATGGCTGCTTCGGCGGCGGCGATGCGTTCGGCGGCGTCGAGCACCGCGTCGATGTCGGCGGCGTGGGTGAACACGATCCCGGTGGCGTCGGCGATGACGTAGTCGCCGGGCTCGACACTGAGCCCGGCGAAGCTGATCGTGGTGTTCCAGGCGTGTTCCTGGGTGCGGCCGCGGGCGGTGCGCGGGGTTGCCGCAGTGGCGTACACGGGGTAGGGCAGGTCGCGGGCCTCGTCGACGTCACGCATTGCGCCGTGCACGATGGTGCCGGCGATGTGGCGGCCTTTGGCGGCACGGGACAGGTTGCCGCCCCAGCCGGCGCAGTCGGTGCGGCCCTGGTGGTCGATGACGATGACGTCGTCACCGGCGGCGGCTTCGATCGCCGACGTGCACAGGTGACGGGTCGAAGGTGTCTGGTCTGGCGGACCGAGCTGCACCGTGATGACATGACCGGCGATCGGGGCGACGTCGGTGAGGTTGCCAACCCCCGCGACGGTGCCGTCAGGCAGGCCGAGCTGGTCCCGGGCGTCGGACACCGCGCAGCTGTCGAGGCGGCGGAGCCGCTCGATGATCGTCATGGCGTCCGCCAGGTGGCGAAGGCGAGTCCGGTCCCGGTGCCGGCTGGGGTGCGGTAGCCGGCGATGTAGTCGATCAGGTCGAAGTCGAGGCCGTGGCAGGCGGCGGCGACGGTGATCCAGTTCTTGATCTCCGAGGTGCCGGACTGCAGGACTGCTTCGGGGATCGCGGCCAGGGTGTCGGTGTCGTGGCGGGCGCAGGCGTCGAGGACGCGACGGTCGAGGTCTTCGCTGACGAGGAAGTGCGACAGGCCGCCCGAGGCGAGTATCCCGACCCGACACTGCTTGTCCATCGACGCGACGGCGTCGCGGATGGCCGCACCGAGTTGCACGCATCGCCGGGCCCGGGGCTGGGCCGGCGGCATGTACGTGTTCAACAGGATCGGCACGACCGCCAGGTGCGGTGGGCTGAGGTGGCGGTGGATGAACTGGTAGGCGTGCCCTTCGGGTCGCGGCGCGGGCAGCTTGTTCGACGTCGCGATGTCGAAGCCGGTGTCGAGCAGCTGCTCGATGAGGTGGTCGGCGAGGGGGACGTCGACGGGGTATGAGCGTGGCCCGTCCGGCTCGTGGTAGCCGCTCATCACGGTGCGCAACAGCGGCGGCATCTCGGCTTCGGGTGGACACGGCGTGTTGGTGAGCTCGGCGCCGTGGTAGATGAGGATCGGCGGCAGGTTCGTCGGCCCGAGGTGTTCACCTTGGTCGTCGCCGACGATGATCAAGGCGTCGAGGTCGGCGGCAGCGATGCGCTCACGAAGCTGTGCCAGGGCGGCGCTGCGGCGGTTGACCTTGGCGGCGATGGCGTCGTCGGTGAGCTCGGCGGTGAGGCGGTCGCCGTTGCGGTCGGCCCACTCGTCAAAGGTGCGGATGGTGCCGTCGGCGTCGGCGAGGTCGGTCATCGTGCCGTCGCGTGATGCGGCCCAGGCCCGCCAGCCCGCGCCGTCGAGGATGAGCATCGGGCTGTGCGAGGTGCCGGCGCCGAAGACGATCTCGGCCACGGTCAGGCCTCCGGTTCGGGGACGATGGGCAGGGTGCGCACGCCGCGGAAGCCCGGGTTGGTCTTCCACTGCAACTCATCGGGACGGTGCACGGTGTAGTGCGGCGCGGCGGCGAGGAGCACCTCGAACAGGACTTGGCCTTGGAGGCGGGCAAGGGGGGCGCCGAGGCAGAAGTGCGGTCCACGGCCGAACCCGAGGTGCTTGTTCGGGTAGCGGTCGACGAGCAGCTCGTCGGCCCGGTCGAAGAACCGCTCGTCGCGGTTGGCCGACCCGTACATCACCAGCACCGAGTCGCCGGCGCGCATAGTCGTGCCGTGCAGCTCGACGTCGCGGGTGAGGATGCGGTGGAAGCGTTGCGGGCCGCAGTCGAAACGGACCAGCTCCTCGTAGGCGGTGGGGATGAGGGTCGGGTCGTCGACGAGGCGGGCGCGCTGGTCGGGGAAGCGGGCCAGGTTCAAGGCGGCGAGCAGGAACTGCGAGGTCGACGACTCCAGGCCGGCGCCGAGGAAGGTGAACATGATCCACAGCAGCTCGTCGTCGTCGAGGCCGGCCTCGATCAGCGTCGACACGACGTCGGTGCCCGGACGCTGCCGCCGGTGGGCGATCGTCTCGCGGACCACGTCGAGCACGGTGGCCATCGCCGCGTCCTGTTCGGGCCGGTCCGAGCTGGTTGCGCCGAGGCGGGGCGGGTCGTCGAGCACGGTGACGAACGAGGCGGCCAGCCCGTCGCGGTTGAGATTGTCGACGCCGAGCACTTCGCCGAGCACCGCCGCGCTCGACGGGCTGGCAAGCGTGGCGCGCAGGTCGATCGGCTCGTGGCGTGGCAGGTCGGCTACGAGCTGTTCGGCGAGGGTGCGCATCGGTGTCTCGTAGTCACCGACGGTGCGTCGGGCGAACGCGTCGTTGACCAGTTTGCGCATCTGGTCGTGGCGCGGCGGGTCGGTCGTGCCCAGGGTCTTGCCGGCCCGTGCCGGGTTGTCGTTGACGATGTTGCCCTTGGCGGAGGAGTACGTGCCAGGGTGGAGCAGCGCGCTGAGGACGTCGTCGTAGCGGCTCAATGCCCACGCCCGTGTGCTCTCGCACCACAGGACGGGATGCTCGGCGCGCATCCGCTCGTAGAACGGGTATGGGTCGCGTGACACCTCGACGGAGTAGGCGTCGAACTCGAAGCGGCTCACCGGTTGGCCTCCAGTCGGCGCCTGACCCCGTGGGTGGTCACAGCGCCTGCTTGAAGCCGGCGCAGAAGCGCAGCGGGTTGTGGTGGAAGATCTTGTCTTTGTCGGCGGCGGTCAACCAGTCGAAGTTGTCGATGACGGGGATGAGGTCGTCGCCGGGGCGGCCGGTGTCGGGTCGTGGTGCGCTGCCGGAGCCGGGGGTCTCGACGCCGAAGCACATGCTGTCGACGCCCTTTTGGCGGATCGCGGCGGTGAGGAAGTCGATGTCGTAGGCGCAGGTGTCGTAGAACAGGTTGTCGACGAGGTTGCCCTGGCCGATGTGGGTGTCGTCGGTGGCGATGAACCGTTCGAGGGCGCCGCCGCAGTGGCAGATCAGGATCCGCAGCTGGGGGTGTCGTTTGAACACGTGGCCGCGGGTGAGGAACTGGCCGGCGAGGTACTGCTCGGTGAGGAAGTTCAGCTGGTAGTTGTTCGGGATGTCGGCGGCGCGGACGTCGCCGTTGGTGGAGCCGTGGATGACGATGGGGACGTCGAGTTCGACGCAGCGGGCGTACAGCGGGTCCCACCAGGTGCTGTGGACGCCGGGGGCGGTGCGTTTGCCGTCGGGGTCGGGGCTGACGTAGGCGGCGACGAACCCGAGCTCGCCGATGCAGCGATCGAGCTCGGCAAGGCAGTGCGACGCGTCGGGTGCGTGGACGTCGTGGGGCAGCTGGCAGGCACCGACGAACCGGTCGGGGAACGAACGGCACTGCAGGTCGATGAGGTCGTTGACGTGCTGGGTCCATGCCGGCTGGAGGTGTGCCGGCATCCAGCCCATCCCGAGGAATGAGCGCGGGCCGAGGATCTGGACGTCGATGGCGCGTTGGTCGAGGAGCTTCACGTGGTTGCTCATGAACTCAACGATCCGTTCTTCGCTCCATCCGAAGGACATCGCGTTGCGCTTAGAGCGCACGACGCTGGGGATCGGGGTGTTGGCGCCAAGCATCATCACCAGGTGTGAGTACGCCTCGGCGGGCGCGAACACGTGGGAGTGCACGTCGAGCACTTTGAGGTCGTTGTACATCAGGAAGCCTCCGTCGATGGTTAGGCCGGGTAGGGGTTGGGGATCCACGCCCGCGGCGCGTCGGGCGGCACGACGCACAGGTGCAGGCACGAGGGGCGCTGGCGGTCGTGGTAGATGGTCTGGTGGGCGGCGGTGAGGTCGGCGTCGGTGCAGGTGTTGAGGTTGACGAAGGCGTTGGGATTGCGTTCGAATCGGCCGTCTTTGCCCGACGTGACGACGAGTTGGACGGCGTGGCCGGGGTGGAACACGTGAGCGATCGCGCGGACGTCGATGTCGTAGGCGACGATCTCGGACGGCGTGAGCGGCTCGGGGTGGGTGCGCGAGTGCCGGTACCTGGCCCGGGTGATGCCTTCGGCGAGCAGAACTTCACGGCCGTCGGGGAAGACGTCGTGCAGTTCGACCACCCAGTCGGTGTCGGTGGCCGAGGACGCGGCGTAGAGCGTGACGCCGAGCGGCCCGATCACCTCGAGGGGCTGATCCAGAGGGCCTGTCGTGTAGCGCAGCAAGTTGGTGGCGTCGTGGAACGCCCGGTGATCGAGGGGCCCGGCGACGACCGCAGGCGCGCTGTAGGGCTGGTGTGGGTCGTAGTCGAACGTGTTGGGACGCTCATCGCCGGGCGGTTGCGCGCTGAGGGCGCCGTTGCCGCGCAGAAACAGCCTGGCGCCGGCGGCTTCGGCGGGTGGCCACGACGTCGCGGCGCACCAACCGTTGGCGCCGGTGACGTACACCACGACCGGGTGATCGTCACTGGCGCTCCCGGGTCGGTCGTTGATCCAGCGGCCGATCCACGCCAGCGCGAGCTGGGCGTAGTCGACGTCGGCATCCGCGATGTCGAGCGGTCCGGGTGGGGCGCTGGTTTGGCCGTGCGTCCACGGGCCGATGATCAGCCGGTGCTGGTGACGCACTGGGTGGGCTGACTCGGCGACGCAGTACTCGAAGTGGCGCAGGGTGTTGCGCAGGAACACGTCGAACCACGATCCGACGTGGAGGATCGGCACCCGGACGTTCCGTACCGATTCGCGGGTGGTGGTGTTCGGGAACCATGCGGGGTCGTCGCGGTGGGCGAGCACGTCACGCCACAGTGACGGCAGATGCCGCTGGAACGGCACGTCGGTGATCGGCAGGGTGCGGAACCCGGCCACCGGATCGCCGGCGAGCTCGGCCAGTTCGGCCATCGCCTGTTGCGCAGTTTCTTCGTCGAGCGTCTTGGCGATGACGTCGAGCCCGCCGAGCATGTTCCAGCCGCCCGCGCCCATCATCGTCAGCGCGGCACCGTCGACGAAGCGTTCCTCGGTGAACATGTCGGTCGCCGGCTGGGTGACGACCGCGCAGCGCAGCTGTGGCGGGTCGGCGATCGCCGCGGTGAACGCGGTGTGGCCGAGGTAGGAGATGCCCTCGACGGCGACGTCACCGCTGCACCATGGTTGCGACGCGACCCACTCGACGGTGTCCCAGCCGTCCTCGAGATCGTCGGCGAACAGCCGGTAGGCACCTGACGACGCGTGACGGCCCCGTTTGTCCTGGACGACCACCGCGAACCCGCGACGCAGGGCGGCTGAGCGCACCTGTGGCGGCTGGGCTGAGGGGCCGGCGCGGCCGCCGACGGAGGGGTACGCAGCCTTGTCGTAGGGGGTTCTCAGCACGATCACCGGCCAGACGCCGTCGCCTGGGAGGTACACGTTGGTGGCGAGCTCGACGCCGTCGCGCATCGCCACCCGCACGTCGGACAGGACCATGTCTTGTTCGGCTTCGTCGGTCATATCACCGCTGCCTATCGGTCGTTCGAGATGGCCTCGCAAGCGGGTGCGTCATCGGGTCGTCGACGGGTTGGCGGCGCTGGCGGGATCTTCTGCGGTCCACAGCCCGAACGCGAGCCCGACGCCGGTGCCGGCGGTGGTGCGGTAGCCGCGGATGTACTCGAGCCAGCGGCACGGCAGTCCTTCGCCGGCGGCGATGGCAGTGATCCAGTTCTTGATCTCCGAGCTGCCCTCCTGGAGCAGGTCTTCGGAGAGCGTGCACAAGACCTCGGCATCACCGTGTTGCATGGCCGCGACGACGGCGTCGTCCAAGGCCTCGTTGACGACGAAGTGGCTGAGCCCGCCGGACCCGACGACGCCGACGCGGCGATCGCCGGGCAGTGCGTGGATCGCGGCGCGCAGTGCGCGTCCCAGCTGGAAGCAGCGTGCGGCGGTCGGCTGGTTCGGCGCGAAGTACGTGTTGAGCAGGATCGGGACGGTCGGGACGGTGGTGTGGTTCATCAACCTGGTCAGGACCCAACTGAACGCGTGCCCGAACGCCCGGCCTTCGGGCAGCTGGTTGGACGTCGCCAGGTCGAAGCCTTGGGCGACCAGGCTCGCGATCAGCTGTTTGGCGGCGTCGCCGTCGACGGCGTACGTCGAGCCGTCGTTGCCGAGCGACGTGAGGATCTTCGTGACCTGGTCGCGGGCCGGGCCCTGCAGGCCCGGTGGGACGTGCGGCTCGGCGACGGTCAACTCGTCGCCGTAGAAGACGGCGATTGCCGGGTTGTTGCCGAGGTCGAACACCTCGCCTTGGTCATCACCCACGACGATCACCAGGTCGAGATCGAGCGCCGACAGATCCCGGCCGAGACGGGTGATCGCTTCCTGGCCGACCTCCCACTTCCGTCGCCATACCTCCACCGTGAGCTGGGCGGCCAGCTCGTCGCCGCGGGCCGCCGCGATGTCGGTGGTCGACCGCACGACACCGTCGCGGTCGTAGTAGCGGGCGTGCATGTCGGTCGCCGCCCGCAGCGCCCACACCGATTCGGGGTCCGGGGCGAGCATCGGACTGTGGGAGCTGCCCGCAACGGCCACCACTCGGCTCATGAGGCGCCCCTGCCCACGGTGACCGCGACGGCGTCGTCGACAGCAGGCGGCGGGTCGTCGCGCAGGCCCATCGCGTAGTCCCACTGCTCGCGGATCGTCTCCGGTTGTCCGGCGATCAGGAAGTACCGCTCACCGGCCGGCAGGCTCGCCAGGGCTCGTGCCAGCGCGGCGAGCTTGGTGCGGATCAGCTCGGTCGGTACGGGCGCACTGTAGAAGCGGCGCAGGCCGTGCGGCCACGGAACGCACTCGTTCTGCCCGGGGTCGCGCACGAGACCGGAAGGATCCTCGCCACGCTCGACGGCCTCCACGTCGTCCAACAGCCGCTTGCGGAACAATTGCACGCCACGATCGCTGCGGCCGAGGTGTTCCCGCGTGCGATCGGCGATGGTGCCCTGACCGACCCAGCTGATCGCATCCTGGTGCAGCACGTGGCTGGTGAGCAGCTTCCCCTCGCCGTCATGGGTGCGGCCCCACCATGACGGGATCACGTCCTGATGGAACGGCACGCGCTCCTCGCTCACCGGGTCGGCGGTCCACACCACGCTCAGTGCGTGGGTGTCGTCGATGGGCACCCGCCACTCCAAGTGCAACGGCGCGAACAGGTTCGGCATGATGCACAGCCGCCCCGTCGCCCAGGCGTCGGCCGTCTCGTCCTCTCCCTGGTGGATCCGGCGGTAGGCGAAGCCGTACTCCCACTCGTCGAAGCCGAGGCGGATGTGGGCCGGGCTGTAGTCGTCGACCTCGTTGGACTGGCCGGGCAACCAGTTCGCATGGAGCCACTCGAAATGGACCGGATCGATCGAGTTCTCCTGGCACTGCAACCAGTTGCACGGCACCTCGTGGAACATGATCTGGGCGAAGCAGTTCTCGGCCAGGAACGGCTCCCATGACGGGATCATCGGCGCCGGGTCAGGCCCCAGGTAGGCCCACACCAGCCCGAAGCGGCCCTCCGCCCGATACGACACCGCGCACACCCGGTCACGGAAGCGGGTTGCGCCGGACACCTCCTCGAACGGCTGCTCCACACACCGCCCGTCCGGCGCAAACTTCCATCCGTGGTAGCTGCAGCGGATCCCGCCGTCCTCGACGTAGCCGTTGGCGAAGTCGGCGCGGCGATGCGGACAATGCCGCTCCACCAGCCCGTACTCCCCGGACGGCATCCGATACAGGACCAACTCCTCGCCGAGCAACGTCACCGAACGACGGGCGCCCACCGGCAACTGATCCTCGGCGGCAATCGGATGCCAGTAACGCCGCAGCAAGTTGCCCGTCGCCGTGCCCGGCCCGACCTCGGTCAGCCGTCGGTTCTGCTCGGCCGTGATCACACGCCACTCCTCCCAAAGACACCACCCCCATGGCGGGCCGGACACAACGTATCCAATATCGGATCCAATGTCAAGGTGTCGGTCCGCTACGCTCGGCTCCATGGACCGCCCGCCTGGCAGAGCCGCCCAGCGAGCCGCGTCGGCGCTGCGTGAGGCGATCCGGACCGGCCACCTGCTGCCAGGCGAACACATCCGCCAAGAGGTCTGGGCCGAGCGGCTCAGCGTGAGCCGCCTGCCGATCCGCGAAGCGCTCCACGCCCTCACCGCCGAGGGCACTGTTGATCACGATCCCAACCGCGGCTACTTCGTCGGCAAACGCGACCACGGAGAGATGGCCCAGCTGTACCGGCTACGCGAGCTCATCGAGCCCGAAGTGATCCGCACCATCACCTGGCCCGACGACGACACCCTCGCCAAGCTCGAGCTGCTCCGAGACCGCGCCGTCGAGGCGTTGGCTGCTCGCGACGTCCGCGCCGCCATGGATCATGACCGCTCGTTCTGCTGGACGATCTGGGAGCTGTCCCCGCTCGACGTGATCGTCACCGAAGCCAAACGACTGTGGCGGCAGTGCGACCCCCACCGCGCCAGCGCCTTCGGTGACCCACTGTTCGTCGACGCTCTCGCCGACGCCTATCAGGCCCGCTTCGACGCCTACCTCCGGTTCCTCGCCGCATGCGACCGAGAAGGCCTCGTCGAATACGTCATGGGAGAGCGACGCGCGATGGTGCGCTTCCTCAACAACCGCACGACAGCTGCAAACCCGATTGTCGAGAGCGCGCCCGCACGCTGACCCTCCAGTCGACACGGCGCGTGCACCGTTCGACGACCGCCACAAGCACTCCGCCAACTGGCGCCGGCCCAATCATTGGCGTGATCGGGCAGACGAGACCTGCGTCGCGCACCCCCGCCTGTGTGACACGGCACCTTGCGGGCGCGCCCCGACGATTGGCATGCTCTGCTCAAGGGACCCGCCGTGGCGGTCCCACGGGCATCCGCAAGTACGGTTCCTTGCGAGCGCATGGCCCGTGCGATGTCCCGAACCGCGCGTCCGCTATCGCGCCTGACCCGCGCTGCCGGGGTGGCGTATAAGCGCCGTTCCCGGCGGTCCCCGGTGACCGATACTGCGCGGCGATAATCGCGCTCGCGTCGGCGGCGGACCCGCTCGATTTCGGCCCGAGCGCGCCCGTTCGGTAATCACGACTCTGTACGGCACCAGCCTTGGTCCCCGGCCCGCGGAGGGCTGGGTCCACGAGGAGGCCGTGATGGCTTCATCTACTGCTGCTGGTCCGCTACGACGATCCTGACGATGTCGCCGAGCGGGTTGCGGTGGCCGGGTTCTTGGCCGGCTACTCCGGGGCCACCCGGGTCAGCTACACCACCGATCTGCGGCTGTTCACCGAGTGGTGCGCCCGCAACCAGGTGCGCCTGCTCCACGTCAAACGGGCTCATCTCGAGCTGTACGCCCGCCACCTCGAAGCGAACGGGCGGATGCCCTCGACGGTCGCCCGCCGGCTGTCGACGCTGGCCAGCTTCTACCGCTACTGCCACGTCGAAGGCGTGCTCCGCCGGAACCCGGCAGCCAACGTTCGTCGCCCCAAGGTTGATCACGAATCGCACACGCTCGGGCTGGATCGCAACGAGCTCGGCACGTTGCTCGTCCAAGCAGGACTCGCAACTGAGCTCGATCACGCGCTGATCGCGTTGCTCGCGTTGAACGGCCTGCGGATCGGCGAGGCGCTCAGTGCCGACATCGACGATCTCGGCGTCGAGCGTGGCCATCGGACGTTACGGATCGTGCGCAAGGGCGGCAAGCGGATGACGATTCCCCTCGCCCCTCGCACCGCCAGGGCGATCGACTTGTATGTCGGCGAACGCGCCGGCGGACCGATCTTCGTCGGTGCCACCGGGCAACGGTTGAGTCGCCATGCCGCTGATCGGACAGTGAAGCGGCTGGCGCGGCGGGCCGGGATCACCAAGAGGATCTCGCCGCACAGCCTGCGCCACTCGTTCATCACCGCCGCGCTCGACGCCGGCGTGCCGCTGCGCGACGTCCAAGAGGCGGCATCGCACTCAGACCCGCGCACCACAATGCGCTACGACCGCGGACGCCAGAGCCTGGACCGGCACGCCACATAGGGGGTCGCCACGTGCCTTGCTGGCGCCGCCCGCCAAGGATGACGAACTGGTCGGGCGATACCAAGCGGGTGCGTCGCCCGACCACGCCGGGACTGACCGGCCGAGGCTCCACGGTAGCGCCGTCATTATCGCCGGCCAGGTCCTGACTCGGTCGAACAGGTGTTCCCCGATGGTGAGAGACGGGATTTCGAACGCGACAAGCAGATGCCCCCTGCGCGCGCTTGATCCGCCATTTTTCGCATGGTCAGCCCGAGGGCTTGCTGGTCTCGCCATCGAGGGCGATACTCCTGTGGTCGAGGCAACGCGGAATCGTTTTGCGCGTGTGTGGCTGCTCATCGGCACCACCGACGAGACGTCAACGGGTCGTGACTCTGGCGCGCACGTCGGCCTGAACGCAGGATCCACATGCAAACGGAGCAGCGGTCTCGGCGCGGAGGAGGTCACCCCAGATATCGGAGCAACGCATCGAGCGCGACGAAGTAACTGTGGCGGCCGAAGCCCGCTACGACGCCGATGCACACAGGTGCGAGCACGGACGTGTGTCGGAACTCCTCCCGCGCGTGAATATTGGACAGATGCGTCTCGATGACCGGCAGCCGGGTGCCGGCGATCGCGTCCCGAAGAGCGATGCTGTAGTGAGTAAATGCTCCAGGATTGAAGACGACTCCGTCGACAACTCCTCGCGCGTCGTGGAGCCTTCCGATGAGTTCGCCCTCAATGTTCGATTGAAAGTCGACGATGCTGACGTCGAATCTGGCTGCGTGGTCACGAAGGTCGGTGAGGATGTCCTCCAGCGTGTCGTGACCGTAGATTTCCGGTTCTCGCGACCCGAGAAGGTTGAGGTTCGGTCCGTTGAGGACCAGCACGGTTCGAGGCATGGGTACCTGGATATCAGAGGCGAGGCTCGCCCGGCCGGGTCTGCACCGTCCACTCGTGGACCGTTTCTGCCATCCGTTCGAGCGAGCGCTTGACGACACGTGGGTTCGGCGGTTCGTCGAGCCAGAGCGAGCGGGCACGAGCCGCTCGATGCACGCTCAGGCACCAGCCGGGCAGCAGCACTCCAGTCGGAGGCGGACCGTCGTCGTGCTGCTGGCCGGGCCCGTCGAACCGCCAGTTGAATTGGTCGACCGGGACTTGCAGCCTCGGTGCCGCGGTGGGGTTCAAGCAATCGGCGAAACTGTCCGCAATTGCGAACGCTGCCTCGGGATCATCGACCTTCTCGACGAATCCTCGTTGCGCGTCGCTCGCGTCGACGTTGGCCATGATCGCCTCGGTTCTTCCAGGCCGCGGATCGTAGACGAGGACTTTGGAGGCGCCGAGGGAGTGCAGAGCGCTCACCAGTGACCTGGCGGTGTGGCCGGCTCCGTAGAGCAACGTGGTTCCGTGTGGTGCCACTCCGAATTGAGCAAACAAGTCGATGAACGCATCAGCGGTCACGTTGGCGCCCAGTGGCACGCGGTCGCCGCGATCACGAAATACAAGCGTGTCTACGCATCCGGCAGTTTCGGCAGACGCCAGCCATTCGGCTCGGGCCGACGCGTACGGCCGGTTCGGCCAAAGAACGTGGATGCCGAGCATCCCCTCCTTGGCGAGGAACTCCATGATGTCCTCGAAAAGCTCGGGCCGGTCGGCGTCGCTCGGAACTGGTTCGCAGGTGACCGTCGCACCATCGCTGGACAGGTATTGATGGGCGAGCGGCTCCAGCCGTTGCGCCACGTGCGCTCCGACGACTCCAGCCACATAGTTCTTGTCGCGCACTTGCACGCCTTTCAGTCCGTTTCACTCGGTGGCTCATCTGCCGGGGCGTCGCGTAGCCTTGGCAGCTGTCCATGACTGCGTCGGATTCTCGAAACATCGTGCTCACGGGGTTCATGGGCACCGGCAAGACGACGGTTGGACGTCTGCTCGCCGAACGGCTCGGGTACGAGTTCGTCGACACCGATCAGCTCATCGAGAAGCGCCACGGGAAGATCGCCGAGATCTTCCGAACCAGAGGTGAGGACGCCTTCCGACGGATCGAGCGTGAGCTGGCCGCCGAACTCGCCGATCGTGATCGGCTGGTGATCTCCACGGGTGGTCGCTTGATGCTCGACCCGCGGAACGTGACCAACCTGACTCGTAAGGGTCGGGTCTTCTGCCTCGTCGCCACGCCCGACGAGATCCTCGATCGGGTCACCAGCGACCTGTCGTCCGCGGAGCGGCCACTCTTGTCGGTGCCGGACCCGCGAGAGCGGATCGTCGAGCTGCTCGCCGAACGCGGCCCCGACTACCGTCGCTTCGCCCAATTGACCACCGATGCCGTCAGCCCGGACGCGGTTGCCGCCGACCTCGCGTCGTTGGCGACGTCTCATCCTGACCGCTTCGCGATCGACAGCCCGAGTGGCGGATACGAGTTCTCGGTCGGTGTCGCGGTGTTGCCGTTCGTTCGGCAGCTCGCGCACGTCGAAGGTCCGATGGTCGTCGTCACGAACTCCGAGGTCGGCGATCTGTACCTGGGCAGTTGTGGCGACGTCGACCTCGCCGTGACGTTGCCCAGTGAAAGCGGGCGTCAGAAGAATCTGGCGGCGGTGCAACACGTGTACGACGCGTTGCTCGACGCCAACCTCGATCGGTCGGCGACGATCGTGTCGCTCGGTGACTCGATCGTTGGCGATGTGGCTGCCTTTGCCGCGGCGACGTACCTCCGTGGGCTCGACCTGGTGCACTGCCCCACGGACTTGATCGCGATGATCGATACGAGCATCGGCGGCAAGGTCGGCCTCGACGTTCCCCAGGGCAAGAACCTGATCGGGCTGTTCAAACAGCCACGGGCGGTCGTTGCCGACGTCGCGACCCTTCAGACCCTTAGCCGACGTCAATTCGCCGCGGGCATGGCCGAGGTCGTCAAGCACGCATTGCTCGCGGGATCGAGCCTTCTCGCGCAGCTCGAGCGGGGCGAGTGGCATGCGGCGATGCACGAAGAACGTGATGCCCTCGGGCGGCTCCAGCTGCTGGCCGCGCAAGCGATCCAGGTCAAGATCGCGATCGTCCAGGACGATCCGTTCGAGGAGGCGCGCCGAGCCGTCCTCAATCTCGGGCACACCTTTGCCTACGCGTTCGAACAGGTCGGCGGTGACGCGCTCATGCACGGCGAGGCCGTCGGGATTGGATTGGTTGCCGCGGCGCGACTGTCCGAGCAGATCGGGTTGGCGACGGCGGACCTCGCCGACCGTGTTCAATCGTTGGTTCGGCGTGTCGGCCTGGCAACGACGTTGCCGTTCGAAACGCGTGCTGCGGCCTTGATCGAGGCGATGTATCGGGACAAGAAGCGTCGGGCCGGCAAGTTGCGCTTCGTGTTGCTCCGCGACATCGCTGACCCCATCGTCACGGACGATGTGCCGATGACGGCCCTCCAGGCTGTGCTCTCCACGCTCGAGCCCGCCTAATCGGATCGAGACAAGCGACCGCGTCGAACGTCACCTGCCCCTGGCCGGCGTGCAGAACGGTTCGAGGCCCATCGCGGACTTGACGCCGTGGACGATGTGCTGCTGGAACTCAGCAGCACCGGGGAAGTCGGTCGTCGCAGGGTCGCGGAACGCATCGCTGCCGTGCCCGAGCGTGGTGACCCAGGAGCGGCCCCCGTCGTAGTACTGGCACCAGCTGACCGGGTGGAAGTCGCCGTGACCTGGGTGTTCGCCCGGGCGTCCCGGGCCTTCCGGGAGCGTGCTCTCGTCGACGACGGCGAGGAAGTTCACGTTGGTCGGGAACGGGATGAGGTTGTACCACTCATCCTCGAAACCCCAGCGCTCCGGCAGGCCTGCGGTGGACACGTCGCGGCCATTGACGATGACCACGTCACCAGGCTGGTTCGCCCCGTGGCTGTAGTAGTTCGAGTTGCCGAGCAGCCCCTCGTACCACTGCCACCCGTACTCGGTGCCGTGAGCATTGTGAATGCCGACGAAGCCGCCGCCGCCCTCGATGTACTTCTTCAGCTGTTCACGTGCACGGTCCAGGCGTGTACCGCCAACCGCCCCGGCCGCGTGGTTCCACAGGGTGTCCCGAGTCGGGCTCATGAAGATGACCGCCATGTAACGATCGTCGTTGTTGCCGAGCGACTCGATCGCCCGCACGTCCTCGGTCACGTCGACCGCGATGCCTTCGGCCTGGAGCATTCTGATCAGACCGACCTGCGCCACGTTCGCCTGGGTCAAGGGACGTGGCCACACCGCTGGGTTGAAGTAGTCGTGGTCGATGATGTACGGCCGCTCGAGGTTCAGGCCCGCATTGCTCGGGTCATCCGGGTCGAGCCGCGGGCCCAGGTTGGCATGACGCGGACCTGCGGTGCGCGAGTACACGAGGACGCGGGTCTCGCGCTCGGTCCCCCAGTCGTTGTAGCAAGCCGGGTCGACGCCGCGACAAACGCCGTACACCGGGTCGATGTTGCTTGGCGGCTTCGGTTCCCTGAAGGCTTGATTGGCGATCGCGACGGTCGAGCCCGCGACGATGGCCGCGACCGCTGCAAGGGCCGCAATCGACCATTTCCTGCTCGTGAGCTTGGTGTCCTTCACCTGGTACTTCCCCTCTGGACGCCGAGTTACAACGACGTCCCGTTGTCATCGCCCCTCGCTGAATCCCCTGATGGCCGATGTCCCAGTCAAGCTATATTCATTGTAGTCAATCGGGGTGCCGACGTCCACCGGACTCCGACCCGGGGCCGCCCTACTTGACGATCTTTGGCGTCGCCGTGGATGTCAGCTGGGTCTGCATTCCGTCGTGGAGGAAGTTCCCCACCAGCGTCAACGGCACTGCGTCACCCTCGGGCACGTTGTTGTCGAGATCGGCCTTGCGGAAGAACGCGATCAACGTGTTGCCACGCACAACGGTGGTCGCCGCCGGGACGGGCGACTCCGACAGTGGCGTCTGCAGGACGACGTCGCCGTCCAGCTCATATCCGTCGGGGATGTCGAAGGTCGCGGTGACGAGACCGTTCACCCCGGTGAAGATGCCCGTCGGCGATCCGAGATCCAGCCGCGAGGGCACGAACCGCAACGCGCCGGGCAGATCCTGCGGCGTCAGGTAGACCTCGATCTTGCCCGCCGGCCGCGGGTCGGTGCAGTCGTTGAAGAAGTACTCACCGGCCCGGTCGAAGGTGTACTCGAAGCTTTCCCCGGGGTTCAGCTTGGGGTTGAACAACCCCTCGAAATACTGGGTGGCGCAGTGCGGCAGCTGGTTCGGGAAGTTCGGGAACGTCTCTGCACCAGGGTTCAGGAACGTCACGGTCGTGCCCACCGGCACTCGCAGGTGGGTCGGTTGCATGGCTCGCTGCAACGTGCTGTCCTGCTGACCGTTCGTGTCGGCGGTTCGGCTCGCACGGGCGAGGTACACCGTGTTGCCGACCGCGCTTCCTTCGACCGGCCCTCCCTGGACGGGGCGGCGGATCGTCAGCGGAGCGGTATCCGGCCCCTCCTGGCTGCCCGACTCCGTCGTGTACTTGCCTCCTAGCTTGAACGCCCACAGCGAGTCGCCCTGGGTCACCGAGTCGCCGTACGGGTTGGTGCCTCCGGCGGCGAAGATCGCGACGTACTGCTCGCCGTCGATCTCGTAGGTGATCGGGGCCGCGGCGATGGCCGACCCGGTCTGGAAGCGCCACAGCTCCTTGCCGGTGCGGGCGTCCAGCGCCAGGAAGTTGCCGTCGACCTGCCCGACGAACAAGAGGTCGCTCGCTGTCGTAAGGGGACCCTGGCCGTGCGCCATGTCGGTGCCCAGATGATTCTTCCACTGGACCTCGCCGGTCGAGGCATCGTAGGCGAGGATGCCGCCGGTCTGGTACTGGCCGATCGCCCGCTGCCCGTTGGCGCCGGCACCGTTCCAGTGGGCCACCGGGTTGGTGCCGTACGGATAATAGACCATGTTCGTGCGGTGGCTGTAGGAGTGGTTCGACCAATCCGCACCGCCGCTCTGGCTCGTGGTCGACAGGATCGGCCGGTCCCACTGCGGGTCGTACATGCAGCCCAGGCGGTGATCGGAGGGATGTCCGTCGGGGTACGTCAGGAACGGCTCGTCCTCGGCGACGTAGCTGTCTGGGTTGAAGACTAGATTGCCGTCCTCGTCGGGTTGGTAGCCGTTGTAGTTCGGCACGCCGCGCCAGGGGTCACCGGGGATGGTCTGCGGGTCGAGCGCCTGCCAGACGAGGCATTCGGGCAACAGACGGTGCACCGGGAACGGCTGCGTCGCGACGTGGAGCTGTCGGGAGTCCTGGATCATCGGCTTGTCGACGACCGGGAGCACGGGCTGGCCGTTCGTCCGGTCGAGCACGAACTGGTGACCGGACTTGCTGCCGTAGAACACCACGTGGCGTTGCTCGCCGTCGACCTCGATGTCGGCCAGGGTCGGCGGGTGGACGTTGTCCATGTCCCACACGTCGTGGCGGATCGACTGGTAGTGCCACTTGTATTCACCGGTCTTCAAGTCGACCGCCACCATCGTGCTGGCGAACAGGTTGTCGCCAGGACGCAACGAGCCGTTCTGCGAGCTCGTGCAGCTGCGCGCGTTGCCAAAGCTCATGTAGTACATCCCGAGCCCGGGGTCGACCGCGCCATGCATCCACGGCGTCGCACCGCCCTCGAGATTGCATTCGGTGCCGTCCGGCAGCACCGGACCCCAGGTTGCGCCGGCGTCGACGGAGTTGCCGTTGACGTCCGTGAAGACGATGCCGCGATCGGGGCCGCCGAAGAAGTGCCAGATGAGGCTGCCGTCGCTGGCGTTCAACGCGAACACCGCACCGCGGTCGCCGTCGTTCGTGTGCACATAGACCACGCCGTCGTAGTACACGGTCGCGACCTTTTCGATCCCGCCCAGCGACACGCCGTTCGGGGCCTCCGGCTGGACCACCCACACCTCTTCACCGGTGTCCTTGTCGAGGGCGACGACCCGATCGCCATCAGCGAGCGTGTAGACCTTGCCGTCCCCGATGGACACGCCGCGCCGCGTGCCGTTCGTACCGAACTCGTCCGGCGCCCATTTCCACTTCGCCGCACCGGTCTTGCCATCGACGGCGATCACTTCACCGTTGGGTGTGTCGAGGTAGATGACTCCGTCGGCCACGATCGGCGTGGTCTGCTGACCGACGTCGTCGGTCGCCGGCTCGACGGCGGAGACGTGCGTGCGCCAGACCGGGCCCAGCCGGCTGAGGTTCCGCTTGTTGATCTGCTTCAGGGCCGAGTAGTGCTGGTTGCCGAGGTTGCCGCCGACGGTCGGCATGTCTGCGCCGGTGGGCGTGCAGCAGCTGTCCAGGGAGCCTGGCTGGTCCTGCTCAGGACGGTCGCGGTCGCGTTGTCCGTGCCCTTGGCCGGCGACGACGGAAGCAGACCCGAAGGCGACGAGCACGGCGAGAGAGATTGTCAAGGCGGTTCTTGGTTTCATGTTTCGCCCCCAGCGAACGAGCAAGCCACCGAATCAGCCCAGGAGAGTTTACATTATTCAATATAGTGAATCAAGTCAGAAGTAGCTGGGGTCGACCTCCGGTCGGCGTCCGGCGACCATGGCCGGCACGGCGTCCGCCGAGGCGAGATGCATCCGCCCGAGGCCAACGAGATCGACTTGGTTCCGACGTACACGCGATCGGGCGACGTGGGGGAGGAACTGCTGCAGGTAGCTGTAGCCGCCGCCCACGTAGGTCAGCTGCGGCACCGCCTGTTTCAGCGATGCCGTGACGGCCAGGTGGCGGGCGACGCCGAACAGCGGGTTCTCCGGGTTGATGTATCGCTCCCCCGGCCGCGGTGCGGTGGGGGTCTGGTAGTGGTGCGCCGAGTACGGACTCGACCCTGTGATCGAGACCAGCTCGACCGACAGATCGCGGAGCGTTTCGAGCAGGGCGATCGGTTCGGCGAGATCGATGTGGTGGCCCGTTACGTCCGTACCGAACCAGTACCGGAAGGGCTCGTCGGTGATCGGGCGCCCGACGCTGTGCGCGCCGGGTTCGTGCGTGATCGTGTCGAACGCGCTCAGTCGAACGGCGACGCCGAGGCCGGGAGCGGCTTCGCGGATTCCGGCGATGATCTGGCGGAGGAACCGGGTCCGGTTCTCGAGCGAGCCGCCGAAGTCACCGGGCCGTTCGAAGGCGCCCAGCAACTCGTGGCTGAGGTAGCCGTGGCACGACTTGACGTCGACGAAGTCGAACCCCGCCAGTTGGGCAAGCTCGGCCGCCCGGATGTAGTCGCCGATGATCGACTGCAGCTCATCGTCGGACAGCAACGGCTGGTCGGCGCCCGGCCCGACGGTCTCGTCGAACAGCGGGTGGCGCCGCACCGCGACCGGACGGGGCCGTCCGTCGGGTTTCGAGTACCGCCCCGAATGGGTCAGCTGGACGCCGACCACGAGATCGTCGGCGCTGCCGTGCGTTTCGATGTGGGCGTCCACCTGTTCGCGGCGGAGTGCGGTCAGTGGGTCGACGGTATGCGCGGCGAAGAGCAGTTGTTCGGCGGAGCTCCGGCCGAAGGGGTTCACGGCCACGGATTCGTTCCAGAGCATCTTCGCCCCGCTGCGCCCGAGTGCTCGCCAGCGGCGTCGAGTCTGTCGGGTCGGTCGACCTTCGACATCGGAGTCCCAGCCCTCCATCGGATGCGTGCAGAAGCGGTTGCCGACGAGCTGGCCCATGATCTCCACCGGGCGGGCCAACTGGGCGCCGGCGCCTGCGTCGAGTTCGGTGTCGAGGTCGAGCCCAACTCCGAGTTCGGCGAGATGATCGCGGAACCGCGCCACCGACTCGAAGCTCGACAGCGGAACGAAGTCCGTCATCGGCGCTCTCTCGCCCGCCAGTCGACGTGATACGTCAGGAACTCGATCTCGGTGTCGAGCTCGCGATTGGTGAGTTTGGTGTGGACGGATCCGTGCCAGGCGTTGGCGACGGTGCGCTCGCTGCGGAGACGGAAGCGCTTGTCCTCGTTGACGAGCAGGCGGAACTGCTCGTGGAGTTGTTCGACGGCGGCCTCGTTCGTGATTCGCACGCCGTAGTGCCAGATCTCGTCGTCGGCCACGACTGAGCGCAAGACGTCGGGCACCGCCGCGGCGAGCAGTGCTCGCGTGCGGTCGGTGCTGCCGACGTGCTCGAGCTGTCCGGTGCGGGCGGGCTTCGGGCGGTGGATGTCGAAGAGCTCGAGCTCGACGGTCGTGTCGTCCTGGCGGATGCAGATCTGCGCCATCTCGGCGAACGCGCCGACCTGGTCGCGGAACGCCTGGGACGCGGTGAACCGCTTCACCCCGACGACGTCGAACTGGAGCCGTGGTGTCCACACTGCGAGACCTTCGAGCCATATGTCGAGCGGCTCGCGGATCTGGAAGCCGATGTGGTTCACGAGCCGCTCGTCGGCGACGGCGACGACCTCGTCGTGGAGATCGCGGTGATCGGCGAAGAAGTCGCCGAGGAGCTCACGCGTAGTGAGACCGGAGAGGAGCGTTCGTGCGGCAGCCAGCGCGACGACCCGGTCGTGTCTTATGGCTGCGCGGAGGGCAACCTCGTCCGCGACCGCCTTGCACTCGAGGACGTAGGCATGCCAACGCTGCCAGAACGCGAGCCGCTCGGATTCGTCAGGGATCGATGCGCACCTTGTCGTCGGGGTTGGCGAAGGCGGACGGGCTGTAGTAGCGGGTGACGCCGCCGGCGGCGTCGACCTCGCGGCTGTAGTGGGCGAGGAAGCCCCACATCATCGGCGACTCTTCGGCCATCGTGTTGTGCGAGCGGTAGATGTTCTTCGTCAGCTGCAACACCGGGATCCCGAGATCCGGGTCGCGCCACGTCCAGGTCTGATGCCGATCGCGCCATCCGCTGAACTCGCCGGCGACGTCGTCGACGTCATCGAGCGTGAGCCCGTTGGTCTGGAGGTGGTACTGCGCCCAGCTGTCGAGCGCGTTCTCTATGTCGTCCCAGAGTGTGCCCTCGAGGAAGCCGAGATCGCCGTAGCCGTAGATGTGGTAGTTGGGGATCATCCGACCGCTCGCCGGGTAGCTCACGCCGTCGATGGTGACGTTGCCCGTGGAGTTCGGTGCAGCGGTGAAGGAGGTCGAGGCGACCGCGGCGAAGTACTCCGGGAAGGCGATGGCGAAGTTCTGGGTCACGGAGCTACCCGCCGACTGGCCGGTGGAGTAGAACCTCGTCGCGTCGACGGGGTACTCGTTGATCATCAGGTCGCGCAGCTGACGGAAGAATGAATGCGAGTCGCGGTGGCTGACTGATATCGACGTGTTGCTGTACTGCTCGCAGATGGTGACGAGGATGAAGCCCTCGCGCTCGGCCACTTTCCACCACTGCGTCGCGTCGGTGAACACCTTGTCGGTCTGGCTGTTCCCAGGCCACACGAACACCACTGGTGCTGCGTCGCCCCAGCGGCGCTTCGCCCGCTTGGGGACGTAGACGAGGAACTCGCGGATGAACCCCTCGACCATCATCGTCCGCACTTCGATGCCGAGCCGCTCGTAATCGGCGCGTTCGTACAGCTGGTTGCCGTAGGCGAAGAAGTTCTCGTACCGCGTGTACCAGGTCAGGAACTCGACGATCTGATCGGTGGTGTCCTCGTTCCAGCCGCTCACCCTCCGCTCTTGCACGGCGACCTTGGACACCGGCCCGGCATACGACGTCATCCATCGCTCCGATCCGGCTCGCTGCTTGAAGACCGTGCCAAACACTCGATCTTCGGTCCCGGCGGCGACCGTGTCGTTGGCTCGCTTCCAGTAGGCGAGGCTGGCGCCGATCGAACGCGGGTGAGGGTTGATGTACCACGTCGGCAGCACCGTCTCGTCGTACCGGATGAGATCGAACCCGTCCGGGAACACCACGGTGGTGTAGCTGTCATCGGTCGTGCCGTCGAACTCGAGTCCCGCATAGGCGTCGAGGTAGTCGCCCGGCAAGCCCGGCGAGTCGAGGTAGACCTGACCGATGACCCGCAGCGGGTGGGCGACCGCCCACGCTTCCAACGCCGGCGCCCCCGCGCCGTAACCGACGAGGTAGTGCAGGCCGAAGATCGAGAAGTACCGGTTCGACTGGTAGAAGCTCATCGCCGCGGCGACATACTCGGCCTCGTCGTCGGCGCTACCCCATCCGTTCTCGCCGGGTTCGAGGATGAACAGACCCTCCTCGCGCCGGTCGGCGACCTCACGCCAGGACGACTTCTGCAGGAACCTGGCGGTGTCGACGCCATCGGGCACCGCGATCACCGTGTAGTAGGACCGGATGGGGGTCTCCGGGGAGATGTAGACCTTAGCCGTGCGGGTCACCCCGCCGACGTCGACCGACTTCTCCCAGTACCCGGTCATCTCCCTGGGCAGCTTGTTGGCCCGGGTGTAGTCGTACGCCGGGAACGGGCGGCCGTCGAGCGGTACGGCCTCGCCGAGTTCCGTGTTGCGGCCGCGTGCGTGGGCGACGGGCACGAGGAGGGCTTCTCTCGCCAGTAGGGCCGCAGCCGCGGACGCGGCGGCCCCGCGCAGTAGTTGACGTCGGTCGATCGTGGTCATCTCACGGATCCCCCCATCAGCTCTCAATTCACTGATATGAATATCCTATTTGGCAGGGACGCGCAAGAGCTCGTCGACCTCGACGACATCACCGGTTCGCGCCGCTTCGATGACCGCGGCGACGACGGCGAGGCTCCTCAGTCCTTCCGAGCCGGGTACACGGGGCGTGTCCAAGCCGCGGATCACGCGCGCGAAGTGCACAAGCTGGTCGGCGTACGGGTTGTTGTGGTCGACGTCGACGCGCCGGGACACGAGCGGCGACATCCAGCCGGATGCGCCGTCGGTCGGGTCGTACGACCACAACAACATGTCCGGGAAGCTGAGCGACGCCTGGGTCCCGATGAATCGGGCATGGTCGCGCCCCGCGTTGTAGAAGCCCAGGCCCTCGCTGACGGAGCACTCCCAGCTCCACGGTGAGGGGGTCGACTCGCTCAGCAGCATTGTGCCGAGCGCTCCGTTGCGAAAGTGCAGGAGCACTCCCGCCGTGTCGTCGAAGGCGAAACCCCGGCCGACCCGTCCTGCGGCGGCCTGAACGCGATCGACCTCGCCACAGACGGCGCGCTGGACGTCGACGTCGTGGATGAGGTTCACGAGCAGCGGTCCCGCACCGGCGGAGCGCCGCCAGTCCGTTTCGTAGTAGCTGTCGGGCTTGCGCATGGTGGTCATCGTGTTCGTGGCGAGCAGGCGCCCGAGGCGGTTGGCGACGATGTCGGCCGCGGCCTTGACGAGGTTGTTGTAGCGACGGTGGTGCCCGACGAGCAGGTGCACGCCATGTGCGGCCGCGACCGCACACAACTCCCGACCGGAAGCGACGGTGTCGGCGATCGGCTTCTCGACGAGCACGTGCACGCCGTGGCCGGCGAAATAGGCGCCGACCTCCAGATGCAGTTCGTTCGGGACGGCGACGATCACGCCTTCGACGCCCCGGTCGACGAGCTCGCGGTAGTCGGCGTGCACCGGCGCGCCGAAGAGATCGGCGACGGTGGAGGCATCGTGGAGCGTCGAGATTCCGACCAGCGTGACCTCGGCCAGCCCGCGTGCCAGCTGGGCGTGGAGACGCCCGATCGTTCCGGCTCCGACGATCCCGAGTCGAAGGGGAACCAATCGACTCAGCCAGCCGCGAGGGCCTCGAGTTCGCCGATCAGGGTGTTGGCGAAGTCGATCAGCAACGCGGCAGACTCCGGTGCGGCGCGTCCACGGGCCTCGAGGCGTTCGACCTGCGCGATGTACTGCTCGAGCGCCTCGACCGCGTCGGCGAAGCTCGAGCTCGCCCGCTCCTGGCTCTCGGCGTCAGGTTGTTCGGCGAACGTGTAGCCCTCGGCGACGAGCAGCGTCGCCCGGTCCAGCGTGTTGAGCAGCGCCTCGCCGCCTTCGAAGTAGTAGAACTTCGTGTGATCCCGGAGGATCGACGTCGACGGGTTGAGCGGGAACTGGGCGACGTTGGCGCAGAGCGGGCCGCAGATGAGGCCACGGCCGTAGATCGAGCTGGCGGCGTCGTCGAGCAGCTCCTTGGCGTCCTCCGCGAGCAGGAAGCCGTCGCGCAGGTTCTGCTTGACGGCGCGGGCCGTCGCGCTGACGTAGTCACCGTGGCTCGGATAGAGCGTGTCGAGCGTGGCCGTGTCGAACGGCAGATGGGTGCCGTTGAGGAAACAGAGCCCCGGGACCCCGGGCCGGTTCGTGTTGGATCCCTGGTCGGTCGCCACCGGGACGGCGAACGAGGCGAGCCGGATGCCACCGAGGGTGTTGCCGAACTCGTCGCGCGGCACCACCAACGGGTCAGCCGACGTGATCTCGATCGGCGGCGAATGCGGCGGCGGCGTGCCGCCGGTCCATCGCACCATCGCGTCGATGGCCGCACTGATCACGTAGCGATCCTGGATCCGGCTACGGCTCGGCGCGGCGCAGTTGTCGAAGAGCGGCACCGCGGGCAGGTCGCGCCGCAGCAGCGCGTTGCGGACGACGAACGAGGCCCAGTCGGAATGCGACGTGCCCGCCATCGCCCACACCCGGATCCGGTCCGTGTCGGGCTGCAACGACGAGAGCTCGCTCGCCTGCGGTGCGACGTGCTCGGTCTCGGTGAGCAACTTGAGCACCGGGATGTCCAGGTCCTCACGGATCCGCTGGCCGCCGATGTAGAGCAGGACTGCGTCGGCGATCGGGGCGAGGGGATGGATCGCGTTGACGTACACACCCAAGCGACCCGCCGACTGGGAAACACCCGCCGCGACCACCCGCTCCACGTCAAGTCCGCCGAGGACCGACGGGGCTCTGCGCACGGCCTGCATCCCCTGGGCGAAGATGTCGTAGGAGAGTCGATCCGACGTGACCGTGCCGCCGTCGGTCACGTCGAGTGAGCCGTAGCGGGTCGGGCTCCAATTCTTCAGCCCGTTCGGCACCCCGGAAAGACCGTTGTTCTGCGCCGACACGCCGACCCAGGCGTAACCCTCGCGGATCAGGAACTCATGAATCCGGAACCACAGCGCCTCCAC
>JBKOUV010000055.1:0-4413 GCA_046723555.1 Actinomycetota bacterium | reverse complement strand
GCCGTGGATCGTGGGCCCCGAGCGCGAACTCGCCCGTGCGGACACCGGAGTGAGCAGTTCGTCGAGGCGATCGAGCAGCCGGCGGTCCTGGAGCCCGGTCATGACGGTGGCGAGCATCGCCGCGTGGCGCTGTCCGGTGGCCGCCCGACCGGGCACGTGGCGCGCTCCGGGGAGGTGGACCGGGGCGAAGGCCGCGTACAGCGCCTCGTACTGCTCCGGTCCGGGAAGCTCACCGCGACCGCACTTGATCAGCTCGCGGACCGTCGGACCGGTCAGCGCGGTCAGCGCGATCAGGCCGGCCGCATCGTCCCGCCGCACGATCCTGGGCACCCGGATGCCGGCGTCGAGCAGCGCCTCGTGCCGGCGCACGAGATCGCCGACCTCGACGGGAGGCACCGCCTTCACGTACACGACGTCTTCGTTCTCGTCGACGACCCGCACGACGGCTCGCAACGTGGGCCGGTAGGCGACGACCTCGAGCCGCACCGGGCCGGCCACCAGTCCGTGGAGGAACTCGGCCGCGGTAGTGGGCGTGACGGCACGCGTCAGCCCCGTGACCTGCGGGTCGAACGGCCACCGCCACACCCCGACGGCCAGCGTCGACCCCTCAGCGGTCACCGCCTCGACGCGCAGCGTCCCGGGCGGCGGGCCGTCGACGGTCGTGGCGGCGACGAGCGTCTCCGCCACCGGCGGTGCGCTCTTCCACGCCACCTGGGCATCGAAGCGGACGACCACGTCGTACCCCGGCCGGTACTGGAGGTGGCACGGATGAGCCTGCACCAGCCGTCCGCCGGCGGCCTCGACCGCGGCGCGGAGGACTGCCGGAGCGGAGGGCCCCGTCAGGTGGGCCGCCGCCGGCAGCACCGCGTCGTCGATGAGCACGATCGCAGGTTGCGGCTGAGTGATGGCACGGGGGTGAGGTCGAGATGAGAGCTCTCTCATGGATGTCGCTTTTTGACAACTGTTGCCACCAGGCGACACTTTTTGACGCCCTGGGGCAAGAGTTGCGGGTGGCCGGCTCGGCAGTCGCCGGTCAGGGGAAGCGGTAGCCCATCCCCCGCACGGTCTCGATCACCGAGTCGCCGAGCTTGCGGCGGAGGTAGCGCACGTAGACATCGACCACGTTCGACCCCGGATCGAAGTCGTAGCCCCACACGTGCGACAGCAGCTGCTCGCGGGACAGCACCTGGCCTGGGTGGCGGAGGAACACCTCGGCGAGGGCGAACTCCCGCGCCGTGAGCTCGACCACGCGAGTGCCGTTCCCGTTGGGCGCCGCCGGATCGTGGACGG
The DNA here is from genome assembly GCA_046723555.1 of Actinomycetota bacterium. Taxonomy (GTDB): domain Bacteria; phylum Actinomycetota; class Acidimicrobiia; order Acidimicrobiales; family Ilumatobacteraceae; genus JALZMG01. The sequence continues at coordinate 3,123 of JBKOUV010000055.1, read as the reverse complement.
ACGCCCGCCGGGACCGGAGGTCGAGGCTCACCGGTCCCGCCCGCAGGACCGTCGGCTCGGCGCCCCCTCCGTCGCGCAGGCGCAGCCGGATCCGCGCCAGCAGCTCTTCGAACCGGAACGGCTTGGTGACGTAGTCGTCGGCGCCGCCGTCCAGGCCGGCGACGGTCTCGTCCACCGAGTCGCGGGCGGTGAGGATGATCACCGGCATCGCCTCGCCCCGCGACCGCATCGTCCGGAGCACGTCGTGCCCGTCGAGACCGGGTAGGCCGAGATCGAGGAGGAGCAGATCGAAGCTGTCGTCGTGCGCCAGGGCCAGCGCATCGGGACCCGTGCCGACGGCCACGGTGGTGTACCCGCTCGCCCGGAGACCTTTCTCGAGGAAAGAGACGATCCGCTCCTCGTCCTCGGCGATGAGGACCCTCGTCATCGGGTCACCGCCCACCGCTCGGAACGGTCACCGGCGGCATCGGGGGCGTCGCGGCCCCCGGCCGTGGCATCGACGGCGGCCGCCGTAGCGGGATCGAGATGACGAACGTCGCCCCTTCCTCGCTCGTCCTGGACACGGACACCGAGCCCCGATGCGCCCTCGCGATCGCGTCGACGATCGATAGGCCGATCCCGACCCCTTCCGGTCGCCTCGTCCGGCTGGTCGCCCCGCGCGAGTACCGGTCGAACAAGGTCGCCGCCAGCGCCGGTTCGACGCCGGGCCCCGTGTCGCGGACCCACAGCCGCACGGTCGCGCCGTTGGTTTCGGCGCCGAGCCCGATCTCGTTGCCCTCGCCCGTGTGCTGCACGGCGTTGGCGGCGAGGTTGAGAACAGCCTGGCCGAGCCGTTGCGGATCGGCGACCACCAGCTCCTCGCCCACGTCCGGGGCGCGGTCGAGCACCCAGGCCCGCGCCCCGAGCGCCCTCGTCCGGACCAGCAGGTCGCGCGCCAGCTCGCCGAGGTCGACCGGTTCGGGAGCGAGGAAGTCGGGTTGCTCGGACCGCGCCAGCACCAGCAGGTCGCTGACGTAGCGGCTCATCCGGTCGAGCTCGTCGGTGACGATCTCGACCGTTTCCGCCCGTTCGACCGGGTCGTCGCCGAGGAACTCGAGGTGGCCGCGGGCGATCGTGATCGGCGTGCGCAGCTCGTGGGCGACGTCGTCGAGGAACTGGCGTTGCGCCCGGTTGCCCGTCTCCAGCCGGTCGACCATCGCGTTGAACGTGGATCCCAGCTCCGCCAGTTCGTCGTGGCCCTCGACGGGGATCCGGGCGGAGAGGTCGGATCCGGTGATCCGACGGGCGGTGTGGGTGAGCTCGCGCACCGGCCGCAGCACGCGGCCGGCGAGCGACCAGGCGATCGCTGCGCTGACGGCCAGCACGGCCAGGCCGACGAGCGCGATGAGGCGGATGACCTGATCGAGCTCGGCGCGCCGGTCGGCGGGGAAGATCACCGCCACGAACACGCCCGCCATGCCGGCGGCGTCGAGCAACGGCACGGCCAGCGTCCGCGCCTCACCGACCGGGGTGTCCACGGTCGCCGACGTCGGTGTCGTCGTCGTCCGCCACGACTCGACGAGGGCGGGATCGCGGAACAGGGCCTGGGGCGCACCGAAGTTGCTCTTGTACGCCTTCCCTCCGACGAGGGCGTAGAACGCCTCGTCCTCGGCGGCCACATTGCGGGTGAGAAAGTCGTTGAAGATCGCCTCGACGTCGGCGCCGAACGGTCGTCCGGTGGCCGGGTCGATCCCGTCCGCGGCGAGGTTGCGCAGCTCCTCGATCTCGTCTGCCAGCTGACGTTGGATGTCCCGTTCCAGCCTGGCCATCTGGACCTGACGGGTCACGACGACCGCCACGGCCAGCGCGATCGCGAGGAGGATCACGTATCCGACCACGATGCGCACCCGGATGCTGGCGAGCTGGCGGCGCGCCCGCTCGAACCAGGACGGCCCGGTCGCCTCCTGGCTCTCTGGGTCAGCCATCGCCGCTGCTGTCGCCACCGCTGTCACCGCTGCCGGGCCCGGAGTTGTCGTCCTGGACCCCGTCATCGCCGCTGCCTGGACCGGAGTTGTCCTCGTCCTCCTCGCCGTCGTCATCGGCGTCCTCGGCGTTACCGGGACCCCGGTTGTCCTCGGCCACCTCGTCGTCGCCGGCGGCGATCGGCGCGGGCGGCGGGGCGGTCGCGGTCGTCACGCCCGGCGCCGGGCCGGCCGGCGGTTGTGACGTCGTGGCGGCTTCGCCCGTTGTGGACGTGGCCGGCGTGGTGGTGGTCGTCGGGGACTCGGGCACGGTCGAACCCGGCGCCGTGGACGCCGGCGCCGTCGACGCCGGGCTGTCGAGCTGGATCGGCTGCACCCGCGGCCGTGATCCCGACACGATGTCGTCGGCGGCCAGCACGAACGCGATCGGCGCCGCGGCGGCGACGATGAATGCGAGCAGCGGTAGGTAGCGTCGCATGGAGGACCTCATGGTCGGTCCTACCCCTTCCAGCGAGGTGAGACCCCGATGAGAATTCTCTCATGGGCGGCGTACCCTTGACACCGCAGCAGCGGTTCTCTACCCTCTCTGCCATCTGAACTCCCGGCCTGGGCGTACCCGCCCAGGAGCTGGTTGATTTCGTGCGCCCTCGGGGCTAGGCTTCTTCGTTGCCGTGCGTCTGCTGTCCTGTTCCCCCTCGCCGGGTCCGCTTCAGCGCGCCCGAAATCTTTCGGGCCCTCACTCGAAGACTCGCTCGGCCCCCTCACCTGCGACCCCCCAGGAGTGATCTGTGGCCCCTCGTTCGACGTCCCGCGAGCGCTATTCCTTCGCCAACCTGGTCGAGCCCCTGGAGCTCCCCAACCTCATCGCCATCCAACGGGAGAGCTTCGACTGGTTCCTGAACGAAGGCCTCGCCAACACGTTCCGTGACATCAGTCCGATCAAGGACTTCTCCGAGTCCCTCCAGCTCGAGCTGGAGTTCGATCCCGACGACGAGGATCTGCGCCCGCCGCCGAAGTTCTCGGTCGAGGAGTGCAAAGAGAAGGACATGACCTACTCCGCGCCCGTGTTCGTGCGCGCCCGGTTCATGAACCGCAACACCGGCGAGATCAAAGAGCAGACGGTGTTCATGGGCGACTTCCCGATCATGACGGAGAAGGGCAC
>JBKOUV010000046.1:0-64905 GCA_046723555.1 Actinomycetota bacterium | reverse complement strand
GTCGTGGCTCCCTACTGGCCGGCGCCGGCGCCGGCGCCGTCGGCGGAGGCGGTGCTCGGCGCCGTCGGCGCCGTGCTCGCCGGCGCCGTGGCCCACGACGACGCCGCCGGCGACGAAGTCCGAGCGGAGCTGCGGCCGGTCGTCAGCCGTCACCTCGACGAGGACCTCGCGGTGACCGGCATGCTGATGCCCTACTTCCGCGGGCAGCTCCCCGATGCGTGACCTGCTCGAAGCGTGGATCGCCGAGCAGTCGGGCCGAGACGTGGAAATGGCCGAACTGCGCCGCATCACCACCGGCCATTCCCGAGGTAACTGGTTCGTCGAGCTGGAGGATGGTTCTCGTTTCGTCGTGCGGGTCGAGCAGGGTGGCGTGTTCGGGACGTCGGGAGCAGACGAGTTCGAGTTCATGCGCGCCGTCGGTCGCCTCGGGTTCCCGGTCGCGTCCGTGCGGTGGCTGGAGCCAACCGGCACCGTGATCGGCCAGCCGTTCTTCGTGATGGACTTCGTCGAGGGCGGCGTCACCGCCGGTCGTGAGGATCGCAGCCTGGCGCCCGATCTCGCCGTCGACTTCGTCCGCCGCCTCGATGAGCTGCATCATCTCGAGTGGGACGGCGTGCTGGACGGGCCGGCCCCGGCCGAGGCCACCCATGTGCAGATCGAGCGCTGGGCCCGCGTCTACCGGTCGACGTCACCGCTGCCCGTCCCTCTGCTCGAGGAGGGTGCCGCCTGGCTGCACGCCCACGCCCCGCCGCTAGAGCGCGTCGCCCTCGTCCACGGCGACCCCGGGCCTGGAAATTTCGTCCACGACGGCCACCGGGTCCTGGCGTTCACGGACTGGGAGTTCTCCCATCTCGGCGACCCGGCCGAAGACTGGTCGTTCCTGCTCTCCATGCGGGGGGCGCGCACGATGCCACTCGAGGACTGGCTGGCCCTCATCCGGCGCGAGGTGGGCGTCGAGGTCGACCCCGACGAGCTGCGCTACTGGCGGGCGTTCAACTTCTTCAAGGGCGCCTGCGCCAACCGCTCGTGCCTGAAGTCGTTTGCCGGGGCCAACCCGGCACCGAACATGGCCCTCATCGGCACCGTGCTGCAGCAGACGTTCATGCGCCAGCTGGCTGACCTCGTCGCCGAATGACTGCCCGCTGGAAGCGGTCAGCCCAGGTCGGCGAGCGCTGGCGCGAGCTGGTCGAGGAGCCGAGGGTCGTAGGGGCGCGGTAGCAAGAAGCAGACCATGTGGGCGCCGGCGTCGCGGTACGCCGCGACCTGATCGAGGACTCGCACGGGGTCGTCCGCGGGCGGGCGCACGTTGGCCGACAGCACGATGTCGTCGGTGCTGCGCCCCTCACTCGTACACAGCTCGGCCAAACGTCCACGGAGTCGAGCGAACTCGTCGGGGTCCGTGCCCGAATAGTTCCAGTGCTCGGCGTAGCGGGCGACGAGCGGGAGCAGCCGCCGCTCCCCCTTGCCGCCGAGCACGAACGGCGGGTGCGGCTGCTGTGCCGACTTCGGTTCGCACCAGGCGTCGCGCAGCCGGTAGAATCGACCCTCGAAGGTCGTCGTCGGCAGAGTGAGCAGCGAGTGGATGACGGCGAGCGCCTCCTCGAAGCGGGCGAAACGCTCGGCGACAGAGCCCAGCTCGATGCCGTAGGCCTGACACTCGGCCTCGAACCAGCCGGCGCCCAGCCCCAGCTCGAGACGCCCTCCGGAGGCGATGTCGACGGTCACCGCCATGTTCGCCAGCACGGCCGGATGGCGGTATGGAACGCCTGTCACCATGACCCCGCCGCGCAGACGACGAGTGCGGGCGAGCAGCATCGCCAGGCACGTCCAGCCTTCGAGGGTCGGCTCCTCGGGCCCGGTACGGAGCGGGTAGAAGTGGTCGTAGACCCACGCCGTGGTGAAGACTTCGAGGTTGTCCCCAACCTTCCACAGCTCGGCCAACTCGTCCCACGTGCAGTTGGACTGGGCGGCGGTGAATGCGAAGCGCATGGGTACTTACTGTAGATCAGTGCTAGTTTTAAGGTGATGGGTTCGGCGCGTGACCTGCAGTGGCCGGATCTCGTCTGGTCGCACTTCAGCCGTCCGCGCTTCGGCGGCTTCGACGAGCGGGTGGCGGCGGCGGCCGCCGCCGGGTTCGCCGGCATCGGGTTGTTCGCTCCGGAGTACGCGCGGCTGCGCGACGAGGAGGGCCGCTCGGCGAAGGACATCGGCCGCCAGCTCGACGATCACGGGCTGGTGCTCGCCGAGATCGAGACGGTGCACGGATGGGCGTCCGCGGGCGAGTCGGCTGCCGAGTGCCGGCGCCGGGAGGACCTGGCCTACGAACTGACCGACGAGCTCGGTTGTCGCTACCTGCAGGCGATCGGCCCGTACGAGGGCACCGTCGCCGAGGCCGCATCGGCGTTCGGTGAGCTGTGCGACCGGGCCGGACGGCACGGCTTGCTCGTCGGCATCGAATGGTTGCCCTACACCAACATCGCGACGGCCGCCGACGCCCAAACGATCATCGAGGCGGCCGGCCGCGCCAATGGGGGATACTGCGCCGACATCTGGCACCACCGGCGGGGCGCCAACGACGACGCCATGATCCGGGCTCTGCCCGCCGGGCGCGTGTTCGCCGTGCAGATGGACGACGGGCCGCGGCAACCGCAGCTCGATGACTACAAGCAGGACTGCCTCGCCAACCGCGTCCCGCCCGGTGAGGGCGAGTTCGACTGCGTGGCCTTCATCCGTCTGCTCACCGACATGGGGGTGCGCGCACCGATCTCGCTGGAGGTGTGTTCGACGGAGCTGTGGGCGGCGCCAGCGACGGAGGCGGCAAGGCGGGCGGCGGACGGCATGCGCGCCGTTCTCGCCGAGGCGTCAGCCGGAGGTCAGCCCGGCTGGTACGAGGGGTCCGAAGAGCCACGGACACCTTCGGTGTAACGACCCGGCGGGAACGCCAGCTCCACGTGCTCGATCTTGTCCCACTCGTGCACCAGGGTGCGGTGGGCGATCCGCCATTCACCGTCGCGCCGTTCGAAGCGGTCGACGTAGCGCCCGCCGAAGGTCTCCAACACCACCCCGCCGGCGTCCGACCGGCGCTGGCGGGCGCAGACGTGAGACTCGACGTGGGCAGTGTCCGGGCCGGTGAACTCGATCACCGGGTTGGCGATGGTGTGCATCGTCGCCTCGTAGCGCTCGGCCAGACGCCGCGTCACGTACTCGGCGAAGTCGACTCCGAGGCCCTTGAAGGACCCGTGGTCGTCGGTGCCGTCGGGGTGGTAGACGGAGGCGACGAGCGTCTTGTCGACGCGGTCGACGCCCCGGCAGTAGTCGACGAGGCGCCGCTCGATGGCCCGTTCGTCGAGCAGCCGCTGAAGGTCTTGGTCCACCGGGCCAGTCTCCCCGGGGGCCCATGAGCGAGCAAGACGAGCGGGCCAACCATCTCGACATCGATGGCTGTTTCAACGTGCGCGACGCCGGCGGATGGCCGACCGACGACGGCCGGCGCATGGCAACCGGCGTCCTCTACCGTGCCGACGACCCTGTGCGCCTCACCGCGGACGGTCGTGCACGCGTCGGCGAGCTCGGCCTGCGCGCCATCATCGACCTGCGCCAGCAGGCCCAGTTCGACCGCGGCCACGCGTTCGGCCCGGCCGAGATCACCCACCACATCCCGACGGTCGACCGGATCATCGACATCGACAACCCACCCCGGTTCGAGGAGGCCGTCGATATCGTCGGCCTCTACGAGGACATGATGGAGCGCGGGGGTCCCCAACTCGTTCGCGCGGTGGACACTGTCGCCCAGCACATCGCCGACGGACCAGTGCTCGTGCACTGCGTCGCCGGGAAGGATCGCACCGGACTCGTGGTGGCGCTGATCCAGGCTGCGATCGGGGTGACCGTCGATTCGATCGTCGCCGAGTACGCCCTCTCCGACGTGCCGAGCCAGCGCCGCCGGGCGGCGATGATCGCCTCACCGCTGTCGGGCGACCCGCCGGTCGGGCGCTCTCCCCTGCTGCTCTGGTCGGCGCCGGCCGAGGTGATGACACTGTTCGCCCAGCGGGTGATCGAACTTCACGGCTCCGTGAGCGCATGGCCGGCGGCGCTCGGGGTGTCCCGCCCGACAATCGACCGGCTGCGCAGCCGCCTGCTCGCCGAGTCCTGATCTCCGCCGGTCCGGTCAGGCCAGCGAGCCGGCGTCGACGGCCACCGTCGAGCCGGTCATGAACGCCGCCATGTCCGTGCAGCAGAACAGCACGACGCGCGCCACGTCGTCGGGCACGCCCATCCTCCCGAGTGGGTTGGCGGCAACCCGGGCCTCGACGTCGACACCGGCCTCCTTGAGAGGCGCCATCTGCTCACGAACGCCGGGCGTGTCGATGATCGTCGGGGCGACGGCGAGCACCCGGATGCCGAGCGGCCCGAACTCGAGAGCCAGCGCCTTGGTGATGCCGACGACGGCGTGCTTCGAGGCCACGTAGGCGCTGATCCCGGCGCTGGCCTTGAACCCTGCCGTGGACGTGAGGTTGACGACGACGCCGCCGTTCGACATCCGGCGCGCCGCCTCGCGGGCCCCGGCGTAGGTCCCGCGGACGTTGATGTGCAGCATCCGGTCGAGGAACACATCCTCCACGTCGATGGCCGGTCCTGTCGTCGGGAAGATGGCGGCGTTGTTGACCCAGATCTCCAGGCCGCCGAGCTCGGTGACGGCGAGGTCCGCGGCGGCGGCGAGCGACGCCGTGTCGGCGACGTCGAGCGCGCACCCGATCGCGCGGCCGCCCATCGAGCTGACTTCCTGCGCCACGCCGGCGGCAGCCCCGCTGTCGAGGTCGCCGGCGATCACGGCGGCACCGGCCTCGGCGAGCCGGCGCACGATCTGGGCGCCGAGACCGCGGCCGGCGCCCGTCACGACGGCGTGTCTCCCGTGCAGGGAGATCAGCTCGGCGAGGCTCCGGTCGCTGACGTCGGGAACGATCACGGGCGGAGACTATTCGCCTCCTCATATGGGGCACGGGAACGATCTACGATCCCGGCCGCCATGAGTCAGCCCGACGCCGATGCCATCGTCAGGCTCCTTCACGCCTACGGCGACGCGGTGCGTGCCCGGGACGGCGGCGCCTGGGGGAACACGTGGACTGAGGACGGCGAGTGGAAACTCGGGCCCGACCGCGTGATCGAGGGCCGGGACGCGATCGTCGATCACTGGCGGGCGTCGATGGCCAACTACCGGCACGTCGTGCAGCTCTACCTGAGCAATACCGCCACCATCGACGGCGACACCGCCGCGGGACGCGCCTACCTCGTCGAACTCAACGTCCCGGTGGATGCCGACCGACGGGTCCTGGTCGGGTGGTACGACGACACCTACCGGCGGACCGACGACGGCTGGCGCTTCTCGAGCCGGTCGCTCACCAGACTGTACGTCGGCGCACCGGACCTGACGGGCCGGTTCTTTGGTCCCGGGATCGACTGATCACCCGAGGTTTTCCGTACACCCGAGGGTTTCCGTGCCAGATGGGGCGTCGGAAAACCTCGGGCGACGTGAAAACCTCGGATCAGTCGAAGGTGCGCGCCAGCTCGTAGGCCTGACGCGTCGCGAAGACCATCCGCCGAGGAGCGAAGGCGTCCCCGAGCAGGTGGACCGAGGGGTGCCGCGAGCACACAGCCTGGTACAGGTCGTCAATGGGGATCGCCCCGCAGGCGAGGACCACCGAGTCGACTCCGGCGACCGTCCACTGTCGGCCGCTGAAGCAATGGGCGAGCGTCAGCGCGCCCTGCTCGATGCCGACGAGGCGCGCCGCGGGGATCATCGTGACGCCGGCCTCGTCGAGCCGGGCCATGACCGCGCCGATCGTGTACTTGCCGACGAGCGGCGACGGGGCGAGGGTCTGGTGGACGACCGTCACCTCGTGGCCGTCCGCGGCCAACTGGTCGGCGATGGCCAGCGGCGCCAGGCGGTCGTCCTCGGAGATGACGACGACACGTCGCCCGAGCCGGCCGGGGTCCGTGACCGCCTCGCTGGCGGACAGCACGAACGACAAGTCGGCGCCTTGCACCTCGGATCCCCGCGACGTGGCACCCGTGGCGACAGCCACCACGTCCGCACCCGCGGCCAAGACGTGCTCGCTCGTCGCGTCACGATCGAGGCACACGTCCACACCGACGCGAGCCAACCGGCGCTCCTGCCACTCGATCCATTGCCGGAAGTTACGGTTCATGCGCAGCCGGGCGGCCACGGCGAGCTGGCCACCGAGCTCGCCCTCGCGCTCCCAGAGTTGCACGCGGTGGCCGCGCTCGGCCATCTGCCCGGCGAACTCGGTACCGGCCGGGCCGCCCCCGATCACCAGCACCGACCGGGACACCGCTGCGGGCGACGGCCGGCCCTCGTCCTCACGACCGGCGTGCGGGTTGACGCCGCAGGCGAACGGCAGACCTTCCACGACTCGACGGTCGATGCACTCCTGAATGCCGATGCACGGGCGGACCTCATCGGGCCGGCCCTCGCCGGACTTCACCACGAGCCGGGGATCGGCGATCGCGGCCCTGGCGAACCCGACGAGATCGGCGTGGCCGTCGGCGAGGATGCGTTCGGCGGTGGCGACGCTGGTTACGCGCCCGACGTACACGACGGGGAGATCCGTCGCTGACCTCGCCTGCCCGGCGAGCGGGGCCCACTCGGCCTCGGCGTAAAAGCCGGGCTGGATGTAGCTGACCCGCCCCCAGTTGTCGCCGACGTCCAGGCTGAAGTAGTCGACCGTGCCGTCGGCGGTGAAGGCGGCCAGCAACGCTCGGCAGTCGTCGACCGTCTGGCCGCCGTCGATCATCTCGTCGAGGCAGAGGCGAAGCCCGATCGTGATCGGCCGGTCGACGTGATCGCGCATCGATTCGACGATCTCCCGCAACAGGCGGCGGCGGTTCTCGAAGCTGCCTCCGTAGCCGTCCGTACGGCGGTTGGTGCGCGGCGACAGGAACCACTGGAGGACGTCGTCGTGGTTGGCGTGCAGTTCGAGGGCGTCGGCGGCGCCGTCGGCGGCGAGCGCGGCCGATTCGCCGTACTCTCGCACCAGCCACGCGATCTCGTCCTCGTCCAGGGCGTGGGGGATGCGGTGGTCGGCGTAGCCCGACAGCGTGTTCGACGGCGCCGAGGGCATCCCGCCCTGCTGAACGAACTGCACGCTGCCGAACCCGCCGACGCGGTGCAGGCGGGCCATGAACCGGCCGAGACGCTCGACGAAGTTCGGCTCGCGGAACAATCCTGGACCGTTGGCGCCGACCCCCGTCGGCTCGAAGCCAGGGATCAGCGGGTTGCGCACGAACACCGGCCCGCCGCCGACCCACCGGACACCGCCCGTCACGCGGGCCAGCCAGTAGGCGCAATGCCTCTCGAACAGTGCCTCCGACCCGAGCAGCGAACCGCCTCCGCCGGAGTGCGCTGACACGACGAGCCGGCGATCGAGCTCCATCGTCCCGACGGTCACCGGGCTGAACGAGAGCGGGTATCTGGAGGCGGCACCGTCGGGCACCGCGGCTGCGGCATCGGTCATGCCGCGATCTTGTCGCGCCACATGCGATTGAAGTAACGAGCCCGATCCGACGCGAGGCGGCCACACCCGAGCCGACCTCCCGCTGACCTCTGAACCGGACCTGGACCGGCTGCTACGGATCGCGGGCAGGCTCCTGCGAGACCGCACACAGCATAAAGTTTGTGTCACGGGGGTTGGTGGCGTCCGAGTAGCATCCAATTCCCAGACTGAGGGGAGGTTCGAAATGACCGCGACATCTCACGCGGACGTCGCCCGACGCCTGCTGGCCAACGTCGACGCCGGTACCAGCGACCAGGCCGAGGGTCAGATGAAGGTGCCGATCGCCACCTACCGCGATCCTCGGCGCTGGGAGGCGGAGATGGAGCAGGTGTTCCGGCGCTCTCCGCTCGTCGTGGCACTGTCCTGCGATCTGCGGAACCCGGGCGACTACGACTGCCTGGAGATCGCCGATCGCCCGCTACTCGTCGTCCGGGGCGACGACGGAGTGGCTCGCACGTTCCTGAACAGCTGCCGCCACCGCGGTTCGCAGGTGGCCGCGGGGAGCGGCCACACCCGCCGGTTCACGTGTCCGTACCACGCGTGGGTGTACGACACCAAGGGGACGATCGTGGGCGTACCCGGTCGCAACACCTTCGGCGACCTCGACGTGAGCGCCCTCATCGAGCTGCCCACACACGAGCAGGCCGGATTGGTTCTGTCCGTGCTCACCCCCGACCTCGACTTCGACCCCCGGGCATGGCTCGCCGGGATGGACGACGCCCTGGCGATGCTCAATCTCGACGAACTCCACCGGTATCCGGTGGAGACGGTGCTCGAGAGCCCGAACTGGAAGCTCACCGCCGACGGCTACGTCGATGGCTACCACATCGGCTACCTCCACAGCTCGACGATCGGGGAGAAGGCCATCACCAACCGCAACACGTACGACTTCTTCGGCCCTCACGTACGCATCGGGTTCGCCAACAAGCCGATCAAGGAGATCCGCGACCGTCCCGAGTCCGAGTGGCCGCCGATGTTCGAGGTGATGAGCATGGTGCACTACATCTTCCCGAACATGTCGATGTCGGGTCAGCCGGGGAGGCCGCTGATGGTCAGCCGGCTCCTTCCCGGGCCGACGCCAGACCGCTCGCGCACCCAGCAGTACCACTACTACCGTCAGCCGGTCGAGGGTGAGGAGGCCGTCGCTATGGCCGAGACCCGACGGAAGCTGTACGCCCAGGTGACCGGCGAGGAGGACTTCGCCACCGGGTTCAAGATCAACCGAGGCCTCGCCGCGATCTCGGACGGCCACTTCCGCTTCGGCCGCAACGAGGGCGGAAACCAGAACCTCCACCGGTGGATCGACGAGATCGTGATGAACGGCGGGGGTCCCGCTCGGGGATGACCGTGTTCGGGCACTTTCTTGAACATGTGACCTGCTAATGTTCGCGGCCTCCGCGGACGCGCCGTACACTTCATGCGAACGTCCCTGGGGGAATGGAGCACCGCGATGAGCGGTCGACGTGAGGGGGTTACTTGATGAGGCGACACCGCAGGATGGGACTGCTCGGTGTGGTGTGTTGTGCCGCGTTGATCGCGGCTTCGTGTGGTGACGACGACGATGGCGGGGCCACGCCGACGTCGGGCGGTGGGACCGCGACCACGGCCGGTGGCACGACCGCGACCACGGCCGGTGGCACGACCGCGACCACCGCCGGCGGCACGACCGCGACCACCACGGGCGGCACGACTGCGACCACGGCCGGTGGAACGACCGCGACCACCACGGCCGGCGGAACCGCGACCACCGCGGGCGGCGGTCCCGTCGGGGAGCTGGCCGACGATTCCCGCGACGGGCAGGGCGCCGCCGCGTTCGAGGCCGCGGTCAACGCCACCGCCGACGCGCCGCTGACGGCCGAGGGCGATCCCTTCGTCGTCGCCATGCCGAACCTGGAGGGCGATGCTGCCGGGACGTTCCCGGACGTCCGCGAGGGCGCTGAGGCCGCGGTCCAATTCATCAACGAGCAACTCGGAGGCATCGGCGCCGACTACGACGCCGGCACGCCCGGGCGGCCGATCAAGCTCAACGTGTGCTCACACGCGGTGAGCCAGGAAGAAGCCCAGAGGTGCGCGAACGAGATCGTCGGCCAGGATCCGGACCTCATCCAGATCGGCATCGACTTCTTCACCCCGCTCCTGTACCCGGTGTTCCAGGGCATCCCGACCGTGCAGAACCTGCCCATCTTCGTCGCCGACTTCGACCAGCCGGGCGTTTTCTCCGCCATCGGCGGCTGCCCAGGCGACTTCATCACCGCCGCCCAGTTCATGGTCGAGGTGAGACAGTACGACCGGGTCGCGATCCCCTGGGCCAACACGCCTCCCGGCCAGCAGTGCTGGGCGGACACCCAGGAGCGCTTCTACCAGTACTACAAGGACCAGAGCAACGGGGCGTTCGACTTCAAGGGCTTCTCCAACGAGGCCGGAGACCCGTCCGACAACGCGGCGATGGTCCAGAACGTAGCGGACTTCCTGGAGGGAGCCGAGAACCCCGGCATCTACTTCGGTGTGCAGTCCTCGGACTGCGTGGAGTTCATCAAGGGCCTGCGGAGCGGCGGCGTCGAAGCCGACATCGTCGCGTCATCCGCCTGTGACGACGACACCGTGAAGAGCCTCCCGGAGAGCAATGGCCTGACCATCGGGATCCAGGGCTACAACGTGTCCGACCCCGAGGCGCTCAGCGACTTCGCCAACTGGGAGATCGGCGTCCGCGACGAGGCCATCGACGCCTACGGTCCCAAAGCGGCGAAGTCGGCGTTCATGAACGACTCGTTCAGCACGATGATCTGGATGTGGCAGCTGGCGAACGACGTCGTCGCCGCCGGCGGCGATCCCTCGGATGCCGCGACCTTCCAGAAGGCGCTGGCAGGAGTGGCCAGTTACCACATCGTCGGACGTCCACCGATCGACTGCGCCGGAGTCACCGAGGAATACCAGTCCATCTGTAAGCGGACCGAGACGTACGTGGTGTGGGACGGGAAGACCTTCACCGCCGACCCCACGTTGGGGAATGAGTACATCGATGCCACCGACCTGATGAACGCGGTAGCCGAGTCGAACCCGCGCCAAGGCTGACCGCAGAAGACCCAACGCCGGCCCGGCTGGACGAGCCGGGCCGGCCCGCCTGCCTACCATCGCGGTGACGACCACCTGGGGGAACCGTGGATCAGATCATCTTCGCCGTCATCCTGGGTCTCGGAGCCGGCGGGCTGTACGCGATGCTGGCCACCGGGCTCGTGACCGCGTTCAAGGGTTCGGGCGTCATCAACTTCGCCCACGGCGCATTCGCCATGTACACGGCGTACGTGTACGACGAGCTGACCAAGAACGGTGACCTGGTCCTTCCGTGGGTGGACATCATCCCCGGCCACAGTCCCAACCTCCCGGTCACCATCAGCTTCGGGGATCAGATGGCGAAATTCCCCGCCGCGGTGCTGGCCCTGCTCATGGCCTGTTTCCTCGGCCTCTTGGCCCACCTCCTGGTGTTCCGGCCGCTCCGCAACGCACCGGCGTTGGGCAAGGTCATCGGTGCCGTCGGAATCATGCTGTACCTGCAGTCGGTCGCGAGCCTGAACTTCGGTGGCGAGGCGAGGCAGAACCCCGGGTTCCTTCCCGGCACGACCGGCCTGAACGCGTTCGTCAAGAACTTCCTCACCCTCGGCAACCTTCCCAACCTGATCCTCTGGCTGGCGGGATGCGCCGTCGTGATGGGCGCGGCGGTGTGGGCGCTGCTGGAGTTCACCCGCTTCGGACTGGCCACCCGGGCCGCGGACGAGAACGAGAAGGGGGCCAGCCTCCTCGGGTTCTCACCGCAGCTCCTCGCCGGCCTCAACTGGGTGCTCTCGGCGTTCTTGGCGGGCGTCACCGGCCTGGTCGCGATCGGCCTCAGCTCCCTCTCAGTCGACCGCTTCACGCTCTACGTCATCCCCGCCCTGGCGGCGGCGCTGGTCGGCAACCTGACCTCCATTCCGCTCGCGGTGCTGGGCGGCTTCCTGCTCGGCATGTTCCAGTCGGGGATGGTCGAGGTGGCTGACAAGTCCTGGTGGCCGCACTGGCTGCCGGTCAACGGCGTGCGCGAGCTGGTCCCGCTGCTCGCCATCGTCGTGGTGCTCTTTCTGCGAGGTGACCGGCTGCCGGTGCGGGGCAGCATCATCCAGCGGCGTCAACCCCTGGCGCTGGCCACCAACCGAGCCTGGGTCGGAGTTGTGGTCGGTATCGGGTTGGTCTGGTTCCTCTCCAACATCTTCACCGCCCAGTGGGAGGTGGCACTCACCACGTCGCTCGTCGCCGGCATGATCATGCTGTCGTCGGTGGTCCTGGTCGGCTTCCTGGGCCAGATCTCCCTGGCCCAGACGGCGCTGGCCGGAGTGGCGGCGTACACCGCGATCCGCTTCGCGTCCAACGGCACCCTCGGCCCGTTCGACCTGGTCGCCGTGGACGGTCCCGGCTGGCCGGCACCGATCGCGTTCGTCCTGGGGGTGGCGGCCGCGGTGATCGTCGGTCTCCTCGTCGGCCTGCCGGCCTTGCGCATCCGCGGGGTCCAGCTGGCCATCGTCACCATCGCCGCGGTGGGACCCATCGGTGACCTCCTGTTGCGCAACACGAGCATCTTCTCGTCTGCCGCCGAGGGAACCGTGCCCGTGCCAAAACCCCGCTGGTTCGGGATCTACGTCTCGGCGACGGACCCCGAAACGAACAGCACGGACTACTGGCGCTTCACGGCGTTCGCCGTGCTGGCCTTCGTGCTGCTCGGCTTGGCGGTCGTGAACCTGCGGCGAGGGGCCACCGGACGGAGGTTCCTGGCCGTGCGGGCCAACGAGCGCGCGGCAGCCGCCGCGGGCATCGACGTAGCCCGCACGAAGCTTCTCGGCTTCGCCATCGCTTCCGCCCTGGCGGGCATCGGCGGAATTTTCCAGGCCTACCGGCTCGGAGGGGTCGCGGTCGAGAGCTACAGCCTTTTCGCCGGCCTGGCCATCCTGGCGTTCGCCTACCTCGGCGGCATCACGTCGGTCTGGGGCGCGATCATCGGTGGGCTCATGGTCGGAGGCGGGCTGGTCGCCCAGACCATCGGCAACTTCGCCGACGCCGATTTCAACGCCTACCTGTCGATCATCGGGGCCATCGGCCTCATCCTGACGGCCATCCTCAACCCGGAGGGCATCGCCACCGGCACGGCCTTGACGGCGAAACAGCTGTGGGCAAGGGCCCGCGGCGGCCGCGCGCCCGCGCCTGCGCCGCCGACGCCGGCGCCGAGCGAGCCACCGAGCCCAGCCACGGTGGCGCCATGATCGTGCTGGCCGGCGGGCCCGTCTGGAGCGTGGACCAGTGACCCTCCTCCAGACCACGGATCTGACGGTCACCTTCGGCGGCCTGCACGCGAACGACCACGTCAACATCACCGTCAACCCCCAGCAGTTCGTGGGGCTCATCGGGCCCAACGGCGCCGGCAAGACGACCTTCATCGACGCCATCACGGGCTACGTCAGCTCCACGGGCAGCATCGTGCTCGACGGTGAGGACCTGCGGCCGCTGAAGCCGCACGAGCGCAGCCGCCGGGGCCTGGCGCGGACGTTCCAGTCGCTGGAGCTGTTCGACGATCTGACCGTCGAGGACAACCTGCTCGTGGCCGCCCAGCCTCCCCGCTGGAACGACTGGATCTTCGACATGCTGCACCTCTCCCGCGTCACGTCCGAGATCAGGCGGCGCGTCGACGGGGCCCTGCAGCTGGTGGACTTGCAGGACGTCCGGAGCGTCACCCCGACGAGCCTCTCCCACGGCCAGCGCAAGCTGGTGGGCGTGGCCCGGGCGCTGGTGATGGATCCCAAGCTGGTGTTGCTGGACGAGCCGGCCGCCGGGCTGGACACCGACGAGTCGCAGGTGTTCGGCGGGCGCATCCGCTCCCTGCTGGCGACGGGACTGTCCGTGTTCATGATCGAGCACGACATGAGCCTCGTGCTCAGCGTCTGTGACTACATCTACGTGCTCGACTTCGGCCGCATCATCGCCGAGGGGACGCCAGCCCAGATCCGCGACGACCCAGTGGTGATCGACGCGTACCTCGGCGAGTCGGGCACCAAGGTGCACGAGGCGGCCGAGCACATCCGTCACGAGATGGAGGAACAGTCATGAGCGTTGCGAACGGGGCGCTCATCCACGTCGATGGCGTGGCGGCCGGCTATGCCGGCATCCCCGTTGTGCGCGGCGTCGACCTCCACGTCGGCCCCGGCGAGGTCGTGGCCCTGCTGGGGCCGAACGGCGCGGGCAAGACCACGACGTTGCTTTCGTGCTCCGGAATCGTGAAGGTGCTCAACGGGTCGATCACCATTCTCGGCGAGCCCGTCCACTACGGAGCACCGCACCGCATGGCCCGGCGCGGGCTCGGACACGTGGCGGAAGATCGCTCGCTCTTCTTCCAGCTCACCGTGGAAGAGAACCTCCGCCTCGGCCTCCGCGGCGTCAAGGGGTCGCAGAGGCGGGCCTACAACCGGGCGCTCGAGATGTTCCCGGCGCTCGCCCCGCTGAAGCAGCGGCGAGCCGGGCTCCTCTCCGGCGGCGAACAACAGATGCTCGCGGTGGCCCGGGCCCTGGTCGCCCAGCCCAAGGTGCTGATGATCGACGAGATGAGCCTCGGGCTGGCGCCGATCATCGTGGAGAGGATGCTGCCCCTCGTGCGCCAGATCGCGGATGAGACCGGTGCCGGCGTCCTGCTCGTCGAACAGCACATCCACATGGCCCTCACCGTGGCCGACCGCGCCTACGTGATGAACCACGGAGAGGTCGTGCTCGAGGGGTCAGGTCCGGAGCTCGTCGGCCGGCGCGATCTCCTCGAGGCCTCGTACCTCGGCGACAAGGTCCTCGAGGGATAGGGCTCGAGGCCGGCTAGACCTCGGTGCGGCTCGGGCCGGCCGGCGAGTTGCGGAACATCTCCTCGGCGTCGAAGCCGATCCGGCCGTCCGGCACGATCTCGATGACCACGCGCCCCTCCGTCGCGAGGTGGTGCACGAAGGCCTCCTGGCGCTCCTTGCTCTCGGGGCGCACGCGCGCCGCTAGGGCCGGGTAGAACCACGCCTTCGTCTCCTCGTCATCGTGAATGATCGCCCGGCCCTTGTAGGTGATCGCCTGGCTGACGCCGATCTGCGTCCCACGGCTCGTGACGGCAATCGCGACTCGTGGCCGGGTCGCGACCGCGGCGACCCGCTTGCGCCGCCTCGTGCACGTGACCCAGAACCGACCGTCGCGCGCGACGTAGTTCATGATCACACCCACGGGATCGCCGGCCTTCGTCGTCCACATGAAGCAGCATTCCGTCTGAGCGTCGAGCAGCGCACGTTCGCGATCGTCGGACAATGTGAACATCGAG
This sequence comes from Actinomycetota bacterium, assembly GCA_046723555.1. GTDB lineage: Bacteria > Actinomycetota > Acidimicrobiia > Acidimicrobiales > Ilumatobacteraceae > JALZMG01. The sequence continues at coordinate 49,977 of JBKOUV010000046.1, read as the reverse complement.
ACGTCCTCATAGCTGTCGGCGTAGTCAGGCATGATCGAACCCCCATCTCTCCGAGCGAGCACGTCGGCGATCAACCGGTTAGTAGAATGAGTGTACAGTTAGCTGAGGCGCCCGGCGCCTTCGCCTTCATCGGAGCAGGGGTACACGATGCGCAGGATCCTGATCGTCGCCGACCGACTGTTGGGCGGGGCGGAGCTCCGTGAGCGATTGGCCTTGAAGAAGTCCACCGACCCCCAGATCGAGGTGTTCGTGCTGGTCCCCGCACGCGCCGAGGACTCGGCGGGCGGTGACGCCGGGACGGAGTCGGCCGAGCGGATCCTGGAGCTGGAGCTCGCCGTCCTGCGCGATCTCCAGTACGAGGTCGACGGCGTTGTCGGCGAGGCCGACCCGGTGGCCGCGGTTCGAACGCTGCTCGAGTCGCGGCCGCTCGACGAGATCATCGTCGTCACCCAGCCCGCGGGTGGCGCCTCGCGGTTCCTGCGCCTGGACCTCGCCCATCGCCTGCAACGGGTGACCAAGCTGCCCGTGGAGGAGGTGGCCGGCGAGGAGCCGGACGCCGCCGAGACCGCCCGCCTCGCCGAGCTCCGGTTCCCGGGGGTGCCGGCCGCCGGCGCCGCGGGCACCCCGGTGCGAGTGCTCTTGGTCGAGGACGACGAGGACGACGTCGAGCTGACGCGCCTGGCGCTCAAGCGCTGCCCGACCCCGAACGTGCTCGAAACCGTCGGCGACGGCGCCCAGGCGATCGACTGGCTCCGGACGGCAGGCGGGCCCGAGGGCGTCGACCTCGTGCTCGTCGACCTGAAGATGCCGGTGATGGACGGGTTCGAGCTGCTCGGGCGGCTCCGCGCCGAGCACGACCTCGAGCAGCTCGCCGTCGTCGTGCTGACCACGTCGGCCCGGATCGAGGACCGCGAGCGCGCTCACGACCTCGGTGCCCACGCCTACGTCACGAAGGAGGCGTCGTTCCCGCAGTACCGGGACCTGCTGGAGGGGCTGCTGGCGGACGTGGCGCGAGCCTGAGCACTCGTTTCTGTTGTTCTGTCGTTTGGCATCGACCGGATCCGGCCGAAACCAAACGACAGTACGGGGTCAGTAGTGGTGGCGACCGGCCACACCGGGCAGCGTGAACCAGAACGTCGAGCCCTCGCCGGGTGTCGATTCGACGCCGATCGTCCCCCCGTGACGCTCCACGGCGCGCTTGGCGGTCGCCAGCCCGATCCCGGTCCCGCTGAGCCGGGTTCCCTGCTGCGCCCGGGTGAACACGTCGAACACCTTCTCGACCTGCTCCGGAGGGACGCCGATCCCGTTGTCGCGGACGGAGATTCGCCACCACGGCGCGCCGTCGTCGCCGTCGCTCCCCTCCCGCTCCGCGGTCACGGAGATGTCCGGTGGCCGGGCTGGGTGGCGGTATTTGGCGGCGTTGTCGACGAGGTTCTGCAGGATCTGCTGGAACAGCGCCGCGTCGCCCTGCACCGTGGGAAGCTCTCCGATGGTCACAGTCGCGCCGACCTCTTCGAGACGCACCCGCAACCCGTCGACCACCTCACGAGCCACCGCCCCGAGCGCCACCTCCTCTTCCTTCATTGGCTTGCCCCCGGCCCTGGCGTACTCGAGCAAGGCGACGATGAGCCGGTCGGCCCGTTCGACAGAAGCACGGATGCGTTTGGCGTAGTGACTGGCCTCGTCGTCGAACTGCTCGGCCGGCAGGTGATCGAAGAGCACGTCGACGTAGGAGCTGAGCTGGCGCAACGGCTGACGCAGGTCGTGGGCGACGGCGGCGGCGAAGCTGTCGAGGTCGCGGTTGGACTCCCGCAGTCGGCGGGTGTAGGCAAGGAGGTGGTCGTGATTGCGGGCGCGGGCGAGAGCATGGCCGACGAGCTCGGAGATCGTCTCGATGACCTCACGGCGCGCCGGTGTGAACTCGACCTCGTCGATCCACCGGTACACGACGACCCCGAACAGCTGGCTGCCCTCGAGTAGGGGCAGCACGGCGAGCGCGGCCCAGTCGACCTTCTCCAGTTGCTCGACGAATCGCGGATACGCCGCGGACAGCTCTTGGAGGCTGGCGAGGAAAACCGGCTCGCCGGTGCGGACCACGTGGGCGGCGGGGGTCGGGTCGGAGAGGTCGACGACTCGGACGGCCTGGGTGCGGGCGGCCGGACCGTGGTACACGACGAGCTTCGACCTCGACTCGTCCAGCAGCAGCGCAGTTGCGTTGGCCGCGCCCACGAGCGGCCCGGCCACCTCGGCGAGGACCCGGATCACGTCATCGATGGACGCGGCGCGGGCGAGCCCGCGACCGAACTCGACCAGCTCGGCCCCGGGATCGGCGACCGCGTCGATCTCCATGGCGTCGCTCAGCGGCGGGGAGTCCACCGCAGCGGGAGACTCGTCAGCCCGCGCAACACGAACGACTCGTTGCGCTGCGGCGGGCCGGCGAGCTCGATGTCGTCCATCCTGGCGAGGATGCGCTCGAACGTGAGCCGCGTCTCGAGGCGCGCGAGGGGCGCGCCGATGCAGTAGTGGATCCCCCAGCCGAAGGCGACGTGGCGCCGGAGCTCGTTGGCGTCGCGATCGAGACGGAACTCGTCGGGGGCGTCCCACTGCTCGGGATCGCGGTTGGCCGAGCCGAACAGCAATTGCACTTTCGTCCGCGGCGGCAACTTCTCACCGGCGAGCGCGCACTCGGTCGCATTGGTTCGGAACAATCCCTGCACCGGGGAGTCGAAGCGCAGCGCCTCCTCGACGGCGTGGGGCACCAGCGAGGGGTCGGTGCGCAGGCGCGCCATCACATCAGGACGTTCGATGAGCCGGTACAGCATCAGCCCGATCAGGCTGGTCGTCGTCTCGTGCCCGGCGACGAGCAGCTGGTAGCCGAGGTGGCGCAGCTCGTCCCGAGACAGCACGCCGTCCCGGTGGGCGATCGCCAGCAGGCTGCTCACGTCGTCCGGGACGACCGTGCCGAGCGGGTCGCTCGCGGCGGTGGGGTCGGCCGCGGCGAGCTGCTCCTCGCGCGCCGTGACCTGCACCTCGATGCAGTCGGCGATGGCGTTCTTCGCTTCCTCGTAGGCACTGAGGTCGCCCCCGGTCAGCGCGCTGACCGCGACGAGGCTCCAGTGGCGGAAGTCGTCGCGGTCCTCGGGCCGGACCCCGAGCAGCTCGCCGATCACGATCGCCGGGAACGGGTAGGCGTACAGCTCGACGAAGTCGCCCTCACCCCTCGGCACGATGCCGTCGAACAGCTCGTCGGCGATCGTCGCCACTCTTGGCTCCAGCCGGCCGATCGCCGTCGGGAGGAACGCCGAGCGGAGTGTGCGGCGATGACGGGCGTGGTCCGGGTCGTCGGCCGACCCGAGGACGCCCGCTTCCTGATGGAAGACGCCCGGTCCGTCACGGTTGCCCCACAGCGCCGGCTGCTTGAGGACGCCGACGATGTCGTGGAAGCGGGTCAGCACGTAGAACGGCGGCTCGTGCTCGCGCTCGGCGTGCAACGGGCAATGCCGGCGCAGCTCGGCGTAGTCGTCGAACGGCTCGAAGACGTGCGCCGACTGGACGTGCGAATACTCGACCTTCATCACTCCGGCCAGTACGTGGCCGATGCCGCGCCCTCCGGATCGCGGACCGGGCCGGTGCGGTCGACGTGGAGCTTCATCGTCTCGCCGCCGCGGCGAGGCTGACTGCGGAGCAACTGTCCTGTGGCGTGGAAGTTGGGGTGTTGGAAGTGGGCGTCCAGATCGGCGGCCGTCGCCCACTGCTCGTAGATGTGGATGCGGCCGTCGACGGCGGGGTCGGCCGCGAACACGTACGCCAGGCACCCGCGCTCGTCGTCGCGTGTCGACTGCTGGAGCGGGATCGTGGCCGCGACCAGATCGTCACGCACCGCCGGATCGACATCGATCCAGCCGGTGATCACGATCATGCCCGTCGCCATCAGTACGGCATCGTGCCGCCGTCGACGGGGAACAGGCACCCGGTGATGTTCCGGGCGGCGTCGGACGCCAGCAGCACCGCCGCCGCCCCGACCTCCTCGACCGTGTTGGGGCGCTTGATCGCCGACTCCTCGGTGAACAGGGCGATCATCTTGTCGTAGGTGCCGACGCCCATGGCGATCGCCGACTCGGGACCGGTCTCGCGCACGATGTCGGTCTCGATGATGCCGGGGAGCAGGGCGTTGACGGTGATCCCGAGCGTGCCCACCTCGTGGGCGGCCGCCTTCACGAGCCCGTTCACGGCGTGCTTGCAGGCGACATAGCCGGGGATACCGGGCTTGCCCAGCTTGCCCTCGACCGACGACGTCACGATGATGCGCCCGGACTGTCGCGGGATCATGTGCTGCAGCGCCCGGCGCATCCCCCAGAACACGTGGTTGAGGTTCCAGTCGACCTCGAACTTCCACTCCTCGTCGGTCATCTGGGCCACCGGCGCGGTCTGCTGCACGCCGCCGGAGTTGAGCACCATGATGTCGAGCTGGCCGAAGTGGTCGATGGCGAAGTCCACGAGACCCTCGACGGCCTCCTGCTTCGTCGCGTCCCCGGCGAAGAACGCGGCGCGATCGCCGGCGTCCATCTCCTCGATGCATGCCTGACCCTTGGCCTCGTCGCGACCGTTGACCACCACCGACGCGCCCTCGCGCACGAAGGCGTCGGCGATGCCGCGGCCGATGCTGCGGGTGCCGCCGGTGATGGCCGCGATCTTGCCGTCCAGCTTTCCCATCGTTCCCTCCACTCTCAGTACGGCGCCGTGCCGCCGTCGATCGAGATCAACGAGCCGGTGATGCCCGCGCCGGCGTCCGACGCCAGCAGCACGGCGACGGCGGCGACGTCCTCGACTTCGCAGAGCCGCTTGGTCGCCGATTCCTTGGCGTACCAGTTGAGGAACTCTTGGTAGGTCATGCCCATGAGCTCCGCGGCCTTGGGCCCCTCCTCGGCCATGATGTCGGTCTCGATGCCGCCGGGACAGAGGGCATTGACGGTGATCCCGAGCGTGCCGACCTCGTGAGCGCACGACTTCGTCAGCCCGTTCACAGCGTGCTTGGCGGTCACGTAGATCGACACACCCGGCTTGCCGCACTTGCCCTCGAGCGAGCTGACGTTGATGATCCGGCCCCACTTCTGCGGGACCATGTGCTGCAGGGAGCGGCGCGTGCACCAGAACGTCGACCACAAGATCCACCGCAGCGCGTCGTCGAACGCCTCGTCGGTCAGGTCCACGACGGGAGCATGGTTGCTCGCCCCGCCGGCGTTGTTGACCATGATGTCGATGCGGCCGAACCTCTCGACCGTCGTGTCGACGACCCGCTCGCAATCCTCCCGCCGCTTGGCGTCGCCGGAGACGAACAGCACGGCATCGCCGGCGTCCATCTCCTTGAGCGCCTGCTGGCCCTTCTCCTCACTCCGCCCGTTGATGACGACGTTGGCACCCTCGCGGACGAAGGCCTCGGCGATCGCTCGCCCGATGCCCCTTGTACCGCCGGTGACAGCCGCGACCTTCCCTTCCAGCTCCATCGGCGATGCCCCCTTCGCTGAGTCGGATCCGGATACTACATCAAGTAACTCACAGTCCCGTTCGGCCCGCCTCCTGCACGATTCTCGCCCCCATCTCGACGAACCGCAGGTTCTTGTCGCCGATCACGTCCCCGGCTGCGTCGACGACGAGCACGGCGCCGCTGACGTACCCCGCCTCGGCCGAGGCGAGGAACAACGCCGCGTTGGCGATGTCGAGCGGGACGGCGGGCCGCCCGATCGTCGCTCCCCTGCCCACCCGCTTGCTCGCCTCCCTGAGGTCGGTGGCGTCGCCCGTGGTGACGTAGGCGGTCAGGCTGGTCACGGTGCCGCCCGGCGCGATGGCGTTCACGCGGATGCCGTGGCGACCGAGCTCCGGGGCCACGGACTGCGTCAAGCCCACGACGCCGTGCTTGGCGGCGGTGTACACGTGGGGGCCGAGGCCGGCCCGCACGCCGGCCGTACTGGCGATGTTGACGATCGCCCCGCCGCTCCCCTGCTCGACCATCACGCGGGCCGCGTGCTTGGTTCCGTAGAAGACACTGTCGAGCAGGACCGCGACGGTGCGCCGCCACGCCGCACCGTCGATCTCGGCGATCGGACCGACAGCGCCCAGGATGCCGGCGTTGTTGACGACGCAGTCGAGCCGGCCGTAGCGCGTGAGTGCCGTCTCCAAGGCGGCGGCGACGTCCTCCTCGACGGACACGTCCCCGTGCACATACGACGCGGAGTCGCCCAGGCGGGCGGCTTCCTCGCGACCGGCGTCGTCCTGGATGTCGACGAGCAGGCAGCGGGCACCTTCGTCGACGAACCGCTCGGCGATCGCCGCTCCGATGCCGCTCGCCGCGCCCGTCACGACCGCGACCTGACGCTCCAGGCGTTTTCTCATGTGCCCTCCGTTGTCGGTGTCCGGGTATGGCGCGAGGTGTCTCCGCGGAGATCCCCGATCACCCGACGCTCCCGCCAACGCCACACGCCGTTGATGCGCTCGAAGCGATCCTTGTAGCGACCCGTGAAGATCGGCTGCAGGGGGAAGTCCGGCAGCGCCTGGAACACCGTGACGTAGGACGAAGCCGTGGCCGTCCGGTCCTGCTCGTCAACGTCGATGACCAGGTTGCTGGTGACGTGCTTGGTGCACGGGAGCCCGTCGTAGAGCAGGACATGCTCCTCAATGAACGCGAGCACGCCCTTGGCACCGGGTTCCGCCTTGTACCAGGCCCCGTGCTCGAATTGGCGGGCGAAGGCGTCGAAGTCGCCGGTGTCGAACAGCTCGCAGTAGCGGTGCACCATCGCCGTGAGCTCTTGGACGCTGTCCCTCATGGTCGGACCTCCTCCGGATCGCGGATGACCACGCACTCGAAGTGGGCGAGACCCGTCTCGTCGCCGGTGCTGAGGCGGACGAAGTTCTCGGCCCAGTCGTGGTCGAACTCGAACGACCGGCCAGATTCGTCGACGATCGTGGTCGGGTGGGTGACGTCCCACACCTCGCCCTCGACATGAAGGTCACCCCGGTACACACCCTGCCCCAGGCGATCGTCGAACCCGCCGAAGTACCCGCCGCCCTGGCAGTAGACCCAACCGAGGTCGGTGAACCCGTAGGTCCGCTCCTGGCCTTCGGCGTCGGTGAGCCGGTACGTCCCGCCCTTGACCCGGCGGCCGCCGTCGTAGAACTCGAGGTCGTGCTCGATGTCCGTGACCGGCACGGACCGGTCGGCGAACAGGATCGCCCCCTTCCCCGACGCCGCCCGGCCGCTCGGGTCGGAGAAGTAGAAGCCGCCATGGCTGGCGACTCGGAACAGCACCCACTGCCGCACGCCCGGTACTCGTCGCGGTGATCGCGGCGCCCCGTACCGCGGCCCTCCGCGACCGGCCTGGTTGCCCCACGAGTGGTTGCGGAAGAAACTCGAGCTCTCTTGGATCAGCTGGTAGCGCTGCCCGCCGACGTCGACCCAGCCCTCGCACGCGCCGACCAACTCGTATGTGGCGCGCTCGCTCAGCAGCCGGCCGTCGACGCGGGTGATTTCGACCGGGTCCTCGTACGGGAGCACCGTGCTGTGGCAGAGCACATCGCAGGCGATGCCGAACTCGTTCTGGTCGAGCACGAAGCGCAGCGTGCGCATCGGCTCGACGATCTCGATGTGCAGCGGCCCGACGCCGTAGTGGTCGAAGTGCGGTCGCAGCCGTCTGGACAGCCGGATGTTGTGCTGGCGGCCGTCGTGGCGCAGGCAGACGAAGCCGTCGAGGACGTCGTTGTTCTGGTACAGCCGGACGTTGGACGTGACGCACACTCTCCCGTCCAGGTCGCAGAAGCACACGTAGTGGCCGTCGTTCCACTGCGGATCACTACCGGCGACCCCGGCGAAAGAGTTGGTGATCTGGTGCAGCGGGTGTTCGTCGAATCCAATGAGCACGAAGGTCCCTTCCGCGCCTGTCGCTCGGCGGACTAACTTGCCATCGTCTACAGATGGAGGTGCGTGCGATGATACGCGGCGTGCACCACGTGGCCGTCGCCACGGGTGATCTGGATCGGCTCGTCGACTTCTACCGCGACCTGCTGGGCTTCGAGGTGGTCTCGCAGGGCGCGTGGGAAGCCGGTTCGGCGGTCATCGACGGCATCGTCGGGCTGAAGGACTCGGCGGCCAGGACCGCCGTCCTGAAGGCCGGCAACCTCTACCTCGAGGTGTTCGAGTACCGCTCGCCGGCGGGCCGGCCGGGCGACCCGGACCGCCCGGTCAGCGACCACGGCTACACCCACCTCTGCGTCGACGTGACCGACATCGACGCCGAGTACGAGCGGCTGACCGCAGCGGGGATGCGATTCCACGGACCGCCGCCCTCGGCCGCTGAGATGGGCGGGAAGATCCGCGCCACCTACGGCCGCGATCCTGACGGCAACGTCGTCGAACTCCAGGAGATCCTCGACCCCGACTACTCGAGGCGGCTGTATCTCATCTAAGGAAACGAGGTTGCAATGAGCGACAAGGATTTCGCCGGGAAGGTCGCCCTCGTCACCGGCGGTGCCGGTGGTATGGGGCGGGCGATCGCGGTCGCCTTCGCCGAAGCCGGAGCCAAGGTCGTCGTGTCCGACATCGCCGCCGACGCCGGCCAGGAGACCGCCGAGCTGATCGCCGGCGCGGACGGCGACAGCCGTTTCATCGCGGCTGACGTCGCCGACGCGCGGTCGGTCGAGGCGCTCGTAGCCGGCACGGTCGAGGCGTTCGGTGGGCTCCACTGCGCCGTGAACGCGGCCGCCATCGAGCTCGAGCAGGTGCGCCTCGCCGACGTCGATGAGGACACGTTCGACCGCATCATCGCCGTGAACCTCAAGTCGATCTTCCTGTGCATGAAGTACGAGATCCGCCAGATGCTCGCCAAAGGCGGAGGGGGGACGATCGTCAACATCGCGTCGACCAACTCGTATCGGCCGCAGCCTCACCAATCGGCCTACACGGCGAGCAAGTACGGGGTGCTCGGCATGACGAAGAACGCCGCGATCGACTACGCGTCCGACGGGATCCGCATCAACGCCATCTGTCCCGGCGCCATCGACACACCGATGCTGCGGGCGGCGATGGAGCGGCGGGGTCGGGATCCCCAGGAGGTCGCCGGCCGGCTGAGCCTGCTCGGACGCTTCGGCGAGCCGTCTGAGATCGCCAAAGCGGCGCTGTGGCTGTGCTCGGACGACTCGTCGTTCACCGTCGGCCACGCCCTCGCCGTCGACGGTGGCTATCTCTCCCGGTGAGCTCGCGCTCCTCACCACGAACTGAGCGGGCCGAGCGGGTCGACTGTCTCTACCAGCGATTCCAGTGGATCACGCTCGACGGGTCGAGCCGGGGAGCGGGCTTGAAGTCCGTGCCGAGGGTGTAGGCGACCGGGAACAGCCCGACCTGGGTGTAGTCCTCGTGGCGCACCCCGAGTACCTCCGCCATCTCCTTCTCCCGCCGGCATGTCATCGTCGTCCACGTCGACCCGAGGCCCCGCGCGCGCAGGGCCAGCATGAAGCTCCACACCGCCGGCACCACCGAGCCCCAGAACCCGGGGTGCGAGCCGAGGGGCAGCTCCTCGATACGCCCTTCCTGGTACACGACGAGCAGAACGGGAACCTCGTGGAGGTGGTTGCGCAGGTGGATCGACGACGCCGTCACCGCGGCGCGCCGCTCGGCGCGGGTGTCGCCTTCGGCATAGCCGGCGCTGCGCGGCTCGTACGAGTCGAACACCTCGCGATAGAGCTCGGCGATCCGCACCTTGGTGTGGGCGTCGTCGACCGGGACCCATTGCCACGCCTGGCGGTTCGAGCCGGACGGCGCCTGGAGCGCGATCTCGATGCACTCCTCGACGACATCCCGTCCCACCGGGCGCTCGAGGTCCAGCCGCTTGCGCACGGCGCGGGTGGTGGTGAGCAGCTCGTCGGGCGTGAGGGGCAGCAGTTCGGTCACAGCAGGCTCCTGCGGTCGCACGTTCACCAGTCAGTCTGGCACACCACAATCAATGTCAAGTAAGTGTCTTCGGGACGAAGGTGGTCCAACTAGGATGCGAGGATGACCGGGGCAAAAGTGCCGCTGGACGTGTTCGTGTCCGAGGCGGAGGCGTGGCTCGACGACCACGCCGAGAAGCTGTCCGATGACGACACCGAGGAGTTCGTGTGGAACAAGGGCGAGTTCAGCGTCGCCGTGTTCCACTCCCTGTCTCCCGCTGACGAGCGGGCGCTGCTCGAGCGGGCGAAGGAATGGACCCAACTCAAGGCCCAGCGCGGGTACCACGCCGTCTCGGCGCCGCGTCGGTACGGGGGGCTCGAACTGCCGGCCGAATACGCCCGCGCCTTCGCCGACCTGGAGGCCGGATACGCCCGACCGGCGAGTCACGAGACCCACAGCGTCACGACCCGGCTGATCGCGCCGACGATCATGGCCTTCGGCGACGAGACCCAACGCGAGCAGTTCGTTGCCCGCTTCCTCGCCGCCGAAGAGCTCTGCTGTCAGCTGTTCTCGGAGCCGGGCGCCGGGTCGGATCTCGGCGGCCTCGCCTGCCGGGCTACACGCGACGGCGACGAGTGGGTCGTCAATGGCCAGAAGGTTTGGAGCTCCGGCGCCCGATTCGCCGAATGGGGCGAGCTGATCGCCCGCTCCGACCCCGATGTGGCCAAGCACAAGGGGCTCACCGCCTTCATCATCCCGATGGACCTCCCCGGCATCGAGGTCCGCCCGATCAAGCAGATGAGCGGCGGAGCGTCGTTCAACGAGGTGTTCTTCAGCGAGGTGCGCCTCCCCGATGCGATGCGTCTCGGCGCCATCGGCGAGGGATGGCGCGTCGCGCTCACCACGCTCGGCTTCGAGCGTGACCGGTCGGGCCAGACCGTGACCGGTCGGGTTGGTGGCAGCTGGGCGCAGCTGCTGGCGACTGCGCGGGCGCTGGATCGCACCGGTGATCCGGTCATCCGCCAGCGGCTGGCCGAGGCCTACACCCACGAGCGCATCGAGGTGTATCTCAACCGGCGGCTCGCCGACCTCGTCCGCGCCGGCGGGACCCCCGGGCCCGAGGGCTCGCTCGGCAAGCTGCTGTGGACCAACGGGATGACGCTCTTCTCCCACGTCGTCTCGCAGATCCTCGGGCCGTCGCTGGTCGCCGACACCGGCGCGTGGGGCACCTACGCCTGGGGGCAGCACGTGCTCGGCGCCCCCGGCTACCGCATCGCCGGCGGCTCGGACGAGATCCAGCGCAACATCATCGGTGAGCACGTGCTCGGGCTCCCGCTCGAACCGCGCGTCGACAAGAACGTCCCGTGGCGGGACATCCCCCGCTGAGAAGGGCATCGCCATGTTCAAGAACATCTTCCAGATCGCGTACGTCACCAACGACCTCCCCAGGGCGCTGGACCCCAGGCTGGGCGAGACCCGACTCTTCTACGCCGACACGACGAAACTGCTCGACCACTACCGGGAGTACGCCTGGGTCGAGAGCGAGGCGGAGCAGTTCATGGCCACGCTGCCGCGGAGCTGAAGGGCCGCCGATGGCTGCCGATCGTGACGTCGACCGTGACGTCGACGTGGTCATCGTCGGGTCGGGCGCCGCCGGGTTGGCGGCGGCGCTGTCGGCACGCCAGCGCGGCGCGGGCAGCGTGCTCGTCGCAGAGAGTGAGGGGGTGGTCGGGGGCTCCTCGGTCCTGTCCGGCGGCCTGATCATGGGCGCCGGGACCAGGTACCAGAAGGCGCTCGGGATCGACGACGACGCAGACGCGATGTTCCACGACTACATGCAGCTCAACGGCTGGAACGTCGACGCCGGTGTCGTGCGCCGGTTCGCCGAGCTCGCCGGGCCGACGGTGGAGTGGCTCGGCGACCTGGGCGTCGAGTTCTACGACACGATGGTCTTCGGCGGGGAGGAGCGGGTCCCCCGTGTGCACGTGCCCATCGGCCGAGGGCAGGCCGTGGTCGACATCCTCGCTCGGCACTGCCGCGAGGCCGACGTGGACGTCGCCCTCGGCCAGCGGGTCGACCGCCTGCTGACCAACGGCGGAACCGTGACCGGTGTCGCCGTCGGCCAAGACGCCATCACCGCTGGCGCGATCGTCATCGCCACCGGCGGGTTCGGCAGCAGCCCGGAGATGCTGGCCGAGCACTTCCCGTCGGCGGCGCGGACCGGCTGGGCGTGGTACATCGGGGCCGAGGGATCGCGCGGCGATGCCTTCGACTTCGGCGCCCAGGTCGGGGCGCAGGTCGTCGGGCACGATCATGGCTTGCGGCTGCTTCACGCCGGCTTCGACCAGATCTACGAGGCCTACCTGCCGGGCTGGCTCGTCCTGGTGAACTCCGACGGTCGCCGGTTCGTCGACGAGACCGCGCCCTACGGGATCCTCGACTCGATGACCCGAGAGCAGGGCGACCGGGTGTATGCCGTGTTCGACCGCGCCGCGCTGGAGAAGGCGACCGCCGCCGGCGTGGCGCGCTACAAGCACGCCATCCCGGGCTCCTCGAAGCGCCAGAGCCCGCACTGGAACGCCGACATCGTCGAGCAGATGGTCGCCAATGGAAAGGTGACCTCGAGGGCCAGCGTCTCCGAGCTGGCCGGTGCGCTCGGGGTGCCGCCGGCCAACCTCGAGGGGATGGTTGCGCGCTACAACGCGGGCGTGGCCGCAGGGCGCGACCCCGAGTACCTCAAGGACGCGGCGTTCCTCGAGTCCATCGCCACTCCGCCCTTCTACGGCGCCGAGCTGCGACCGGCGACCGTCGCGTCGACGGCCTGCGGGCTGCGCATCGATCCGGACGCCGGCGTGCGCGGAGGCGACGGCAACCCGATCGGTGGCCTGTTCGCCGCCGGCGAGTGCACGGGCGGCGTCGTCGGCGCCCAGTACGTGGGCAGCGGCAACAACTACGCCAATAGCGTCGTGTTCGGGCGGGTGGCCGGCGCGTCGGCAGCGACGTTCGCCTCGCGGCCAGAGCAGGCTCCGTCATCACCGCGACCCACGTCGGCTTAACGGTCAGCTGACGCGGAACGTCAAGCGATAGCGGGCGTGACGACCTCGCGCGCGGCGGCGTGACGTCCGGCCAGGAAGCCGAAGACCATCGCCGGCCCGATGGTGCCGCCGGGCCCGCCGTACGTCATGCCGAACGGCGATCCCATCACGTTTCCGGCGGCGTACAGGCCGGAGATCGGATCGCCGTCGAGGTCGAGCACCCGGGCGTCGGGATCGACCCGCGGCCCGCCCTTCGTCCCGAGCGCCCCGCTGTGGATCTCGTAGGCGTAGTACGGTCCGCGGTCGAGCGGACCCAAGGTGGCGTCGCGCCGGCCCTTCCGATGGGGATCACCCCACCAGCAGTCGAACGCACTGTCGCCCCGACCGAAGTCGGGATCGTGGCCCTCGGCGCAGAGCTCGTTCCAGCGTTGGACCGTGCGCTCCAGCTCCTCGGGGTCGATGCCCACCACGGCGCCCAGCTCGGCGGGGGTCTCGCCCCGCGGGATCCACGACGGCACCTGCCCCCCTCCCCCACCGGCGGCGACACGGAACCCGTACCGGTCGACGTAGTTCTGGTCGAAGACCAGCCAGCACGGCAGGTTGGCGTACTCGAACCGGGAGACGTCCTCGACGTGGAAGGCGGCCCCGAAGGCATTGTAGTTGGCGGCCTCGTTGGTGAAGCGGCGGCCGCGCCGGTTGACCATGATCGAGTGCGGCAACGTTCGCTGCCCGTTGACGAGGATCCGGCCCAGCGGGTTCTCCTCAACGGGCACATCTCCGACAGGGATCCACCATGCCTCGCGCATGTTGGTGATCATCGCCCCGACCTTCATCGCCATCAGCAACCCGTCACCAGTGCTGGTCTCGATCGAGACGGGGCGGGTCATCGGGCCGCGGAGGAAGGCGCGACGGAGGTCGGCGTTCCACTCGAACCCGCCGCATGCGAGGACGACCCCCTTGGCGGCTCGAACTTCCAGCGGTCCTCCTGGCGTGTCGACCACAACACCGACGACCGCGCCGTCGGCGAGCAGCAGCTCCCGGCCGGCGCACGAGGTGCGCGGCTCGATGCCGCGATCCAGGCAGGCGCGCAGGAGGCGTCCGGCGAGGGCCTGTCCGCAGCCGCGCTCGTTGCGGATCCGCCGCCGCTCGTGCTCCTCGGGCGACGGCGGTTCGGGGACCGCCTTGCCCAGCGGCGTCTCGCTCATCGTGATATGCGGATCGGTGAAATACGGCGACGGCGTCACCCGCGCCGCCCATTCCCCCAGTTCGTCGAACGCGTAGATGGGACACTCCAGCGTCCGGCCCCCGCCGGGGCTCCCGCCGGGGAACTCCGGGTGGTAGTCAGGCATGCCCGGCACGGCGTAGAACTGCACAGGAGTCTTGGCCTCGAGCAGCTCGACCATCTCCGGCCCGGCGTCCACGTACGCCTCGACCAGCCGGCGCTCGAGCAGATCCCGAGAGAGCGACATGATGTACGTGAGGGCTTTGTCGCGGCTGTCGGCGACGGCCACCTCGCCCATGTGCGGGTTGTTCGGGATCCAGACCTGTCCGCCGGACCACGCCGTCGTGCCCCCGACCTTGTCGGCCTTCTCGAACGCCGCCACCGAGGCCCCACCCTCGTGGGCGGTGATGGCTGCGGTCAGCCCGGCGGCACCCGTACCGAGCACCACGACGTCGTGGTGTTCCATGGCTTCACACCCTCCGTGCTCGCGTGACCTGTCGGCCGGATCGTACTTCACCTGGAGGCACTAACTTGACAGTGCATCGAGTAGTGTGCCCACCGTGGGGACCGATGGCAGCACCCCTCGGGCGGTGGCGGAGGGGCTGTTCACCTGGCCGGACGACGAGCCGCGCCTGATCGGCAGCCGCTGCGACGACTGCGGGGTTGTGAGCTTTCCCGAGCAGGACTCGTGTCCTGCTTGCACCGGTACGAACGTCCAGCGGTTCCTACTCAGCCGCACCGGCACCCTGTGGACGTGGACAGTGCAGGGTTTCCGTCCGAAGTCGCCACCGTACGAGGGGCCGCTCGAGTTCGAGCCCTACCCGGTCGGCTACGTCGAGCTCCCCGGTGAGGTCAAGGTCGAGACCCTGCTCGTCGACGCGACGCCGGAGCAGCTGCGCATCGGGATGGAGATGGAGCTGGCGATCGTCCCGTTCGCGTCGAGCGTGCGCGACGAGCCGATGGTCACCTACGCGTTCCGTCCGATCGGCGCGGCCGGCGAATGAGCGGGGTCGGCGTGGAGCGACGGATCGACGGCTATCTGGTGTGCGCCGGGAAGTATCACGACTTCGACTTCGCCCGCCTCCAGCTGCTCCAGCTGCTCGCCACGGACGACCACATCCGGGTCCGGGTGGCGCAGCACTTCGGCGACCTCGACGCGATCACCGCGTCGGATTTCCTCGTCACGTACACGTGCGACCTCCGGCCGTCGGAGGAGGAGCAGCGCGCGATCCGGGGATGGGTCGAGCGCGGCGGGCGGTGGCTCGCCCTCCACGGCACCAACTGCGCCCTTGACGCGCCCGTCGGCGAGGAGGGCGGCCTGTACGCCGCTCCCCGTGCCTTCCCGCTGTGGGTCGAAACGCTCGGCAGCCAGTTCCTGTCGCACCCGCCGATCGAGCCCTACGTCGTGCGACGGTCGCCCGGGGCGGACGGAGACCCGCTCGTCGTCGGCATCGACTCGTTCGAGTCACGCGACGAGCTGTACCTGATGGAGCACCACGGCGACATCGAGCCGCTGCTCGAGACCCGCTGGACGGGAACGACGCGTGGGTTCGCCGAGGCCGAGTGGCCCGACGACGAGCCGCGGCTCGTCCTCTACCGGCGGCCCGTCGGGGACGGCGAGGTCGTGTATTGCACCCTCGGCCACTGCCGTAGCCACTGGGACATGATCGATCCGCCGCACAACGGAGCCCGCTGGCCGACCATCGAGCGCGGCTCCTGGGAGGTGCCGGAGTTCGTCGAGATCCTTCGGCGGGCAATCGCGTGGGCCGCAGAAGCGACGCCTGTTCGCAGCCGCCGAGCATGATGGTGCCCTGATGGTGCAACACACCTTCGACCCGCCGTCGCCGATCCTGCTCGGCCTCGAATCGCTCTCGGTGTTCGAGCGCGGTTTCTTCTCCTTCGCCGGACCACAGTTCATCCCGCCCTGCACCAACGAGCGCATCCCGGCGTTGCTGCTTCCCGGCTTCACCGCTTCCGACCGGTCGACGCAGCTTCAGCGCCGCGTGCTCCGTCAGAAGGGCTATTCGGTCCACGGGTGGGGACTGGGCACCAACGTCGGGCCGCATCCGCACGTGCTCGACGGGATGCGTCGCCGGCTGGTCGAACTCTCGGACCGTTACTCCTCGCCGGTCAGCCTCGTCGGGTGGAGCCTCGGCGGAATCTACGCGCGGGAACTGGCCCGTGAGGATCCGCTCCGCGTGCGACTCGTCATCACACTCGGAAGCCCGTATCGCTTCCGCGCCGGCGACCGCGGCCACGTGTCGGACATGTACGCCGCGGTCGCACCCGAGCATGACCCGTTCCCCAGTCGTGCCATGCCGGAGGATGAGATCCCACCGCTCGCCGTGCCGGCGACGTCCGTCTACACGCGGACCGACGGGATCGTGCGGTGGCAGGCGTGTGTCGAGCCGGTCGGGCGTCGGCGCGAGAACATCGAGGTGATGGGGACCCACAATGGGCTCGGGTTCAACGTGGCGGCCCTCTACGCGGTCACCGATCGACTCAACCAGGGGCGCGGACCGTGGACGCCGTTCGTTCCCCCGCCGTACCTCCGGCACCTGTTTCCCCCTCCGTTCACCGGCCGCCACTAGTCGAGCGGCAACGGCTTCGGGTGCGCCGCCGCCCAGCGGTGGGCGTCGGCGGACGCGACCCACGCCAGCGCGTTGGCGATGAGCCGGCGGTAGGGCTCCAGATCGAATGTGGCGGCGGAGTCGCCCGGCTGGACGTACACGACCGGGCTTCGCTCGGCGACCGTCGCCCAGGCGAGCAGGTCGCTCGCCGGCGGATGGTCACGACAGTCGGGCGCGTCGGCCTCGCCGACGAGCACGTGCTCGTAGGTGGACGTGAACAGCCGGCCGTCCGTGGGCGCGTCGGTGCGCAGCAGCGGCACCACGTCGTCCTCGAAGACCGGGCAGCAGTACAGCTCGTCGGCGAGCGTGAAGTCGGCGATGCCGGCGCAGACGGGATGGTCGCGGGCAACGACGCGTGCGGTGTGTGTCGCGATGCGCGTCCCCGACGACGGCCAGTCGCGTCCCCGCAAGCGGGCGGGCGCGTAGTGGAACCGCCCGCCGAGCGCCTCGGCCCAGCCCTCCCAAGCCGGCCAGGCGGCCAGTGCGTGGTGCGTCACGACCAGTCCCTGGCCGCGCCGGAGCAGCTCGCTCATTGCCCGGCGCACGCCCACGGTCGGTCCGTCCGGCGCGGGCGCGACGCCACGGCGCAGGCGCAGTCCGGGGATGTCGTGGGCCAGCACGGCGTCCCACCGTCCGACCATCGACGGCACCAGCCAGTCCTGCGCCGACGGCTGGCGGGCATGGGCCCAGCGCCACCCGCGCCGGTCACAGATCGCGGACATCATCTCGAACAGCGCGTCGAGATCGACGCGGTGACCACCCGTCAAAACCAGGACGTCGAGCGACCCGTCATCGGAGTTAGTGGAATCGATGTCCACAATCTAGATTCGAGCCACCATGGAGTTCGCGGCCAACTTCATGACCGCCGACGTCCCCGCTGCCGAGTGGGCACGGCGACGTGAGGACGAGGGCTGGCACGTGCTCGGCTGCGCCGACCACTTCTTCAGCCCGCGCCGGGCCTACCCCCACCTCTGGGTCACGCTGGCGACGTTCGCCGCGGCCACGTCGCGGGTGCTCCTCACCCCGGCGTTCGCCAACAACCTGTTCCGCTCACCCGTCGAGTTCGCACAGGCGGCGCTGCAGATGCAAGCCGTGTCCGCCGGCCGGTTCGAAGCGGGCCTCGGCGCGGGGTGGGAGCGCGAGGAGGCCGAGGCCGCCGGCATCGAGTTCCCACCGGCCGGCCAACGGGCCGACCGGTACGCCGAGGCGGCCCACATCGTCCGGGACCTGCTGACCACAGGCACGTGCTCGTTCCACGGCCGGTACTACGCCGTCGAGGTGCCGGTGGTCGGGCCGCGCGTCGGGCAGCCGCCACCACTGGTTGCCGCCCTCGGCGGGCCACGCACGATCCGCCGCATCGGTCCGATCGCCGACCGCATCGAGCTGCAGGTGATCTCCAGCGCCACGCGCGGCGGAGCGATGGACGTCGACGCCTTGGGCGCGATCACTCGGTCGCACCTCGAGGCGCTCGTCGCCAAGGTCCGTGAGGTCAACGAGACGGCGCCGCTCGGGGTCTTCGCCATGTGCAGCGCCGCCGACGACGAGCGCACGCGCGAGTGGGCGCAGCGGTTGGACGGGACGTTCATGGGCGGGTTCTTCGGGGAACCCGCCAAGGTCGCCGCCACGCTACACGGGCTGGCGGACGCCGGGATCTCGCGCGCCCAGGTGAGCCCGTTCAGCGACGCCAGCTTCGAGCTGCTCGCCCGTCACCTCGAGCTCTAGTGCCTCGACCTCCGGCCGCCGTTGGGTCCGAGTTTTCCGTCGAAGTGAGCCGGTTTCGCTGACTTACAGCGGCGCGGCCGCCTCGAGGAGCCGCTGCGTGGCTGACAAGACGGCCCGCGCCCGGTCCGTCGGATCGGGATGCGCAGCGATCAACGCCGACGACCGGAGCTCGAGCGACAGCGGCACGTCCGGCACCGCCGCCAGCGCGGCGTCGAGCGGGAGCGCGCCATCGCCCGGGAGCAGGCGTCCGTACAACGCCTCGTCGCGCAATGCGTCGCGCTCTCGTCCGGGTGGCTCGGCCGGCGCGTCGGCGATCTGTAGGTACGGCAACAGCCCGGGCCGCAGGGCACGAAGGTGCTCCGGCGATCCGCCGGAGCGGGCCAGGTGCAGGGTGTCCACGAGCACCCCGCCGTTCGGGTGACCGACCTCCTCGACGACGCCGACGGCGGCGGCGAGCGTCCCGATCGTGAAGATCGGCAGGAATTCGAGGACCACTCCGACACCGGCCGGCGCGGCGCGCTCACACAGTTCACCGAAGCGTTGGACCACCGCGCCCCGCTCGGCCGGTCCGCTGGCCACCAGCACGTGGCGCACACCCAGCTCGGCGGCGGTGTCGACGAGTGCCTCGCCGGGATCGCGACCGCGCCCGAGGATCACCGGCTCGATGTCGAGCGGGGCGATCGAGTCGGCGCGCAGCCGCCGGGCGACGGACGTGCTCGTCGCCGGGGTCCACGTCGCCGGGTCGAACCAGAGGCCGACCGCGCCGAACCCCGCCGCCGCGGCCACGTCGACGGTCCGCGCCGGGTCGACGTCGAGCACGGTGCCGGCCGCCAACGACAGAAGTCGCCTGCTCATCGTCGCTCGGTGCTGCTCGTCTCCCAGTACGGCGTGCGCAATGTTCGCTTGTTCACCTTTCCCATCGCCGTGCGGCCGATCGTCTCGACGATGTCCACCGAGCGGGGGCACTTGTAGCCGGCGAGTCGCTCGCGACACCACGCGATCAGCTCGCGACTCTCGGGTGGGTCGGCGAGATCGACGGGCACCACGAGCGCCTTCACCTCCTCTCCCATCTCACGGTTGGGGACGCCGATGACCGCCACGTCGGCAACCTGCGGATGCCCGAGGAGCACCTGTTCGGACTCGGCCGGATAGATGTTGACCCCGCCGGAGACGATCATGTCGCTGAAGCGGTCGGTGATGTACACGAACCCGTCTTCGGTGATGTAGCCGATCTCCCCCAACGTGAACACCCCGGGACGAAGGTGGGCTCTGGCCGTCTTCTCCGGGTCACCTGGGTAGACGATCCCGCGCCCGGTCGCATCCTCGAAGTAGAGCGCGCCCTCCCTGCCTGCCGGCACCTCGTTGCCGCTGTCGTCGACGACGATGGCGCGAAACGGCGGCACGGCGCGTCCCACCGACCCGGGGTGTTCCAGCCACTCCTCGCTCGAGATCGTGCACGTCGTGCCCACCTCGGTGGCGCCGTACGAGTCCTGCAGCACCGGACCGAACCACTCGATCATCCGGCGCTTCACCTCGATCGGGCAGGAAGCGCCGGTGTGCGCCACAAGCTTCAGCGAACTCACGTCGTATTTCGCCCGAACCTCCTCGGGCAACGACAACAGACGGATGAAGTGCGTCGGCACCATCACGGTGGTCTCGGCGCCGTGAGTCTCGATCGCCCGCAGCACGTTCTCGGCGTCGAAGCGTCCCAACACGACCACCGGGATCCCCGCGGCCAGCAGGCGAACGCCGGACAGTGGGCCGGTGTGGTACATCGGGCCGACCACGAGGTGGGTCCCGAACGCGGCGAACGGACTCTGCGCCAGGGCGGCGACGTGCTCCGTCATCGTGCCGCCTCCGGCGAACATCGTCGGTGGCAGCTCGACCCCCTTGGGGCGGCCGGTCGTGCCCGACGTGTACATCAGGTTGGGTCGAGGCTCGACGTCGGCCGACGGCTCGGCCGGAGATGCCTCTGCCAGCCAGTCCTCCCACGACCGGACTCCGCCGTGCTCACCGTCGAGCCGCCATCCGATGACCATAGGCACGCCCACCCGCTGGGCAGCCTCCAGACCGGTCGCCGCCGTGTCCGGTCCGACGAACAGCACCTGGGCGCCGGAGTCCTCGAGGATGTACGCCACCTCGTCGGCGTTGAGGTGGAAGTTGACCGGGACGGTCGAGGCGCCGGCGAGCAGGCCGCCGAGGTGAGCGAGCACCGTCTCCACGCTGTTCTCGGCGAGCACGGCGACACGGTGGTCGGGGCCGAGATCGAAGTCGCCGAGGCCGTTGACGACCCGGTTGAGGGTGTCGTTGACCTGCCCCCAGCCGAGCGCCACGTCGTCGTCGCGCAACGCCGCCTGATCCGGACGGTCGACGGCGAGATCGGCGGCGATCAGCACCATTCGTCGCCGGGGTGACCCCACCGCACGCCGAATGGCCCGTTCGTCGACACGATCAGCACCACGGCCCCCTCGGCTCCGGCCCGCTCGGGACCGTACATGACTCCCGCCCGTACCCATCTCAGGTCTCCCGGACGGTAGGAGCCCTCGCCCTCGACGATGAACTCCCCGGACTCGATGACGTACAACGCGTCGCACGGGTGGGAGTGGACCCCGAGTGTGGCGTTGGGCGGGAACGTCACTTGGCGGATCGCCGGATCGGCGCTGATCCGCCGCAGGTTCACGTAGGGCTCGACGTGGTCGTCCTCGAACCGCGCGTTGTCGTAGTCATCGACGGTCCACCGGCGGATCGCGTCATCATCCGTGCCCATGTACGAACCCCCTTGCTCGGACCAGGTCGAGCGCCGCGCGCCGGCGATCCCGGCTCTAGTAACTGTAATCGTAATCGAGTAAGGTGAACCGACGAAACCGACGCCGGCCGACTCCGGGGGTCTCATGGCTGCCGCCTCAGTGCGCCCATTCCGCTTCGCCGCCCAGGCCTTCGAGGCCAAGTCCGGCAAGGAGTGGTCAGAAATCGCGCGGCGAACCGAGGACCTCGGATACAGCACGTTGTTCACGACTGATCACTACTTCGGACCAGGCTCGATCTCGGAGACGTCTGGTCATCGTCCGGTCGACGTCGCGCCGATCGCGGCGATGACCGCGGCCGCAGCGGTGACGACCGACTTGCGCGTCGGATGCCGAGTGTTCAACGTCGACCTCCACCAGCCCGTCGTGCTGGCCAAGGAACTGGCCACCTTGGACATGCTCTCGGAGGGGCGCCTCGAGGTCGGCCTCGGTGCCGGGTGGGTCGTCGCCGAGTACGAAGGGCTCGCCGTGCCGATGGACCGGCCGGGTGTGCGCATTTCCCGGCTCGGTGAGGTCGTCGAGCTGATGAAGGCCCACTGGACCGGTGAGGAGGTCGCCGTGGACGGCACGTACGTGCACGCCCACGGGTTCGCCGGGCTCCCGCTGCCGGTGCAGCAGCCCCACCCGCCGATTTTCATCGGCGGTGGGCGCGAGCGCATCCTCACCCTCGCTGGGCGGTTGGCCGACATCGTCAGCTTCAACTTCGACAACTCGGCCGGGCGGCTGGGCGCCGCCAGCGTCGCCAGCTCGGGCGCCAGCGAGACGGCGCAGAAGCTGGAGTGGGTCCGCGCCGGAGCGGGCGACCGGTTCGACCAGATCGAGCTCGAGATCGGGGCCTACTTCGTCGCCGTCGACGACGATCCGGGCCCGATGATCACGGCCATGGCGACTCGCTTCGGGGTGAGCGAGGAGGAGTTCGCCTCGCACCCCCATGCGTTGCTCGGCAGCGTGGACACCATCTGCGACACCCTGCAGGAGCGCCGCGACCGGTACGGCCTCTCGTACGTCACGGTGCCACAGCGGAACCTGGACGACTTCGGGCCCGTCGTCGCCCGGCTGTCAGGCAGGTGAGGACCGAGCGCCGAGCTGTACAGGGACTCGAGTAACCCGACCGTGACCGACCCGGCGACCACGATCTTCGATCCTCGTGAGGAGGCGACGATGCAGTGCCCGTTCGGGCACTACGCCCGCCTCCGGGCCGAGGATCCCGTCCACCGCATCCCGGCGTCGTGGATCGGCCGAGCCGGCGAGTACGTGTACGCCGTGTCCCGCTTCGATCTCGTGTCGCAGGTCCTCTCCGACTGGACGACGTTCTCGTCGCAGTTCGGCACGTCGCGCAGCGCACCGCCCGCCCACCTCGTCGACGAGCTGCGCGCGATCGCCGCCCAGGGTTACGCCCGGCCGCCGACCATGCTCCACGCCGACCCGCCCGCCCACACCCGGTACCGGAAGCTGGTGTCGAAGGCGTTCACACCGAAGCGGGTAGTGGAGCTCGGTCCCATCATCGCGCGGATCTGCGGGGAGCTGTGCGACGCGATGGATGCCGGTCCGCAACCGGTCGACCTCGTCGCGGCCTACGCCGTGCCGATCCCCACTCGCGCCATCGCGACTGCGCTCGGGGTGCCCGACGAGCGCTACCTCGACTTCAAGCGCTGGGCCGATGCCGAGGTTGCCGCCATCGGCCGCCAGCTGTCCGACGACGCCTGGCTGCGATCGGCGCGCGAGGTCGTCGAGCTGCAGCAGTACTTCGCCGCCGAGCTCGAGGCCCGCCGTCGGGAGCCGCGCGACGACTTGTTGACAGACCTGGTCCAAGCACGCCTGACGCCGGAAGACGAGGTCGACGGCGAGCCGCTGTCGATGGAGGAGATGATCTCCATCGTCCAGCAGCTGCAGGTCGCCGGCAGCGAGACGACCGCCAGCCTGATCAGCGACATGGTGGTCGTGCTGGCCCACGAACCCGAGCGCTGGGAGCAGTTGGCCGCCGAGCCGGACGGAACGAGCGCCGTCGTCGAGGACATGCTCCGTCTGTTGAGCCCGAACCAGGGCTCGTTCCGGGTCGCCACCGTCGACACCGAGCTCGCCGGCGTACCGATCCCGAAGGGGGCGACGATCTGGGTGATGTTCGGAGCGGCGAACCGGGACGATGCGCGCTACGAGCATCCGGACGTGCTCGACCCCCAGCGACCGGGCCTGTTCCAGCACTTCGCCTTCGGCCGCGGGCCGCACTACTGCCTCGGCGCGCCGCTCGCCCGGTTGGAGGCGATCATCGCCCTGCGCACGCTGACCCGACGCTACGAACGGATCGACGTCGTCGACGAGGCTTCGCTGCGCTATCAGCCGAGCTGGATCCTCCGCGGGCTCACCCGCCTCGACGTCACGCTCGTTCCGCGCCCTGAGCCGGCGGCGGCGTGATGCGGTTCGGCGCCGTCTTCCCGACGACGGAGATCGGCACCGACCCGATCGCCGTGCGCGACTACGCCCAGGCGGCCGAAGCGCTCGGATGCGTGCGGCTCACGGCCTACGACCACGTCCTCGGCGTCGACCACGCCGGGCGCGACCCGGCGCTCCGCGGCCCGTACACGCAATACGACGAGTTCCACGAACCGTTCGTGCTGTTCGGGTTCCTCGCCGCTCATACGACCCGGATCGAGCTCGCCACGGGGGTTCTCGTGCTTCCCCAACGGCAGACGGCGCTGGTCGCCAAGCAGGCCGCCGAGCTCGACCTGCTCTCAGGCGGGCGCCTCGTGCTCGGCGTCGGCACGGGGTGGAATTACGTCGAGTACACGTCGCTCGGCACGACGTTCCGCGACCGCGCCCGCCGCTTCGACGACCAATTGGCGGTGCTGCGCGCGCTGTGGGAGCACGAGCTGGTGGACCACGAGAGCGCGTTCCACCGGATCGAGAGAGCGGGTGTCGTGCCCCGCCCGGGCCGGCCGATCCCATTGTGGATGGGGGGCTCTGCCGAGGCGTCGCTGGCGAGATCCGCTCGCGTTGGCGACGGGCACATCTTCGCCGGCAGCACCGACCGCCACTACGAGGCCGCCGCCCGCCTCGTCGAGCTGCTCGCCGAGAACGACCGCGACCGGAGCGCCTTCGGCATGGACATGTTCGTCGACTTCGCCGACGGACCCGAGGTGTGGCACGACCGCGCCCAGCGCTGGGAGGAGATCGGAGGGTCCCTGATGTCGATGCGCTCGATGACCACCGGGACGTCGTTCCTCGGCGTACCCGCGGCCGACCTCTCGGGTCCGGACCAGCACATCGCCGCCTTGGAGCAGTTCGTCGAGGAGATGTCACAGACGGCCGATCCAGGCCGATCAAGCAGGGCGCAGTAAGTAGGGTTCATACCAAGTAAGTACGACCGCCTCGTCCATGCCAGGCGGACGGAAAGGAGGAGCAGTGTCCGTTCCGATCAACATCCCGAAGCTGGGTGTCTCGATGACCGAGGGCACGATCGTCGAATGGCTCGTGGCCGACGGCGAGACGGTCTCCGAAGGCCAACCGATCTTCGTCATCGAGACGGACAAGGTCGAGAACGAGGTCGAGGCAACCGCTTCCGGCACGGTGCGCATCACCGGCGACGAGGGTGAGACGTACCCAGTCGGAGAGACGGTCGGCGCGATCGAGACGTGACCCCGCGGCGCGGAACGCTCCGAATTCGCCGCACGCGGTGTGGACTTCGTCCCGCGTGACGCGTTCGGCGACGAGACCGACACCACGTTGGCTCTGCTGTGCTCGGCGGTCTGCTCGCTGTTGCGAGCAGACCCGAACGCCGTACACGCGGTCTACGTGGGCCGCACCTGAAGAAGGAGATTGTAGTGGACTCGTGCACGCCGTTCACGTTGGCGGTCCCCGAGGAGGCACTTGTCGACCTCCGTGACCGACTCGAGCGGACCCGATTCATCGACGAGTTCGACGAGGGCAGCGAGTGGACCTACGGGGTCAGTCGTTCCTACTTACGGGAGCTGTGTGAGTACTGGCGGACGACGTTCGACTGGCGCGCCCAGGAAGCGAGCCTCAACTCCTTCGATCAGTTCCAGATCGAGGTCGACGGTCAGCCGATCCATTTCGTTCATGCCCGTTCGAGCAGCCCTGTCGCCCTTCCGCTCCTGCTCGTTCATGGCTGGCCGGGCTCGATCTTCGAGTTCGTGAAGGTCATCGGGCCGCTCCGCGATCCCGTGGCGCACGGGGGTGACGAGGCGGACGCTTTCCACGTCGTGGCTCCGTCGGTCCCTGGCTATGGGTTCTCAGGACCGACCATCGAGCCTGGCTGGGGTCCGAGGCGCATTGGGTTGGCGTTCGCGGTACTGATGGGGCGACTCGGCTACGAGCGCTACGGGGCGGGAGGCGGCGACTGGGGCGCCATCATCACGACCGAACTGGCGCGAGCCGACGAGGGCCGGCACCTGTGCGGGCTTCACCTGACGATGCCGCTGGGCGACCCGCTTCAGGACACTGGCGGCGACGAGGTCCTCAGCGAAGCCGATCAGAAGGGCTTGGCGGATTGGGCGTGGCATCAGGCCAACGGCACGGTGGTGCACGTGGCGATCAACAGCACCCGACCGCACACGCTGGCCTTTGCGTTGAACGATTCTCCCGCTGGGCTGGCCGCATGGCTGGTGGACAAGTTCCGCTCGTACAGCGACTGCGATGGCGACGTCGAGAAAAGCTTCACCAAAGATGAGCTCCTCGCTGAGGTCACCACTTACTGGGTCACGGGGACGATCGCATCGGCGTCGCGTCTGTACTACGAGCGAGCACACGAGAAGAGCCTCGCTCCGTCCCCGTCGCGGCGCATCATGGTCCCGACCGGGTGCGCCATCTTCCCCCGCGATGTACGCCGCGTGCCCAGGCCTTGGGCCGAACGTCAGTACAACATCCAGCGGTGGACGGAGATGCCGTCCGGAGGCCACTTCCCAGGGTTGGAGGAACCCGAGCTCTTGGTCTCCGAGCTGCGCGCCTTCTTCCGTCCACTGCGCTGAGCCGCGGAGATCGCCGGCCACGTCGTCGACGCCATCGGGGCGAACCCGTTCTCGATCCTGACCCACGGGGTACACCGGGTGTCATCCGGGGACCGCGCCGCAAGCATCGGGACCGCCGCCGTCAGGTGTCCGCGAGTCGCTCTACGACCGGAGCCATCGGGGCGATGCCGTCGCTCTGGAAGAGGACGTAGCTGATCCCCCAGCGCTCCCGCATCGCCTGGATGTCCTCCGTGATCTGGTCGACGGTGCCGATCTGGAAGAAGGGTGCGCCGAGCATGACCTCAGGGGATAGGCCGAACGCCGGGGCGAGCTGCTCGGCGGCCTCCTGCGGCTTGTCCGTCACGACGGTCTTGAACACCTGCAGCTGCAGCTCGAGCTCGTCGAACCGGTCACCGGCAGCGGCGCGCACGGCATCGACCTTCTCGTCCATCGCGTCGGCGGCGGTGGTGGCCATCGACTCCGGGTTGATCTTGCGCCCGACGATCTTCGGGTTGATGCCGACGATGTCCGCTTCCTCCGCCGCGAGGGCGAGGATCTTCGCCCCGCCGCCACCGATCATGACCGGGATCGGTGAGTACGGCTTCGGAACGGCGTCGACCTCAGCCACGCGGTAGTGCTCTCCGGCGAACGAGAACGGTCCCTCTCCCCACAGGCCCTTGATGACCTGGACGGCCTCACGGAGGCGTCCGATGCGGGTGATCGCATCGTCCTGATGGATACCGGCAATGGCGTAGTCCTTCTCCGACCAGCCGGCACCGATCCCCAAGGTGAGCCGCCCCTCACTCAGCAGGTCGATCGTCGCGCACTCCTTCGCGAAGAGCACCGGGTTGCGGAAGTCGACGCCGGCGACGTGGGGTCCGATCAGGAGCGTGCTCGTCGCCGCCGCCGCCGCCATCAACGCCGGCACGACGGCGAGCTGGTTGCCGAAGTGGTCGTCCATGTGGAAGCTGACGTACCCGAGGTCCTCGACCTGGCGGACGATGTCGGTCCACTCCTTCGCCGACCCTGCCTTCACCGCCTTGGCGCCGAAACGGAACGTTCGCGGATGCGGTGCCATCACGTCACCTTCGGTTCGCTCTGCAGGCGGTGCTGGGCCCGTACGCCGCCGACCCAGTTGCACAGCTGCGGGTCGACGTCGAACACCTCGCCGTCGAGCCACGAGCCGTCACGCCGGTACCGGCCGACGCGCCCGTCCTTCGTCGTGATCAGCACCGCACCGGTGTCGTCCACTTCGTAGATCGCCTTGCTGAACGGGTGCATCACGCCGTACACGTCAGCCCCCTCCATTCAGCCACTGCTCCAGCTTCACGTGCAGCCAGCGGACCTTGCTCTCCTGGTAGTTGGCGAGCGTGACGCCTGGCTTGCGCGTGGTCTCCAGTCCAAGCTGCACGCGGGCCATGTTGAAGGTGTCCTGCTCGAACACCTTGCCGAGCACGCCGAGCTCGGCGGCATCGGTCCACGGCTGGTCGACACGGAGACGGTGCACCGGCGCCGGCGGCGGGCGCTCGCCCTTGAACGGGGCGAGGAACAGCACCTCCATGATCGAGGACCGGTGGTCGTCGCCGTTGGGCCGGAAGCGGTAGACGATGCGGTTGAACGCGCCCCACGGGTGGAAGTTCGGGAAAAGGGTGTAGTCGAGGTTGTCGACCATCTCGGCGTCCGACCACTCGTCGATGAGTTCGCCGACGACCGGCCGCCACTTATTGCGGGTGGCGTCGGCCATCGCCGAGCGGGCGGTCTGCCCCTCCTTGACTGTGATGAACAGCTCCTCGTCGAGGCGCACGTCGAGCGCGTAGCGCAGGATTGTCTCGTTGTCGGGAGTCCAGTCGAGCAGCGGGCTGGGTGTCGCCGCCGGCGTGATGACGCGACTGCAGTTCTCCCACACGTCGACCTGGCTGTTGGTGTCGCCGATGTACGGCAGGATCTGCGGGTGGGTGGCGTTGACGTGGAACGCCTCGCAGAACGCCTCCTGGGCGATCTTCCAGTTCGCCTCGATGATCTTCGAGACGTGCGCCTGCACGTAGCGATCGCGGAGGTTCCAGCGGTCGAAGTGGGCGGCCAGTTCCTTGACGAAGCCCTCGAGCGGCTCGGCGTCCGGATCGGGGTTGATGAACACGAATCCGTCCCAGGTGCCGACCTTCACCTCGGGTAGGTGGAAGCGGTCCGCGGTGACGTGGGGCAGATCCCAGTGGGCCGGTACGTCCTGGAGGCTGCCGTCGAGGTGCCAGGCGAACCCGTGGAAGGGACACCGGATCTCGGAGCAGTTGCCGTCGTACTGCTTGAGCTGGCGGCCACGATGGAGGCAGGCGTTGGGGAACGCCTTGATCGTGTCGGGCGTGGACCGCATGATGATGTACGAGCGGCCGGCGACGTCGTAGACGATGTGGTCGCCGACGTGTGGGATGTGCTCCTCGCGGCAGGCGAACTGCCAGACGCGCGACCACAGCCGCTCCTTCTCCCGCTCGTGCCACTCCCGCGAGATGTAATGCTCGATCGGGACGTCGGCGTCGCCGAAGAAGCGCGGTGACTCTTCGCGCAGGATTCCCGGGACTTCGTGGGTGTCGGCGTCGAGCAGCTGCTGGTAACTCGGCCCGGGAGAACGGGCCGCACCCTTCGGCTGCGTCGCCGAATCAGAGGTGGTCGTCAATGTCGTACCTCCTTCAGTTCAGCGTCCGGCACGCGGCGACGATGGCATCGGCGTTCGGATAGAAGACGGCGACCAGTCCAGCGGGAGCGGGCACCGACGAATCGGGGGCGGTGACGCGACGGACCGGCCCGGCGAGCTGGCCGTGCAGCTCCTCGTGGACCCGCGTCGCGATCTCGGCACCGGCCCCGCACGTCCGCACCGCCTCGTGGACGACGACCGCTCGCTTCGTCTTGGCGACCGACGCCAGCACGGTGTCCATGTCCAAGGGGGCGAGCGAGCGCAGGTCGATGACCTCGGCCGAGATCTTCTCGCCGTCGAGCTGCTCCGCCGCTTTGAGCGCGTCGTTCATGAGACGCCCGTAGCTGATGATCGTGACGTCGTCGCCGGTCCGGCGCACGGCGGCACGGCCGATCGGGATGGTGTAGGGCTCGGTTGGGACCATGCCCCGTTTCATGAACAGCGCCGTGCTCTCGATGAAGACACACGGATCCTCGTCCTCGATGCACGCCAGCAGCAGGCCCTTGGCGTCGTACGGCGTGGACGGGAACACGACCTTCAGGCCCGGGGTGTGCATGAGCAGCGCCTCGAGCGACTGGCTGTGCTGGGCGCCGATCGGGGTGCCGCCGACCATGTTCACGCGCACCGTGAGGGGGACGGGGGTGCGGCCCCCGGACATGTAGCGCAACTTGGCGGCGTGGTTGGCGAGCTGGTCCCACGCCACGCCGAGGAAGTCCATGAACATGATCTCGGGGAGCGGCCGCATGCCCGCGATGGCGGCGCCCACGCTCGCCCCCATGATCGCCTCCTCGGAGATCGGAGTGTTGCGGACCCGGTGGTCGCCGTGCTTGGCCGAGAGGCCCTCGGTCACGTGGAACACTCCCCCGCCGGCGGAGTCGGCCACGTCTTCGCCGAGGATGAACACCCGGTCGTCGTTGGCCAGCGCCTGGTCCATCGCCTGGTTGATGGCGTTGCGGAAGGTGAGCCGCTCGTTCGGCTGGGCGTCCTCGCCGGGCTCCTCGGCGGCCGTGGCCGTTCCGAAGTTGTCTTCGATCACCGTCGACGGGTCGGCGTCGGAATCGGCCGCCGCCTGCTCGTAGGCGGCGTCGACCTCGCCGCGCACCGTCCCGTCGATCTTTGCCAGCGACTCCTCGTCGGCCACCCCCTCGGCGATCATCCACGCGCGGAAGCGCGGCACTGGGTCGTTGGCGATCTGGTCGGCAAGCTGGTCCGGGTCCATGTACTCGTTCTTGTCGCTGAGGACATGGCCGAGCGTGCGGAACGTCACGCACTCCAGCAGCACGGGGCCCTCGCCGCTGCGAGCGTGGTCGACGGCCTCCTTGGCGCCGAGGTACGTCGCCACCGGGTCCATCCCGTCGACCTTGATCCCCTTCATCGCGTACGCCGCGGCCCGATCGACGACCGACGCGTTCCTGGCCGTGTCCGAATAACGGGTGTGCTCGCCGTACTGGTTGTTCTGGCACACGAACACGACCGGCAGGGACCAAACCGCGGCCAGGTTGAGCGACTCGTGGAACGCCCCGATGTTCGTCGCCCCGTCACCGAAGTTGCCGATCGTGACCTTTCCGTCGTCCTTCAGCTGCGACGAGAGGGCGAGGCCGACGGCGACCGGCATCCCGGCGCCGACGATGCCGGTGCACAACATCAGACCGTGCTCCGGGTCGGAGATGTGCATCGGTCCGCCCCGACCCTTCGACGTGCCGGTCTGCTTGCCGAGCATCTCCGCCCACATCTCTCGCAGCGGCACGCCCTTGGCGATCTCGTCGGCTACGCCGCGATAGGTCGCTGTCATGTAATCATCGGGTCCGATGGCCGCCGCGACGGCGGCCGAGATGATCTCGTGGCCTCGCACCGGGTAGTGGACGAAGAAGGCCTGGGCGTTGCTGATCAGTGACTTCGCCTTGTCGTCGAATGCCCGGATGCGGGCCACCGTCGCGTAGATCTGCAGCAGGAGATCGCGGTCGAGGGTCTCCTTCGTCTCAGTCGTGACGCTCACTGGTGCACCCTCCCATCATGACGACAGGGCCGGTTCACTGGTGCCCCCGGAGCACTAGTGACCGCTTCGCGGCGCGGCGAAGAAAGCACCGTCACATCGAGCTCGGTTCGCTCGCTCACGCTGCACCCCTTTATTGACTCCGAGTAGAGAAAGTACCACACCTCCGGGGGCTCGATGAAGGCCGGCGTCACCACTCGCGCACTGGCTCGTCGCCCGTCCAGCCCTGGGCCGCGGTGGCCACCATCGCGTAGAGCCGGAGCACGGCCGGCGACGGCTCGTACACCTCGAGCAGGTGGCCGAGGTGCGCACGAGCGTCGTGGAACGCGTAACGCAGGCCGCTCGCCGTCTCCGCCGTCATCACCGGCGGCCAGCCGAGCTCGGTCAGACGCTGCTGCTCCTTCTGGATCGAGTCGACGAACATGGCGACGTGGTGGATGCCGCTCGTCCGCTGAACGATGTCGGCCAGGCTGACCGGCTCGGCGCTGTGCACCTGGACCAGCTCGATCTGCATCGCTCCCCACTGCCCGTATGCCGACGAGTGGTCGAAGCGGGCCGGCTCGCCGCGGTGATCGACGTGACGGGGCAGGTCGTGATGGCGGACGAAGAAGGGTCCCGCGCCCACCCGCTCGGCGAACGACCGCGCCGCAGCCCGCACGTCTTCGACGGCGTACGCGATCTGGACGATGCGACCGAGCTCGAACGGGCCGTCCTTCGCCATGGTCCCCGCTCTCAGGAGCCGCCGAACAACCCGACCGGCAGCCCGGTCCCACGTAGGTGGCAGGTCTCGTTCAGCGAGAGCACGCTGCGCTCACCGCTCCTCGCGGCCGCGATCCGGTGGATCGACGTGTAGTTGGGGTAGAAGAACCCGCTCGGATCGGCGATGCCGAGGACGTGGGTCAGGTAGGCGTTGATGACGCCGCCGTGGCACACCGCGGCCACCTTCTCTCCCGGGTGAGCACCGATGATCGCTTCCACCGCCTCGACCACGCCGGCGCGGAACTCGTGGGGATCGATCCCCGCGGTGCGGTGGACGTCGCCGCTCAGCACGTCTTGCCAGCCGGGCAGACCTTCGGCCTTGAGCTGTTCGATCGGGATGTACTCCGATGCCTCGCGGTCGTATTCGGCGATTCCGTCGGCGATGGTGACCTCGATGGACTGCCGTGCAGCGACCGGCTCGGCGGTCTGGAACGCCCGTCGGAGGGGGCTGGCGAACACGGCGTGGATCCGCTCGAAGGCCAAGTACTCCCCCAGGTGTCGGGCCTGGTGCTGCCCGGCTTCGGAGAGTTCGGGGTCGGCCGGGCCCTCGAACCCCTCGACCCGCTGCGGGAGCGCGTGCCGGATGAACAGCAACTCCATCGAGTTTCTTGCTACCACATGCACACACCTGATTTCTGCAGCTGGACCTGGCCTCTGGGGGCGGATCGAGCTGCAAGAACGCCCGTCAGGCGGGGGCCGGTGCCAGGGCGGCGGCCTTCTTCTTGGGTGGGGGGACGCCGACTTTGGGGGCCGGGTCGGCGATGTCGGGCCCGCGGCGCCGAGAGACGATCGACAGGGTGCGCAGCAGCTTCATCGCTTTGTCGTCCTGTTGGGCGGGGCGGGCCAGGATCGTCCCGTCGTTGATCATCCGGGTGATCACCTCCTCACATCGCCACCGGTGGGATCGGCGTGGACAACGACTGGACGCTGACGATCGTGCGCACCGAGTTGAGCCCTCCCGCGTCCACTGGTGGCACTCCTTGAGGTCGATCTCGTGGTACGAGCCGTCTAACCCACGGGCTCCGCCGGTGCGGGCAATATGGTCACGCTCTCAAAATAGTCACCTGATTCACGGAGGGAGGTACGGCCCGATGGCGACCGTGTCGAAGGACGTGGTGGTGCTCGGCACCGGGGCGGCCGGGCTCGTCGCCGCCTTGGCGGCCCACGAGCACGGGGCCTCGGTCGGCCTGTACGAGAAGGGCGAGACGGTCGGGGGCACGACCGCGCTGTCGGGCGGAATCGTCTGGATCCCCAACAACCCCCATGCTGCGGCCGCCGGCCTGTCCGATACGCGGGAGGAGGCCCTTGCCTACCTCGATTCGCTCTCGCTGGGGATGATCGACCCCGCGCTCGCGGCCGCGCTGATCGACACCGGGCCCGACGTGGTGCGCTGGCTGGAGGCGACCACACCGTTGCGCCTCCGCGTGGTGAGGGGCTACCCGGACTACCACCCCGAGCACCCGGGCGGGAAGCCGGGAGGAGGGCGGTCGCTCGACCCGGAGTTGTTCGACTTCGTCGAGCTGGGACCTTGGGCCGAGCGGGTCGTCCGGCCCCCGACGCTCCCCCGGCTGACGTTGATCGAGATCCCGCTCGGTGGCGGCTCCGGCGTGATCGACGAGGAGGAGCTTGGCGACCGCGATCGCCGAGACACCCGTGGCCGCGGCCAGGCGCTCGTCGGGGCGCTGCTCAAGGCCTGCCTCGACCGCGGGATCGAGCCGGTGACGGGCGCCCGGGCGAGCGAGCTGGAGTGCGATGGCGGTCGGGTCACGGGCGTGGAGTTCGCGCCCGATGGTCCCGTCGATGCGGTCGACGCGCGGCGTGGCGTCGTGCTCGCGACGGGCGGATTCGAATGGGACCCGCACCTCGTGCGAGCGTTCCTTCGGGGGCCGATGACGAGCCCGACCACGATCCCCACGAACACCGGTGACGGGCTCCGCATGGCCCTGCGCGCCGGTGCCGCCGTCGGCGCGATGAGCGAGGCGTGGTGGGTGCCGACGATGGAGGTCCCCGGGGAGGTGCTCTACGGAGCGCCGCGGGCGCGGCTGGTGCTGCGCGAGCGAACGCTCCCACGTTCGATCATGGTGAACCGGCGGGGACGGCGCTTCGCCAATGAGGCTGCGAACTACAACGCTCTCGGCGGCGCGTTCCACCAGTTCGACCCGAATCGGTTCGAATACGCCAACCTCCCGTGCTGGCTGGTGTTCGATCACGGCTACTTCACTCGCTACGGTCTGCTCGACCTCGTCCCCCGCAGCCCGGTGCCGTCGTGGGTCACGACGGCGGGCTCGGTCGACGAGCTCGCCGGACGCATCGGCGTGGACCGTGCTGGCCTCGTCGCCACCGTGGTCCGCTGGAACGAGCTCGTCGGACTCGGCCGCGACGACGACTTCGGGCGGGGCGACAGTGCCTACGACGGCTGGTCGGGCGACAAGCGCTTCCTCGGCTCGCCGCAGGCGACGCTCGGGCCGCTCGACGAACCCCCGTTCTACGCCGTCGAGATCCACAGCGGCACGCTCGGGACCAAGGGTGGGCCGCGAACGGACGTCGACGGGCGGGTCCTCGACTTCGGCGGCGACACCATCGCCGGTCTCTACGCGGCCGGCAACGCGATGGCGGCGCCCACGGGACTCGTCTACGGAGGGGCGGGCGGGACGCTCGGACCGGCCATCGTGTTCGGGTACCGCGCCGGCCGGCACGCCGCCACGAGCGGTCGGTGAGGGCTGAAATACTCGAATCGATCCTCAGTCAAGGAGGTTCCGGTGCACACCGAGCGAACGGTAGACACGATCCTGGGCACGGCGAGCGGGTGGAGCGAGCCCCCACCACCCGACGTCGTGGCGGAGCTGCACAACCTGGTGCAGGCCTACGCGTTCTTCACCGACAACGGACGAG
Organism: Actinomycetota bacterium; assembly: GCA_046723555.1. GTDB lineage: Bacteria > Actinomycetota > Acidimicrobiia > Acidimicrobiales > Ilumatobacteraceae > JALZMG01. The sequence goes on along the minus strand of JBKOUV010000046.1, from coordinate 15,357 downwards.
CGGACGAGCTGGCCGGCTTGTTCACGGCCGACGCGACGTGGGACGGCACCGAGCTCGGCTACGGCTCCGCCCGCGGCCCCGAGGCCATCGCAGCCACGGTGCTCCAGCACTTCGACCCCACCCGTCCGATGATCCACGTCCCTGGGCCGCCGCTCCTCGTTGCGGTGTCGGAGTCCGAGGTGCGCGGCGCGGGCTGGTGTCTGGCGACGCGGTCGACCGGTGACGGCACGGGCCCGCTGATCTACTTCCACTACGACGACGACTTCCGCCGGGACGCCGGCCGCTGGCGCTTCTCCCGCCGGACGCTCCTGCTGCGGTTCCGATCCCGCTGAGCGCACCGAGCACCCGCCCGGGCGTCGTGAGAGCGGTCAGCCGCGGATCATCTCCGCCATCAGGCCGTGGTAGTGGGCGATCTTGAACTCACGTGAGGAGAGCAGGTTCCGCTGGTAGCGACTCGACCGTTTGGTCCGCTGCAGCTGGTTGTAGATGTCGACGTCCTCGCCGACGACGACCTTCAGGTGCTCCCAGTGATCGAGCATCCGCCGCTTGTAGGCCGCGTACTCCGGATCGTCGTCGTGTCCCGGATACACGAGCTCCCAGCAGAGGAAGCGGGTGCGGTCGACGTCGACCGGGATCGGGTTGAAGACCTGGATGTGCTCGGGGTTGCAGTTGAAGATCGTGTTCGGGAAGACGACGTAGTGACAGATCGCGTACCGGTGGTGGTCCCACTCCTCGGCGAGTTGCTCCCGGTACTGGTGGCGCGGGACGAAGCACATGTAGTTGTGGTCGTTCACCACGTGGAACGTCGCGTCCTTGGCTGACTTCGTCCAGGCCGGGCCGACGCCGTGCAACGACGTCGCGTGGTAGATCTCGTTGAAGCCGTCGACGACCGCCTTGTAGCTGACCGGCACGTCCCACTCGAGCGTCTCGAGCAGCATCATGTCCTCCATCCGGTACCGACCGAGGTCGGCCATGATGTCACTGCCGATCCAGTCCTCCAGAGACGGTGCGGCCTCCGGCCCGGCGAGGTTCACCCACACCCAGCCGCCCCACTCGTCGGCGGCGACGGCGGGAGCGCGGAGGTCGCGCACCTGCTCCTCGTCGAAGTCGATCCGCTCCGGTACACCGACCACCTTGCCGGTGGAGTCGTAGATCCACCCGTGGTACGGGCACGTGAACCGCTTGGCGCCGCAGCCCTTCCATTCGGTGACGAACGAGACGCCGCGGTGCTGGCAGACGTTGTGGAACGCGGCCAGTGAGCCGTCGGCTTGACGCGTGACGACGGCGGTCTCGCCGTGGCTCTCGAAGCTGATCCAGTCGCCGGCGTCGGCGATGTCGGACGACCGCCCGACGAGAAGCCACGTGGTGTTGAGCACTTTCTCGCGCTCCAGCTCGAACTGGACGGGGTCGACGTACGGTTGGCTCGGGATCGAGCTCGGTCCATAGCCAGGCGTGATCGGGATGCCGGGACCGAGCCGGACGGGGACATCCCCACGAGTCGGAACGTGGACCATGGATACTCCTGGGCGGATGTTGTGGTAACAGATGTTATATAACAGATGTGATAGGGTGGCGTCAATGCCGAAGTTCGTCGATACGGACGAGCGGCGGGCGGAGCTCGCCGCCGCCGCGGCCCAACTGATCGCCCGCTCCGGGCTCGGCGCGGCCACGATGCGCGACGTCGCCGCCGAGGCGGGATGGACCACGGGGGCGCTCACGCACTACTTCAGCGGCAAGCGAGAACTGCTGCTGTTCACGTTCCGATCCTCGCTCGCGCAGCGCCACGCGGCAAGAGACGCCCGCCAGTCACTGGCGCCGAAGGACGCCCTGGTACGTTCGCTCGAGGGGGCATTGCCGCTCGACGAGGACCGTCGCCGGCATTGGATGGTCACCGTCTCGTTCTGTGCCCAGGCCGCCGGCGATGAGGAGCTCTCCGACGCCCAGCGCGACGCGTACCGCGAGTTCCGCAATCACCTCGCCCGGCTGGCCCGACACTGCGGCCCGACGTCGGACGATGAGGCGACGGCGTGGGCCGAGCACCTCATCGCGGTGGCCGACGGGATCGCCATCCAAGCTCTGTTCGATCCCGAGAGCTGGCCGGCAGACCGCCAGCTGGCGAGGCTCCACGAGGCGATCGAGGCCGTTCTGGTCAGAGCCGGCCCGACCAGTCCTCCGACTCGAGGATCCGCTTCACCCGGCTGAGGAAGCCGGCCGCGTACGCCCGTCGAAAGCGCGGTGGTCCCAGCTCATGGCAAGGGCACCGACCGGGTGGACGTCGACAGTGCGGGTGCCGTCGGGTTCGCGGGCGACGACCGGCTTCTCGACGATCGCATCCGTGGACAAGGTCGCGACCTGAGGCTGGTTGATGGTCGGCATCGCCAGGACCGATCTTGCCGAACTGTTGTTCGAGATCGTGAACGTGGCGCCGCCGACTTCGTCCGGGGACAGCTTGCGTGACCGGGCCCGGGTGGCGAAGTCGTTGATCGCTCGAGCGAGATCGCCGACGGATTTGCCAGCGGCGTCCCGGATCACAGGGACCAGCAATCCCTGGTAGTCGAGTCCACTGCGATGCCGAGATTTGCTCATGACCATGTGCTCGCGGTCATCCGCCGGACCCTTGGACATCCGCACGATCGACGAGTCTTCAGGCTCGCCGGTGGTTGCTCCGGCCTGCGCAGTGTCTTCTGACCCCATGTCAAGTGGCACCGGGACGGGGCCTCGCTCACCGGCCAAGTCAGCGGTGGCCGAGACTTTCAGCAGTATCTGTCAAGAAAGCTCTTGACAGGTCCCTCCGCCTTGCGTAGTATAGTGCGCAGAACACCAACTTGACTACGAACGAAAGGCAAGCCCATGACGAACAGCACTCTCGAAGCGCTCAGTGCGGCGAACGAATCCACGCTCAAGTACGTCACGTCCGTCCAGGAACGCGTGCTCAGCGCCTACCGCGATCTCGCATCCTCGGCCAAGCCCGAGGTCCCGTCGGCGATCGCTCCCTGGATCCCCTCGCCGGATCCGGAAGCGACGCGTGAGGTCGTGGAGGAAACGTTTGCCTTCGCCACCAAGCTGCTCGAGGCGAACAAGGACTTCGCCCTCGGCCTCCTCGAGGTATCGGAGCCGGCTGCTGCCAAGACGGCGAAGAAGTAAGACTTTCGATCGTGGATGTCGCCGAGGCGCTCTGGAAGGACCAGCTCCGGCGCCTCGGCGACTACATCAAGGCGCAGCGGAAGTTCAACCAGCAGTCGCAGCGCGATCTCGCCCGTGTGGCGGATCTCTCCGACACCTACATGAGCCAACTCGAGCGGGGGCTGCACGAACCGTCGATCCGTGTCCTGCGCTCCGTGGCTGAGGGCCTCGGCATCCGCCCGGACCAGCTGATCATGTATGCCGCCGGCCTACCGCTCGAGGAGAGCAACGTCACCACCGAGGACGCCATCCGGCGCGATGAGCGTCTGACTCCCGCCCAGCGCGACGCTCTGCTCGGCGTCCTACGCAGCTACATCGAGGGCAACCAGGCGGGCTGAGCGGCTACTGCGCAACAGCAGCTTCCAGCTCGGCGAGAGACCCGGGCAGCAGGTTGCACAGGTCCCAGAGGTCGGGGACGAGCTCGCGACATGAGATCAGGCCGAAGTCGAGGTTGTCGAGGTAGCTCTGTACCGTCATGTTGAGTCCCATGCCTTCGGCCACGCCCGACACCGGGTAGTAGTGCTTCACGACTCCGCCGGACAGGTACAGCGGCTGCCGGGGGCCGGGCACGTTCGAGATGATCAGATTGGCGGGAGGCCTCATTCGATCGGCGATCTTCGTCATGCTCCCTAGACGGGCTGCGAGTGCTGCGAGCGCCGGTGGCGTGAACTGCGTGATGTCGGTGAGCACGTCCGCCGGAATTGCGCGCTGGAGCTCTTTGGCGGCGGCCATCGATTCGTGAATCGCCATGAGGCGCTCGAGCGGATCGGCCAGATCGGTGTGCAACGCGCACATCACCCCAGTGACGCGGGTGGTGTAGGTGTCCGACTCGTCTCCGGTACGCACGGAGACGGGAACCATCGCGATCAGCGACTCCTCGGGTAGCGCCTCCCGCTCCCGCAGGTAGCGGCGCAAGGCGCTCGCGCACATCGCCATCACGACGTCGTTGACGGTGACGCCCTGCGCCCGTTTCACTGCCTGCACGTCGCTGAGCTTCAGCGTGCAGAACGCGAAGCGGCGATGCGCCGTGATGGCGCGATTGAACGGTGTCGCCGGAGCTGCTCCCGTCAACCGGGCTCTGTCGTCCGTGCGATCCTTCGACGTCGGCCAAGGCCACGTCGACGGCAGCCAACTGGAGGACACCTGGCGCAACGCTGGACTTCGCGCCCACCGTGCCGTCTCACGCATCAGCCGGAGCTGGTACTCCAGTGCCTTCTGGGGACGCATGGCATAGCTCCACAGGGCACGACCGAGAAGCTCGAGCGACGTCGGCGTCGGCTCAGGACGCCACGGCTCGGCGGGCGGCTCGATGACCCGAGCATCGGGGTCGGTGTCGAGAAGGACGTGGAGGAGTTCGACACCGGACGCACCGTCGATCGTCGCGTGGTGCAGCTTCATGAAGAGCCCGACGAGCCCGCCCTCGAGCCCACTGATGACGTACCACTCCCACAAGGGCCGCGATCGGTCGAGGGGGCGTGCGGCGAGGCGGGCCACCTGTTCGGCGAGCTGACGATCGTCACCGGGCGCAGGCAACGCGATTTCACGGATGTGGAACTCGAGATCGAGATCTGGATCGTCGACCCAGTACGGGTTGTCCAGGCCGAACGGGTCTGCGACGAGCTTGCGGCGATAGATGTCCACGAGATGCAGCCGCTCTTCGATCGTACGTTTCAGCTCCGCGTACACGGTGGTGCCGCCGCTCATGGTCGCGGGGTCGATGATGGTGATCGAGTTGACGTGCCCGAATTGGGTGGCCGTCTCCATGTTGAGGAAGCTCGCGTCGACTCCAGATAGCTGCCTCATCTTTCGTCCCCTCGCTGGCGCGCTGCTCTCCCGTGCACTTTCTTCAACCCCGCACAAGTATGGCGCGATGGTGATGCCGGCCGATCAAGGATCGGGCGCTGGCAGAAGCGACCCGTGGTCGGCCTCGAGGGCGAACCGTCGAGCGGGCGTTACCGCGATACGAAGTCGCTCGGCCAAGGCCATGCCTCCGACCAGGACTTTCGGGTGGGCGATAGGCGCCTCGATCGCCTGACCTCCACGGTGTGAACGCGAAACAGGGGGCTTCTGGCATGGTTCACCTTCGGCGGAAACAGCCGACTAGCTGGTGTTTTGTGCCGATCCGTGTCAACCGGTGTCGGCCCGTTCCGGCCGGCTCGGCGCACCTGGTGTGCACCTGGGAGCGGTAGCTTCGCCTCGTGGCGTCGATCGTCGAGAAGCGACTGAGCGACGGATCGCGCGCTTATCTCGTCCGCTTCCGAACGGCCGACGGCCACCAGCGCCTCGAAGCAGTTCAAGCGCCTCGGCGTCCTTCTTGCGTGTTGTGGGCTCCATGGACGGCTGCCAGCGCCTCGAGGGTTCACCGATCGCATACGGGACACCGGTAGGCAGCCGATCGGTGTTCGAGCTGTCCTGTGCCGACCTCGCCGCGGGTGGGCTCGATGACCGCATCGACCGCCTCCACGCGTACCGGATCAGCGTTCACCGAGTGTTCGGCGATCATCCGGCGGTGAGGCGGGCGAAGCGTCGACTCGAATACGTGTAGAGCCCTCCGTCAACGGGCCGCCGGCGAGCCTTGACCACGGCCCGGGGGCGGCGTCCCTAGCGGTCCTGGGCGCGGATGACGTCGACGAGCGAACGCATTACATCGATCGCGAACGTTGGCGTCTCGTGAACGAGGAACAAGAAGGTGTGTCGGTTGATCGCGGCGATGTGCGAGGACTCGGAGGCGACCGCGGTCAGGCTTCGCGGGGCGCCCGAGATGATCGCCATCTCGCCGAACGTGCCGTCCGGGCCGACTGTGGCAACGATCTCGCCGCCGCGACGGAGCTCGATCTTGCCGCTGATCACGCCGAACATCTCGTCGCCGGTGTCGCCCTCATCGAAGATCGTCGTTCCTGCGGCTACGTCCCGCTGGTCCCGGGCGTTGGCGAAGACACTCTTGAGGGTCACGGGATGAGAGCCTGTCATGGTCCCGGATTGGTCCGTTGGCGACTTCACCGTCAGTTCGGATTGCGTTCACCAGTCGGCAACGATGAGCAACTGAGCCGGCAGCCTCGCTTCGAGCGCCGCTCGCTCAACGTTGAGGCGGCGTTCACGTGTTCGACGACTGACCGTCACCGGCACGTCGTAGGTTGCACCGAACGGGTGGGAGTTCGGAGGAGGAAATTGCGTCATGCGGTTGCGTCCAGCGTTCAAGTTCGCCGGTGTGGTGGCGGTGGCACTTGCGTCAATGGTCCCGGCGACGGAAGCGACCGCAGCGGGCGACCGTACGCCGGGCGAGTCACGTCGGGCGGCGCCCGAGCTCGAGTTGCGGGCGACCCTGTCGGCGGATTTCTTGGCGCCGGGTCCTCCGTCGGGCCTGCTCTCGACGCCGGCCAACGGCCGCACGCCCCCGTACGCCGGGCAGGTGATCCCGGGCTTCTCGGGCATGGTCGACAACGGGGACGGGACGTTCTGGGCGATGCCCGACAACGGGTTCGGAGCCAAGGGCAACTCGGGTGACTTCCTGCTCCGCCTGTATCACATCACGCCACGTTGGGAGAGCGCGAGCGGTGGGCCGGGGGGCATCGACGTCGGCGAGTTCATCTCCCTGCGCGACCCTGACCACCTGATCCCGTTCCCGATCGTCAACGAGGCCACGGCGGATCGTCTGCTGACCGGGGACGACTTCGACATCGAGTCTGTCGTCCGGCTCGGCGACGGCACGTTCTGGATCGGTGAGGAGTTCGGCCCGTTCCTCCTCCACGTCGACGCATCCGGTGCGGTGCTGGCTCCCCCGGTGCCGTTCCCCGCCGGCAAGTCGCCGCAGAACCCGAACCTCCAACCCGGCGAGGTTGCGCGCGTCCCGCGCAGCCGCGGCTTCGAGGCGATGGCGATGTCCAAGGACGAGCGGTTCCTCTACCCCATCGTCGAGGGCGCGTTCACCGACGACCCGATCCAGCGCCGGCGCTTCGTCTACGAGTTCGACGTGCGCGCGCAGCAGTACACCGGGCGCAGGTGGCAGTACGAGACCGACACCGATGCCAACGTGATCGGCGACGCGTTCATGACCGGACGCGGCCACATGGTGGTCATCGAGCGGGACGACTTCCAGGGTCCGGCCTCGGTCACCAAGCGGCTCTACGACGTCAACCTCGGCGACACTGACCGCGACGGCTTCGTCACCAAGGCGCTGGTCGCCGACCTGCTCCGCATCAACAACCCCGACGACATCGGCGTCGCCGCGTCGCCCGGTGCCTATGGCGTGGGCGATCCGTTCGCCTTCGCCCTGCAATCGGTGGAAGTGGTCGTCGGGCTCGACCACGGCCGCTTCCTCGTCGGTCTCGACAACAACTACCCCGGCGGCAACGGGCGGATCCCCGGCACTCCCGACGACACCGAGCTGATCGTCATCGACTTCCGCAGCATTCGTCGCGACAGTCCGCGCGATCCGCTGGTGATCGGCCATCGCGGCGCGAGCGGGTACCGGCCGGAGCACACGCTGGCGTCGTACGAGCAGGCGATCCTGCTGTGCGCCGACTACATCGAACCCGACGTCGTCGCCACCAAGGACGGGGTGCTCGTGGCCCGGCACGAGAACGAGATCGGCGCCACGACCGACGTGGCCAACCACCCCGAGTTCGCCGCCCGCCGGACCACCAAGACGATCGACGGCGTCGCCGTGACCGGTTGGTTCACCGAAGACTTCACCCTGGCCGAGCTGAGAACCCTGCGTGCGGTCGAGCGGATCCCGGCGGTCCGCCCCCAGAACAGCGCCTTCAACGGCCTGTATCCCGTGCCCACCCTCGACGAGGTGCTCGACCTGGCCCGCCACTCCCGCACCTGCGACGGTGATCCCGTCGGGGTCTATCCGGAAACGAAACATCCGACGTACTTCGACGGCGTCGGGCTCTCGCTCGAGGAACCGCTGGTGGCGATGCTCGCCGCCGACGGGTTCAATCGGCGCAACTCGCCGGTCTTCGTCCAGAGCTTCGAGGTCGGCAACCTGCGCCAACTCGCCGCGATGACGCCGGTCCCACTTGTGCAGCTGATCAACTGCACGGGCGCGCCCTTCGATTTCGTCGCCGCCGGCGATCCCCGCACGTACGCCGACCTCGTCACGCCGAGCGGCCTGCGCGACGTCGCCGGCTACGCCGACGGCATCGGCGCCTGCAAGGACGTCCTGATCCCACGCACAGCGTCCGGGACGCTGGGACAACCCACGAACGTCATCCGCGACGCCCACCGTCGACACCTCGAAGTCCACGGCTGGACGTTCCGCCGAGAGAACCAGTTCCTACCGCTCGACTTCCGCGTCGGCAGCGATCCCAACGCCGTCGGTGACCTCGTCGGCGAGATCGACGCGTACCTGAGCGCCGGGATGGACGGATTCTTCACCGACAACCCGGATCTCGGCGCCATCGCCGCCCACGGCTGACGACTCCCACTCGAGGCGCGAGCAGAAGCGCGATCACGGTCGCGTGCAGGTAGCGGCGTTAACCGGTCGCTACCCAGTGTTCGGCTGATGGTCATGCGGACTGCGATCGGTGTTCGCATGCGACTGCGACGGTTGAGCAACTCGAGCCGGAGGAGACATCCATGGTCCAGATCGACCGTCGTCGGTTCCTTCAACTTGCGGGCGGCGCCACGGCCGCCACCGCGATGTCCAGCGGCTTCGCCGACTCGATCGCCCGCGCCGCCGGCATCCCCGCTCAACGCACCCGGGGCAGCATCGAGGACGTCGAGCACATCGTCGTCCTGATGCAGGAGAACCGCTCGTTCGACCATTACCACGGCAGCATGCGCGGCGTGCGTGGGTTCGGCGAGCCGCATCCGGCGCTGCTGCCGAGCGGCAACCCCGTGTGGTACCAGCCCACCGGGGACAGCGCGTCGCCCGAGTTGCTGCCGTTCCACCCGACCGTCGACGACCTCGGCGCGGCGTACCTGACCGGAACACCGCACTCGTGGACCGACGGGCACGCGGCGATCAACGCCGGGTACTACGACGGATGGGTGCCGGCAAAGGGCACGGCGACCATGGCGTACCTGCAGCGACAAGATGCGCTCTTCCACTACGCCTTGGCGGACGCCTTCACCATATGCGACGCCTACTACTGCGCGTTCATCGGCAACACCGACCCGAACCGCTACTACATGTGGACGGGCTGGACCGGCAACGACGGCACCGGCGGCGGGCCCGTGCTCTACAACGACGAGCTCGGCTACGAATGGACGACCTATCCCGAGCGGCTCGAGGCGGCCGGCATCTCGTGGAAGGTGTACCAGGACATCGGCTCGGGCCTGAACGCCGAGGGCTTCTGGGGCTGGGACGCCGACCCGTACATCGGCAACTACGGCGACACGTCGCTGCTGTACTTCAACTCGTATCGCAACGCCCAGCCCGGCAGTCCGCTTTACGAGAAGGCACGGACGGGCACCAACAACAAGGCCGGGCAGGACTACTTCGAGATCCTCGCCGCCGACGTCGCCGCCGGTCTATTGCCGGCGATCAGCTACGTCACCGCGCCCGAGACGTTCAGCGAGCACTCGAACTGGCCGACGAACTACGGCGCTTGGTACATCTCCAAGGTCCTGGACGCACTGACCTCGAACCCGGACGTCTGGCGCAGGACCGTGCTGTTCATCACCTACGACGAGAACGACGGCTTCTTCGACCACCTCGTTCCGCCGCACCCGAACACACGGCAGATCCCGGGCGACTCGACGGTTTCAACCGAGCACGAGTTCTACGCGGGGAGCGACTACGAGCCGCTCGCCGGCCACTACGGGTTCGGGCCGCGGGTGCCGATGTACGTCGTCTCACCGTGGAGCACCGGCGGCTGGGTGTGCTCGGAGACATTCGACCACACGTCCATCCTGCGGTTCATGGAGCAGCGGTTCGGAGTAGCAGAGCCGCAGATCACGCCCTGGCGACGGGCGGTGGCCGGAGACCTGACATCGGCCTTCGACTTCGGCAAGCGCGTCCGTTCCGTCCCGCCCCTGCCGAGTACGGACGCCTACGAGCCGCCGGATCGCGCTCGTCACGACACCTACTTCCCCGACCCGCCGGCCAGCGGGTCGCTACCGGTGCAGGAGCCGGGCGTGCGGCCGGCCCGTCCGATCGGCTACGACCTGGCGGTCGAAGAGACGACGGGCAACGGCACGATCGACGTCGAGTTCGTCAACCGCGGGTCGCTCGGGGCCCACTTCCATGCTCGGCTGCTCACGCCCGCCGGCCCGCCCCACAGCTACACGGTCGGTGCTGGGGACGCACTGGAGGCGTCGTGGCCCGTGTCCGGTGACTACGACATCCACGTGCACGGCCCCAATGGATTCTTCCGGCGGTTCGCCGGCACGGCTGGCACGGATCCGGCGGAGGCCTCCGTGCGGCGCGATGGTCGCTCCAACAGCCTGCGGATCGACGTGGCCGCCCCGCGGGGCGTGAGGGTCGAGGTCGTCGACGCGTACGCAGGTCCGGTCCGCATCCGGCAAGGGAGGGCGACGCTAGGCACCCAAAGGAGCGCCGGCTGGTACGACCTCACCGTGTCGGTGCCCGGCACGTCATGGCTTCGAACCTTCGCCGGCCACCTCGACAACGGCCGTGCTTCCTACAGCGACCCGGCTCTCGGCCGTCAGTAGCAACACCAAGGAGGAGCGATGTCCACGCTCCATTACCACGAGACGACCACCTCGACGCCGAGGAGTTCATCGCCGGGCTCACCGACGTGGGGACCGGGACGCGCGGAGCTCTTCTCCAACAGCGGCGTTCGCCCGCGAGTTGCGCAGTGAGGCAGCGACGGTCGTCGGTGTGTTCACTGTGGTCGACATGCGAGACGTCGCCCCCTCGGTGACTCCAACAGCCGCGCACTTCTCGACGGCTTGGTCACCCGAAAGCCGTCGAATCCGGTCGAATCCGGGTGACGAAAGCGGCCTCGGAGACGTGGGCGTTGCCGCCCCACCTCACCTCAGGAGGTTCTGCCGGCGCTCAGGCCCGCCGACGGAAGTGCTCCGTCACCGTTTTGCGGTCGCGGCCGGAGTCGCGGCTTGCCGGTGAGGCAGCTTCCAGTTCGGGCGGACGAAATGGCACGTGTAGCCGCTCGGGTAGTGCTGCAGGTAGTCCTGGTGCTCCGGCTCGGCCTCCCAGAACGGGCCGGCCGGTTCCACTTCGGTGACGACCTGGCCCGGCCACAGACCAGACGCGTTCACGTCGGCGATCGTGTCCTCGGCAACCCTCCGCTGCTCGTCGGAGGTGTAGTAGATCGCCGACCGGTAGCTCAGCCCGATGTCGTTGCCCTGGCGGTTCTTGGTCGTCGGGTCGTGGATCTGGAAGAAGAACTCGAGCAGATCGCGATAACTCGTCACTGACGGATCGAAGATGATCTCGATGGCCTCGGCGTGGGTGCCGTGATTGCGATAGGTGGCGTTGGGGACGTCACCACCCGTGTACCCGACTCGCGTCGAGATGACGCCGGGGAGCTTGCGGACCAACTCTTGAACACCCCAGAAGCAGCCGCCGGCGAGGACGGCGCGCCCTGTCGACTCGGTCATATCTCCACCTTTCGTGGTCTGTGGGCAGGTCAACAGCTCGTCGGCCAGTTGTGTTCCGGCGAAACTCCACCCCGAGGGCGAACCGTTACGAGGACCGAGCCGAGGTGCCGGCCGGCACGAGCGACACATCGAGCTCGAGGTCGACGTCGTCGGCCAAGGCGACGCCTCCGCCAGTGACGGGCGCGTTCCACGTGATGCCCCAGACGGCGCGCTGCACCTTCGCCGTCGCCTTCAAGCCGAGCCGGGGATTGCCCAGCATGTCCGGCGCTCGACCGAACACGTCGACGACGAGCCGGACCGGCTGGGCGATGCCCCGGATCGTCAGTTCGCCAGCCACCGTGTAGCGACCTGCGGCTAGCACCGTCGCACCCCGGGCGCGGAACGCGATCTTCGGATGGCGCTCTACGTCGAAGAAATCCCCGCCGAGCAGGTGTGCATCACGCACCGCCATCGCCGTGTCCACCGACGAAGCGTCGATCTCGACGTCGATCTCCGTCGCCTCACGATGAAGAGGATCAATGGCGACGGTGCCCGAGAACGACGTGAAACGGCCACGCACGAGCGTGAACATCGCGTACCGAGCGACGAACTCAAGCGCCGTATGAGTTGCGTCGACCTCCCACGACCCGGCGAGAGGAGAAAGGTCGTCGCCCGCGTGGACGTCGATGATCGTGTGGTCGTCGGACACTCTGGATCTCCGCTCGTGCTCAGGGCGGTCAGCAATCCTTCCACAGCGGCGGACGACGCGGTCCGGTGCCGCGACCGGCAGTGACGAAGCGGACTACGTCGCCAAGGCATCGACGATGTGGGCGAAATCCATCTCCGCGCTTCGGGTCTGCAGGCCACGCTGCATGGCGACTTGGATTCGGCGTTGTGTCTCGGCGTTGCGCACCCCCTCGCCGAAGAGATCGGAATCGCGGCGGAAGTCGTCGGTCGGCGCGAGCGTGATCGCGTTGATGCGGTCCTTGATTGCGACGACGCCGGCCGCGGGGAATTGGGCGATCCGCTCGGCGAGCGCACGAGTCAACCAACTGTATGACCTTCGCGGCGATGTTCGTGTGGTGGCTCGAAGCACAGCACGCTGCGCTAATCGGCCCGCGACCTCGGCCAGGCGACTGGTCGGGTCGGGGTCGACCAAGTCATCGACCGCCGCGCCCGGAACCAACGCCACGCCGTCGGCGGCATGGCGAATCCGTTCGGACAACCATGTGACGTCGCCGTACTCTCGGCGAATCCGACGAGCCGCAGGCCGGTCCGAGTCCCGTCGTCCGGAATCGACGCCACGCGTCGCCCACCACGGCCCGTCGGGTCTGCCATTGTGGGCTCGTGCAGCATGCGTTCGGCATGGCGATCCCCGACAACGTGGCCGAGATGTGCGATCCGCGGACCGCTGCTGTCCTGGTCTACGACGCCCAGGTCGGCATCTTCGCCCACGTCCGTGACGCCGACGCTGTCGTGGAGCGCGTTCGGCAGGTCCTCGATGCCGCGCGTGCCGCCAATGTTCCCGTGGTCTACGTGCGGCACGTCTCACTGCCTCCCTCGCACATGGGCGTGGCCGCGCTGAAGACCGCCATGTCGTGGCAGCGGGTCCAGTCCGCGGCGGACGTGCGCTCAACGTTCCCGCCCGCCGCCGCCCACGCCCAGCTGGTTCCCGAGCTGGCGCCCGAGCACGGTGAGCCCGTCTTCGACAAGTTCGGCATGTCGGCGTTTGTCGGCACGCCTCTCGACGTGATCCTGCGGGATCGGCGGGTGACCACACTGCTCCTCGTCGGCGCGGTACTGGAGATCGGCATCGAGCCGACAGCCCGCCACGCCGCCGACCTCGGCTTCCTGCCGGTCGTCGTCGAGGACGCGTGTGGTGTGGTCGAGCCCGACGCGGCCGAGCGCTCCCTCGCCAGCCTCGACTACTCGCTGCTGTCCTACCGCTGCACGACCGCGCAGCTCCTCGACCAGCTGGCGGGCTGATCGTGGCCGGTAGCGGACGGCCGGCGAGCCTCGCGCTCTCAGTTTGAGGAATGGTCACAGCAGAGCAGGCGTTTGCGACGTATCCACGCGGTCCGCTAGTTACTTCCTCCTGAAGAAGTGGTGTGCGGTGGTCCCTGCTGAGCGCGTCTGTGGCGTCGAGCGCCGCGACCAGGTAATCGTCTGCTGGGAGTTCGAGGTAGTTGGCGCTCGCGATGTGCTCGGCTACATACTGGCTCTGGCCCAGCCGGTGGGACCGTTGACGTGCCACGACGAGTGTCGGCACCGGGATGGTGGGGAGCGCGTCCCGCAGGTCGATGTCGAACACCGATCGATGCACGCGAACGGGCGCGCGAGGTGCGTACAGCAAGCGCTCGCACTTTCCGTACCAGCGCTGTAACCGTTCGTCGCCGCTCCAACCGAACAGCCGGCTCATCGCGCCGGTACCCCAGTCGCGTTCGAGCCTCGCCAGCGCCTGTTCGACCTGCTCGTTCTCGAGGCCGGCGTAGCGACCGTCGCCGCGGAACCGGGCGGTCGGCTCGAACAGGACGAGCGCCGCGGTGCGGGCCGGATGGGTGGCGGCGAAGAGCATGGCCGGTGGCGACGTCAAGCCCAGCACAACGGTCCGCTCCTCCCTGATCGCGCCGAGGACAGCGTCCATGTCATCGGTGACACTCTCGACGATGCGCGCCTCGCCGCTAGGGAGCGATGACGACGACCGTGACCGCGAGGGTCGAATCACACGTGGCGGCTGAATGACGACAGGCGGTCGAGGAAGCGAACAAACCTCGGTTCCTCCCCCATCACGTCGATGCCTGCCGTTGCGTTGAACCCGAGGAGCAGGACCGGACCGGACCCGGCCACCTGGTACGCCACCTGCGCGCCCTCTACCGCCTCCGCGTACCGGGTCTCTGGTATCGGCTCCACTCGCGCCTCCGTCGGTCAAGGTGTTGCGCGTCTGGCGAGCCCACGGGTGAACGTTTCGCGGTGGGTCAGCGTGACTCGTGAGGAGATGGCGCCTTTGGCGCATGGACGATGCATCGCCGACGCCGAGCGAATCGCTGATCGGGTTTGGAGGTGTCTGGTGCGATTACCGATCTGGGATCGCGGTACGTCCTCGGTCTTCTCCGCACGTGCGCGCGCTTCGAATCACGCGGTGGCATCGAGACGAAGGCGTCATGAGGTCATGGCACGCTTCTGCGCCAGCATCTTCAGGTCGGGGTGGAGGTTCGACCTCGTGCGAACGCGAGCCAATGGTCAGCCGGCGTTCGGCGCCTATCTGTGCAGCCGGCCGGCATCTGCCACGGGGTGGGCCTCTACGTCCTCACCCCTCAGCGGCGACCGGATCTGCGGGATGACCCGCTTCGACGCAGCGTGCTCCCATCGTTTGGGCTACCGCGATCGCTCCCGAGCCGATCGCGGGCTTGCGAGTCGTGGCGGTGCGCGCGGCGCAGCACACCGGCGGAAGCTCAACGTCCCAGCGCTTCGATGACGAGGGCGGCGGTCTCGGAGCCGCTGAAGTTCTGCTGGCCGGTGATCAGGTTGCCGTCGCGAACGGCGAAGGCCTTCCACAATCCAGCTTGGATGTAGTTCGCGCCCAGCGCCTTGAGCTCGTCCTCGATCCGCCAGGGCATCACGTGCTTCCCCTTCGGAAGCACTCCAGCATCCCACACACCCTGATCG
>JBKOUV010000033.1:0-22783 GCA_046723555.1 Actinomycetota bacterium | reverse complement strand
GCTACGGGCTCACCGAGACCACGTCCGCCGTCGTGGTCAACTCCGGCGAGGACTACCTTTCCCGGCCCGACAGCATCGGCCGGCCCGTGCTGGGCGCCGACGTCAAGATCGTCGACGAGCGCGGCGACGAGGTGCCGGACGGCGTCGTGGGCGAGCTGTGGGTGCGCGGCCCCAATGTCGTCCGGGGGTACTGGAACAAGCCGGAGGCGACGGCGGAGGCGTTCACCGACGGGTGGTTCCACAGCGGCGACCTCGCCCGTCGCGACGAGGACGGGTTCTTCTACGTCGTCGACCGGCTCAAGGACGTCGTCATCCGCGGCGGCGAGAACGTCTACTCGGCTGAAGTGGAGGCGGCGTTGTTCGAGCACCCCGCCGTGGCCGACGTCGCCATCGTCGGGCTGCCGCACGCGGTCTACGGCGAGGAGGTGGTGGCGGTCGTCAACCTGCGCGAGGGCCACACGCCGTCGACGTCCGAACTGCAGCAGTTCGCCGCCGAGCGGCTGGCCCGGTTCAAGGTGCCTTCGCAAGTCGTCTTCCGCGCCGAGCCGTTGCCGCGCACGGCGACCGGCAAGGTGCTCAAGCGGGAGCTGCGCGACGAGCTGATCCAATGACTGACGGTATTAGCCTCCCTCGGATGAAGGTGCGGGTCGACTCCGACAAGTGCCAGGGTCATAACCGCTGTTACGCCCTCGCTCCCGAATTGTTCGATGTCGACGACTTCGGCATGGCCGTGGTGATCGGCGACGGCGAGGTGCCCTCCGACCTGGAGGAGAAGGCCCGGCTCGCCGTCGCCAACTGTCCCGAGTACGCCATCAGCATCGAAGAGAACGGAGGGTGACGTGACGGAACCGGCCTACGCTCCGCCGACCGGCATCTACGGACCGGTCACCGACTGGGCCACGGACCTCGACCACGCCGACCCGTCCTACAACCCGCGTGCTCCCGAGATCTGGGCCGAGCTGCGCGAGCAGGGCTGTCCGGTGGCGCACAGCGACCGGTACGGCGGCATGTGGGCGCCGATCACGCACGAGCTGGTCAGCGAAGTCGCCTACGACACCGAGCACTTCACCAGTCGGGCGGTCGTGGTCAGCACCGCCGAGCCCGAGGACTTCGCCGAGGCGCCGATCGGTGGTGCTCCTCCGATCACCAGTGACCCGCCGTTCCACCACCTGGCCCGGCGGCTACTGCTCCCGCCGTTCGCGCCGAAGAAGATCGAACCGTGGGAGCCCGAGGTGCGCCGGCTGTGCCGCCAACGCCTCGACGAGATGGGCGACATCGTCGCCGGCGAGACGGTGGTCGACGCCGCGCTGCAGTACGCCCAGCACATCCCGGTCAACGTCATCGCCCGCATGCTCGGGTTCCCGGTGGAGGACGACGACCTGTTCCGCGAGTTCGTTCACGACACCCTCGAGAACGTCAACCGCGAGCGTGACGAGCGCCGGGCCGGCTTCCAGCGACTCGACGACTACATCGACGTCCAGATCGACGCCCACCGCGCCGAGCCGCGCGACGACCTCACGTCGTACCTGCTCGATGTCGAGCTGGACGGGCAGAAGCTGTCACCCGAACACGTGCGGGGCTCGATCGTGCTGCTCCTGCTCGCCGGCATCGACACCACGTGGAGCGCGATCGGGTCGAGCCTGTGGCACCTCGCCGGGCATCCGGACCACCGGCGGCGCCTCGTCGACGAACCCGAGGTGATGCCGTTCGCCGTCGAGGAGTTCCTGCGGGCCTACGCCCCGGTGACGATGGCCCGGCTCGTTTCCAAGGACCATGACTTCCACGGTTGCCCGATGAAGGTCGACGACTGGGTGCTGCTCCCGTTCCCGGCCGCCAACCGCGATCCGGCGCAGTTCCCGAACGCCGACGAGGTGGTGCTGGACCGCCTGGAGAACCGACATGCGGCGTTCGGGCTCGGCATCCACCGCTGCCTCGGATCCAACCTCGCCCGGCTCGAGGTGCGCGTCGCGGTCGAGGAGTTCCTCGCCCGCTTCCCCGACTTCGAGCTCGCCGATCCGGCCGCGGTGCGCTGGAGCGTCGGCCAGATCCGCGGTCCGCGCGAGCTGCCCGTGCGGGTGCTCGCCAGCGCCTGACCGATCAGGACGTCGCGACGACCCGCTTCTTGGTCGGCACCATCGCCCCGATGTAGGCGGCGGCGCCGATGCCGATGGCGACCCAACCGAACTCCTTCTCCGCGGCGAGCTCGGTCTGCGTCCACTCGTACTCGGCGAGGATCAACGCCCCGCCGGCGATGGCGCCGCCACCGACCAGCGCGGCGACCCAGCGGCCGCCGGGGATCAGCGCGGCGAGGATCAGCACGACCCCGGCGCCGACCTCGATCACACCGAGGAGCGGCGTGTGGTCGAAGCCGAACACGTTCACGACCGGCTCGGTGATCGAGCCGGCGAGCCCGGCCAGGGCGATGGCGGCGATCCCGAAGACCAGCGAAGCGACGCCGGCGAGCAGGATCAGGGCCTGTCCCCACGTGAACCGCCGTCGAGTCTTCACCGTCCGGGTGGGCGCGGGCTCGGTCGGGGGGACCTCGGCTCTCGGCGGAGGCGGCGGCTCCTGTTCGAAGCCGATGGTGCCGTCGTCGCGGATCCGCCTCGGATCGTCGGGCGGGGACTCGTCGACGGGATGGTCCACGTCGGTTCGCTCCCGGTGTTCCAACACGAATGCCTCCCTTCGTGATGCCCGCCGCGAAGCCTTCCCGGCGGCTGTGGTGGACAAACGCTGGCGGTACACCTGTCTCTTACCGAGTCTTGCCACACTTGCCCCGTGCCTGAGACGGCTCTTGGGACCCTGCTCATCGCCGAAGATGACCGGGCGGTGCGCGACTCGCTGACACGGGCCCTCCAACTCGAGGGGTACGCGGTGGTGACGGCCGGCGACGGGGCGGAGGCGCTGCGGGTCGCCGGCTCGGCGGCGCCGGACGTGATCGTCCTCGACGTCTCGATGCCGGTGATCGACGGGCTCACCGTGTGCAAGGTGCTGCGGGCCGACCACAACAAGGTGCCGATCCTCATGCTCACGGCGCGTACCGAGACCCGCGACCGGGTCGCCGGCCTCGACGCGGGGGCGGACGACTACGTGCCCAAGCCGTTCGAGCTCGACGAGTTGCTGGCCCGGCTGCGGGCGCTACTGCGGCGAACCCAGCCCGAGCCCGGCGAGGAGCACGAGGAGCTTCGGCTGGGTGACCTCCGGCTCGAGCCGGCCTCGAGGCGGGCGTGGCGGGGCGATCGCGAGCTCGAGCTGTCGAAGACCGAGTTCGACCTGCTCGAACTGCTCCTGCGCAACCAGGGCGTCGTGCTCGACCACACGACGATCTACGAGCGGATCTGGCACTACGACTTCGGGCCGGACTCGAAGAACCTGGCCGTGTACATCGGCTACCTCCGCCGCAAGACAGAAGCGGATGGTGAGCCACGGCTGATCCAGACCGTGCGCGGCGTGGGGTACTCGGCGCGGGAGGCGTAGCCGCCGTGCGCCTGCAGTGGAAGATCGTCATCGCCCTGGCGGCCGTCGCCGCGGCGACGACGATCACGGTCGGCGTGCTGTCGTACCGGGCGACGAGCGTGCGGCTGATGCAGGAGGTCGACAGCTCGCTCGATCAGGCCCTCGGAACCATCGCCGCGGACCCGATGGGCGCGGCGCGTAACCCGGGGCTCCTGCAGGTCTTCAAAGTCCAGGTGCTCAACAACGAAGGTGCACTCGTCACCCACGATCCGATCGGGCCGGGGGCCGGGGCCGAACTTGTCGGTCAACCCAATCGCAGGAGCTACGACACCATCCACACCGAGGACGGCGACTTCCGCGCCCTCACGGTCGGCGCGTTCAACGGGGCCTTCCAGGTCGTGCGCTCGCTCGACGAGAACGAGCACGTGCTCAAGGATCTGCGCTGGCGCACCGCCGCCCTCGTCGCGATCGTCACCGCGGCCGCCGCGCTCGTCGGGTGGCTGCTCGCCCGGACGGTCACCGGGCCGCTCGTCCGGCTGACCCGGGCCGCGACCGACGTCGAGCGCTCGGGCCGCCTCGACGTCGAGATCCCGGTGAAGGGCAGCGACGAGGTCGGGCGCCTGGGCAACGCCTTCGACGGGATGCTCAACGCCCTCGCCGCGTCGCGGGCGGACCAGCAGCGCCTGGTGCAGGATGCCGGTCACGAGCTGCGCACCCCGTTGACGAGCCTGCGCACGAACCTGGCCGTGCTCCGCCGCCACCCCGACCTCGATCCCGACACCCGCCAGCGGGTGCTCGACGACCTCCACGTCGAGGTCGAAGAGCTGGTCGTGCTGGTCGAGGAGATCGTCGCCCTCGCCCAGGGAGCGGTCGACGACACGCCGCCGACGAGGGTCGAGCTCGGGCGACTCGCGCGCGAGGTCGCAGAGCGGGCCGAGCGCCGTCACGGCCGGGTCGTGGTCGTCACCGCCGACCAGTCCGCGGTCGAAGCGCCGCTGCCCGCCGTCGAGCGGGCGATGTCGAACCTCCTCGACAACGCGGCCAAGTTCGACCAGACCGGCGGCCCGATCGAGATGGTCGTCGAGGCGGGGTTGGTCACGGTGCTCGACCGGGGGCCTGGCATCCCGGCCGGTGAAGAGACACGGGTGTTCGACCGCTTCTACCGTGCCGCGGGCGCCCGCTCGCGTCCCGGTTCGGGGCTCGGCCTCTCGATCGTGAGGGATGTGGCGGTGCGCAACGGCGGCTCGGTCATCGCCGACCAGCGGCCCGGCGGGGGAGCCGTGGTCGGCTTCAAGCTCCCGGTGATCTCGTGAGCGCTGCGGCGCGATCGGCCGGTGCCGGTGACGTACCGTTACGCGCCGTGACCACGTACGTCGTCGGTTTGGACGGGTCGGACCACGCTCGCGACGCGCTCAAGTGGGCGCAGGCGGTGGCGATCAGCGACGACCGGATCATTGCGGTGCACGCGTGGGAGATCCCGATCGTGACCGGGTACGAGGCCGTCGCGGCGGTGGACACGACGGCCGTCGAGCAGGCGGCCAAGGAGTTCCTGACCTCGGCGCTGAACGAGCGGAACGATCCGCGCATCGAGGGCCGGCTGGTGACGGGACATCCGGGACGGGCGTTGATCGAGGCCGCCGCCGAGCGGGGCGAGGGGGCGGTGATCGTGGTGGGCCACGGCGGGTCGAGCAAGGCCGCGCTGCTCCTCGGCTCGACGGCGAACTACGTGATCCATCACACCAAGGCACCGGTCGTGGTCGTGCGCGGCGCGTGCCGGTTGCCCGTCCGGCGGGTCGTGGTGGGGATCGACGACCCGCACCACCACGACCAGCTCGACCCGCCGTCGCTCGCCGCCCTGCGTTGGGCGGTCGAGCTGGAAGGCGTGGAGCGCGTCGAGGTGCACCACTCGGCGTTCGTGCCGACGATGGTCGCCGGTCGCCTGTCTCAGCCCAGCGGGGAGTCGGACGACGCGGAGCAGCAGGACGCGCAGCTGCTGCGCGAGACCATCGCCCTCGCCACCGGAGGCTCCGGGGACGCACCCAACGGCGCCGAGGTCGTCCCCGTGCTCAGCAGCCGCAATGCCGCGTTCGACCTCATCGAGGCGTCCCGGGACGCCGACCTCGTCGTCGTCGGCTCACGCGGTCGTCGCGGCCTCGTCGAGCTGCTCGCCGGCTCGACCAGCCTCGAGGTCACGGCCCACTGCCACTGCCCGGTCGCCGTCCTGCGCTGACGCCCAACCTTTTCGGTCTGTGTCACCGCAACCGCGTTCGATGACCGATGCGGTGACACAGAACCGGTGAGCCGGGCCAGGCTCCGGGCGGGTGACACACCCCTTCCGTAGGATGGCCGGAGAATGCCGGAGACCCCAACCGACGGGTTGAACCCCGACCAGCTCGACGCCGTCGTCCACCGCGGCGGGCCCCTGCTCGTCGTCGCCGGGGCCGGTTCCGGCAAGACGCGGGTGCTCACCCACCGCATCGCCCACCTCATCGACGAGGGGGTCCACCCGGCGCGGATCCTCGCCATCACGTTCACCAACAAGGCCGCCGACGAGATGCGCCACCGCGTCGAGGCGCTCGTCGGCCCGGTGGTCCGGTCGATGTGGGTGAGCACGTTCCACTCCGCGTGCGTGCGGATCCTGCGGGCGAACGCCGACCGGCTCGGCTACCCCCGCCAGTTCTCGATCTACGACGAGGCCGACGCCGTCCGCCTCACCGGATACGTCATCCGTGACCTCGCCCTCGATGCCAAGCGGTTCCCGCCCCGCGCCGTGCACGCCGTGGTCAGCCGGTGGAAGAACGAGCTCATCGGCCCCGACGAGGCGGCCGCGCAGGCGGAGAACGTGCTCGGCCGCAAGCACGCCGACGTGTACAAGGAGTACCAGGCCCGGCTGGTCAAGGCCGGCGCGATGGACTTCGACGACCTGCTCGTCAACACCGTCCTGCTGTTCCGCCACCACCCCGACGTCCTCGAGTCCTACCGCCAGCGCTTCGAGCACATCCTCGTCGACGAGTACCAGGACACCAACCAGGCCCAGAACGAGATCGTCCTGCTCCTCGCCGGCGGCCACGAGAACGTCACGGTCGTTGGTGATACAGACCAGTGTCTGCCGGCGGGCACGATGATCCTCACGCCCGAAGGCGAGGTGCCGGTCGAGCAGCTTGCGGTCGGATCGATCGTGGTGGGAGCCGCCGGCACGCGGTCGACACGCACGGGTGTGGTCACCCATGTGCACGCATCCGCGAACGACGGTCCGCTGGTCCGGGTTCGGGCGACTGCGGGCGTGACCACCAGGACCCTCGTGGCCACCCCGTTCCACATGGTCCCAGCACGACTCGTCGCGATCCCCGACAGCTACCTCGTCTATCTGATGTATCGCGCCGACCGGGGATTCCGCATCGGACGAACCACGGGGATGCGCTCGTCGTCGGACGGACATTCTGTCGCCGGCCATCTCGTGCGCAGCAATCAGGAGCACGCCGACGCGATGTGGCTGCTGCGAACCTGCCGGTCGGTCGAGGAAGCGTCGTTCTACGAGACGCTCTTCGCGGCGAGGTACGGGCTGCCGACCGCTTGCTTCCACGCCAACGGTCGAGCTCTGGCGATGAACGACGCGTGGCTCAGCCGCCTCTATGCAGAGATCGACACGCGGTCCCGGGCGAAGCCGTTGTTCGACGAGCTGCTCTTGCATCCGGACTTTCCACACCATCGTCCGCAGAACGGTGCTCGTCGGTCGACGATCAACGTGACGATGTACTCCGACGCCCGTGGGTCGGTCTCCTACCACCGCGTCCAGTGGTCCTCGAACCGGATCGAGCTCGCCGAGCGGTTGCGCCGAGCGGGCATCACGACGCGTCCGGCCAAAGGCCGAAGCGTTCGCTACGAGACGAGCTGGAAGGACTATGCGAAGGCGCTCGCCGACGCGAAGCGCGTGGCGGCCGCGGGCGGGCTCGAGATCCGGCGACGACTGGCGCTCGCCGGCGTGGTGTACGAGCTGATGCCCGCCTCTCACCTGCGGCCGGGGATGGAAGTGATCGTCGAGGAAGACGGCGTCTTCGTCCCGGCGGTCGTTCACTCGACCGAGGTGGAAGAAGGGAGCCGGCCGGTTTACGACCTCGAGGTCACGCCGACCCACTCCTACGTCGCCGACGGCATGCTCGTCCACAACAGCGTGTACCGGTTTCGGGGCGCCGATTACCGCAACATCCTGCAGTTCGAGGACGCCTTCCCCGAGGTCACCACCGTGGTCCTCGACCAGAACTACCGGAGCACCCAGAACATCCTCGACGCCGCCAACGCGGTGATCGCCAACAACCTCTCGCGCAAGCCGAAGAACCTGTGGACCGACGCCGGTCGCGGCGACCAGGTCGTGCGCTACTGGGCCGAGGACGAAGGGGACGAGGCCACGTTCGTCGCCCGTCAGGCGATCGAGCTCCACGACGACGGTCGGGCGTGGCACGACCTCGCCGTGCTCTACCGCACCAACGCCCAGAGCCGCGTCGTCGAGGAGGCGATGATGCGCCTCGGCGTCCCGTACAAGGTCGTGGGCGGCACCCGGTTCTACGACCGGCGCGAGGTCAAGGACGCGATGGCGTACCTCCGCGCCGTCGTCAACCCAGCCGACGAGGTGAGCGTGAAGCGGGTGCTCAACGTGCCCAAGCGCGGGGTCGGCGACGCCAGCGTGGCCAAGCTCGACGCCTACGCCGCGGCCAGCGGGATCGACTTCGTCCAGGCCCTGCGGAAGGCGGACGACGCCGGCGTCACCGGTCCGGCCACCCGCGGCATCGCCGAGTTCGTCACCCTGCTCGACACGCTCGCCGCGATGGTGCCGGCCGAGTCCCCTGACGGCGGCGACGGCGTCGACGACGAGCCCGCAGTCGGACCCGGCGACCTGCTGCAGGCCGCGCTCGAGCAGTCCGGCTACCTGGCCGAGCTCGAGGCCGAGGACACCGTCGAGTCGGCGGGACGGCTGGAGAACCTCGCCGAGCTCGTCGGGTCGGCCCGGGAGTTCACCCGCCTCGACGAGTTCCTCGAGCAGGTCTCGCTCGTCGCCGACACCGACGAGCTCCCCGACGGCGAGGTCGACGACCAGGTCGTGCTGTTGACCCTGCACTCGGCGAAGGGACTCGAGTTCCCGGTCGTATTCCTGACCGGCGCCGAGGAAAGCGTCTTCCCGCACAGTCGGGCCCTCACCGAGCCCGATGAACTGGAGGAGGAGCGGCGCCTCGCCTACGTCGGCATCACCCGGGCGAAGGAACGGCTCTTCGTCACCCACGCGTGGAGTCGCAACCTGTTCGGCTCGACGCAGTACAACCCGCCGTCGCGCTTCCTCGAGGAGATCCCCGACGAACTGGTGGAGATGCAGGGCAACGTCACCGGACGCAGCGCCTACGGACGGCAGAGCCTGCGCCCGCGCTACGAGCGGGGAGCGGGCACGATCCCGCCGTACCGTCGCCGCGGTCGAGGCGCCGGCGCCGACGAGCCGCGGCGCGCCGACTTCCACCGCGACCGGGTGGTCGAAGCGGCGATCGCAGCCGGGCAGCGCCGGGGTCCGGCGCCGACCGACGCTCACGACCTCGGGCTGCGCATCGGCGACGACGTCGAGCATCCGGCGTTCGGCGAAGGTGTGATCATCGAACTGCGCGGGCAGGGCGAGAGCGCCGAAGCCACGGTGCACTTCTCCGGCGTCGGCACGAAGCACCTCGCGCTCGCGTTCGCGCCGCTGCGCAAGCGCTCGTGATGACCGCGATCACCACGGTGGGGCCGCCATTCCGAGCATGCTTGAATCGGGGCGATGAAGGCGGCACTGCTGGTCGAGAGCCTCACCGGGAACACGTGGCGGGCGGCGGAGTTGATCGCCGACGACCTCGGCCAGGAGGGGTGGACGATCACCGGGTTGTCGAAGGTCCGCCAGCCGGACTACGGGTCGATCCAGGACGCCGACATGGTCCTCGTCGGCACGTGGGTGCACGGGTTGATCGTCCTCGGCGTCACCCCCTGGGCGCTGCCCGCGATCTCCCAGCTCCCGACGATGCGCGGCAAGCGGGCGGCGGTGTTCTGCACGTTCGCCGTCAATCCCCGCCGGAGCCTCGAGCGGCTCACCGGTGCGGTTGAGGCCACTGGAGCGACGGTCGTCGGCGGCCTGGCCCTGCACCGCCGCAAGCTCGCCCAGCACGCCGAGGAGTTCGCCGACCGGCTCGTCGCCGCGACGACCTCGTCGTCCTAGGCAGGTCTAGAGGACGACCACCTTGGTGCCGAGGTAGGCCCAGTTCCACGTCCAGATGGCGTCGGCGGTGGACTGGCGCACGCAGCCCCCCGAAAGCGGCTGGCCCAACTGGCTCACGCTCTGCAACGGGACACCGAAGCGTGTGGGGATCTCGTGGAACCCGATCCGTCCGCCGTCCGGGCCGTATGCGAATCGCACCATGTAGCGCCACTTCACGTTCGGATCGGCCACCGAGTAGGTGTACATCGACCTCGAGTACACCGAGTAGGTGCCGGCGTACGGCTCGTACAGCCGGCCCGACACGAGGTGGGTCTTGACGACGGTGCCGTCGGCCTCGATCGCCCACATCCGCTGCATCGCCCGGGAGTAGACGATGCGCCGGCCGGTGCCCGAGTTGGCCGGCACCGGTGGCGGGCCGTACGGGTTGTGCCCGGACCAGAGTCCGAGCGAGAAGAGGGTGAACGGACCGGCGATCCCGTCGACGTCGAGGCCCTTGGACGCCTGGTAGGCGCGCACCGCGTCGGCGGCGGCCTCGTCGAAGCGCCGGTTGGGGCCGTACAACACGTAGCCCAAGGCGACCAGCTTGCGCTCGACGCACTTGGCCCGCTTCCCGACGGTGCCCAGGCGGACCGGCCGCCCGACCTTGCACGTGACAGGCGGCGGCTCTTCCCAGATCCCGAGGGCGGTCAGCTCGTACTTCCCCGCGCGGCCGTCGACCGGAATGCCATGGGCACCTTCGTAGCGGCGGAGGAACTCGGTGGAGAACGCCTCGAAGAACCGGTCGGGACTGCGCAGCGGGTAGCCGAGCCGGATCAAACGTTGCTCGAGGCACCGGGCAGGGTCGCCCCTGGTCCCGACCAGAACGGGCCGCCAAGCCGTGCACTTCACCGTCAACGACGCACCCGACCAGATGCCGAGCTTCGCCAACGTCCACGGTCCGGCCGCGCCTCTGGCCACCGCGATCCCTTGACGCCGCTGGAACGCCCGCGTCGCCCGGGCCGCCGACCGGTCGAAGCGGCGGTCGGGCCCGACGACGATGTAGCCGAGCCGGATCAACCGCTGCTCCACACAGCGAGCGCGTCGCGTGTGGGTGCCCCGAACCACCGGGGCCGCCACGGAGCAGGGAACGTTGAGCCGAACGCCGGACCAGATCCCGAGCTTGGCCAGCGTTGCCGGGCCGGCCACCCCGGTGACGAGGAGGTTGCGGTTCCGTTGCACCTCGCGCACGGCCGCGGCCGTGCTGGTGTCGTACCGTCCGGCGTTCGGGAACTCGACCGAGTAACCGCGCCGGGTGAGTTCGCGCTCGAGACAGGCGACGTCGCGGCCGGTGTCGAACCGGCGGAGCGTCCGCCTCACGCCGCATGCCGCGGTGGGCGTCGCCGCGGTCGTCCCGGTCGGCTCCGCCGCCGCCGCCGCTGTCGGCCGCGGGGCCGCAGCCGTCGTCGTCGGTGGCGGCGCGGTGGTCGTGGTTGGGGTCGTCGTGGTTGGGGCCGGCGTCGTTGTCGTCGTCGATTCCGGCGCCGCGGTCGTCGGGGGCGTCGCAGTGGCGGTGGTGGCCGGCTCCGCCGTTGTCGGCGGGACGCTGGTGGTCGGGTCGCCGGATCCCTCGTCGCCGGCCGCCGCCACCGCCGACACGCCGGCCACGAGCGATGCCGCGACGAGGAGCGCACCGATGGCGGCGCGGGCCCGGGATCGACGTGGTGAATGGGAGGCGCCGCCGTGGCCCAGCATGGGCGGAGACAGTATCGGGTCGGCTATGGCGTGGTCGCGGTCGATACCGGACCACGCAGGTCGATCGACAGCGTCTTGCGGTTCTCGACGACCGGGCGGACAGTGGTCGGGCGAGCCAGGTCGGACACGTCGAGGCGGCGTCCGGCGCAGTCGGTGAACGTCGGCGTTCCCTGGACCTGCGTCACCGCGCACGACGGATCCCGGTCGGCGGGGTAGGCCCAAAAGACCCGCCACCCTCGAGTCGGGTCGTCACCCTGGTGGTCGAGAACCAGCGTGCGCTCACCGGTCGTCGTGTTCAGGCCGGGGAACAGCAGCGGACCATGGTCGGCGATCTCGTCGGCCAGTCCCTCGACGCCCCCGACGGTGAACGTCGACGGGGCCAGCCGCTCAGTGGAGTGTTCCTTCACCAGCGCCGCGATCCCCCACGTCGCCAGCAGGATCAGCGCGATGACCAGCGCTCCGCCGAGGACCGGCACGACCGCGCGGGCCAGCGGCGAGCGCAGCCGCTGGACGGCCAGACGGTCGACGAGGTCCGTGAGCACCGGGCCATTGTGGTGGTCGGTTGGTCGCACTCCACGGCGTGCCCCTAGGGTTCGGGCTTCGTGAGGCGCCCGTACCGAGTGGTGGTGGCCAAGCCAGGGCTCGACGGGCACGATCGCGGCGCCAAGACGATCACCAGAGCGCTGCGCGACCACGGATTCGAGGTGATCTACACCGGGCTCCACCAGACGCCCGAGCAGATCGCCGAGACGGTCCTGCAGGAGGACGCCGACGCGGTCGGCCTGTCGCTGCTGTCGGGCGCCCATCTCACCCTCTTCCCGCGGGTGCTCGACGAGCTGCGCGACCGTGGCCTCGGCGAGGTGCTGGTCTTCGGGGGCGGCGTGATCCCCGAGGCCGATGCCCGCAAGCTGCGGGAGCTGGGGGTCGGGGAGGTGTTCGGGCCGGGGTCGTCGCTGCGCGAGATCAGCTCGTGGTTGGAGACGGCCCTCGACGCCGAGGCCGAGGACGAGGCGGGCTGAACCGTCGGAAGGAAAGCGCGTTGGACCTTTTCGAGTATCAGGGGAAGCAGTACTTCGCCCGCTACGACATTCCAGTCAGTCCGGGCGGCGTGGCCGACGACGTCGACTCGGCCGTCGCCGCCGCCGACTCAGCTGGTTATCCCGTCGTCGTCAAGGCCCAGGTGCAGGTGGGCGGCCGGGGCAAGGCGGGCGGCATCAAGCTCGCCAACGACGCCGGCGAGGTGCGCACCCACGCCGGCGCGATCCTCGGGATGGACATCAAGAACCACGTCGTGCGGCGGGTCTGGGTCGAGCACGCGTCCGACATCGCCGAGGAGTACTACGCCAGCCTCACCCTCGACCGGGCGGCCAAGCAGCACCTGCTCATGCTGTCCGCGCAGGGCGGCGTCGAGATCGAGGAGGTCGCCGCACGCGATCCCGACGCGATCGTCCGGCTGCACATCGACCCCGTCGACGGGTTGTCCGTCGAGACCGCACGGCAGGCGGCGGTCGACGCGGCGATCCCGGACAAGGCGGTCGACGGCGTCGCCGACGTCCTCGTCAAGCTGTACCGCTGCTACACCGAGGGTGACTGCGACCTCGCCGAGGTGAACCCGCTGATCCTCAAGCCGTCCGGGGAGGTGCACGCCCTCGACGCCAAGGTCACGCTCGACGACAACGCCGCCTTCCGGCACCCCGAGTGGGATCAGTTCCGCGGCACCGAGGAGCTCGACGAGCGGGAGCGTCTGGCGAAGGAGAAGGGCCTGCAATACATCGGCCTCGACGGTTCGGTCGGCATCATCGCCAACGGCGCCGGGTTGGCGATGAGCACGCTCGACGTCGTCAACCAGGTCGGCGGGCGGGCGGCCAACTTCCTCGACATCGGCGGCGGCGCCAACGCCGACGTGATGGCCGCCGCCCTCGAGGTGATCAACTTCGACGACCGGGTGCGCTCGATCTTCATCAACATCTTCGGCGGCATCACACGGGGTGAGGAAGTGGGCAAGGGGATCGTCGAGGCGGTGCGCCGGGTCGAGCTGCGGGCGCCGATGGTCGTGCGGCTCGATGGGACC
This sequence comes from Actinomycetota bacterium, assembly GCA_046723555.1. Taxonomy (GTDB): domain Bacteria; phylum Actinomycetota; class Acidimicrobiia; order Acidimicrobiales; family Ilumatobacteraceae; genus JALZMG01. The sequence goes on along the minus strand of JBKOUV010000033.1, from coordinate 9,299 downwards.
AACGCCGACGAGGGCCGGCGGATCATCGAGGAAGCCGGGATCGCCGCCGACCGGTTGATCAGCAAGCCGACCATGCTCGACGCCGCCCGCGAAGCGGTCCGGATCGCGAATGGCAGTGAGGGACGCACGTGAGCGTGCGAGCGACCGAGCGCCAGCGAGGGAGCGGCCAGCAACGGCCTGCGTGGCCGGGGAACGCAATGAATGGAGGCTCCTCCTGATGGCGATCTTCATCGACCAGGACACCAAGGTCGTCGTGCAGGGCCTCACCGGCGGCCAGGGTCGGTTCCACGGCCTCCGCAACCGCGACTACGGCACCCGGGTGGTCGCCGGCGTCACCCCCGGGAAGGCCGGCCAGGACGTCGACGGGATCCCCGTCTTCGACTCCGTGGCCGACGCGGTCGCCGCCACCGGCGCCGACGCCTCGTTCGTCGCCGTCCCGCCGAAGGCCGCGCCGGGCGCGATCCTCGAGGCGGCCGCCGCCGGCATCCGGTTCGTCGTCTGCATCACCGAGGGGATCCCGGCCCACGACGAGGCGGTCGTGTACAACACGCTCGTCCGGCAGTTCCCGGGCACGCGCCTGTTGGGGCCCAACTGTCCCGGCGCGATCAGTCCGGGAAAGTGCAACATCGGCATCACCGCAGGCGACATCGCCCAGGCCCCGTCGGCTGAAGGTCCGAACGTCGGCATCGTCAGCCGCTCCGGGACGCTCACGTACCAGGCGCTGTACGAGCTCAAGCAGAACGGGATCGGCGTGTCGACGTGCGTCGGCATCGGCGGCGACCCGGTGCCGGGGACGAGCTTCGTCGACTGCCTCGAGGAGTTCGAGGCCGACCCGGAGACCGACGCGATCTTCATGATCGGGGAGATCGGCGGCTCCGACGAGGAGGCTGCCGCCGAGTTCATCACCGCGAACGTCTCGAAGCCGATGGTCGCCTACATCGCGGGGGTCACCGCACCCGCCGGCCGCAAGATGGGCCACGCCGGTGCGATCGTGTCCGGCGGCAAGGGGACGGCGCAAGGGAAGATGGACGCCTTGGCCGCGGCGGGCGTGCAGGTCGGACTCAACCCGACCGAGGCCGGAGGGCTGGTGGCCGGAGTCGTTGCCGGCCGCTAGGTGTCCCGGGGCGGGTGCTCGGCGCGGTAGTTCGCGATCGCGCCGGCGAAGGCGACCGCGGCGGCCAGGAAGGCGATGTACATGCCATTGGCTCGGTCGAGGTTCTGCTCGCCCTGCTCGCCGGCGCCGAGGATCAGGCGCAGCAGCATGAGGGCGGTGGCGGCCCCGGTGACGATCAGCAGGACCAGGCTCCAGCGGCTGGTGGTTCGCGTCCCGAGCAGCCCCCCGCGTACGAACGTGATCACGCCGGCGGCGACGAGCAGCAGCCACGCGATCCCGCCGGTGAGGAAGTAGTCGAACGCGTTGTTGAGGGTGATGCTGCCGAACGACGCCCACTTGAGGGCGAGGCCGAAGATCAGCATCACCGCGCCGCCGGCGACGATGAGCCAGTCACCCGATCGGAAGTTGGAGAGGTCCACGACTACGCCGGGGGCGGTGGTGGTGCGGTCGAGCTGGGCGGCGGCGGCGGCGGTGGCGGCGGCGGGGTTGTCGACCGACCGCCGAGTCCTTTGAAGGCGTCCCGCAGCTTGTCGATGTCGGTGAGGTCGGAGAGCGTGCCTCCCGACTCGATGAAGTTCATCAACGCGCCTCCGCACGCCGCGGCGGCGGCGAAGAAGGCGACCCACATCCCGGGCCCGCGGTTGAGATCATCGTGACCGCCGAGCAGCAGGCGGATGAACATCAAGATCGTCGCCAGTCCGGTCCCCAGGACGAGCAGGACCGGCCACTGGGTGGCGCCCGGCTGGATCGCATCCACCGCGAGGAGCCCGGCGATGATGCCGGCGCCCACGACGAGGAGCCACGAGAGCCCGCCGGTGAAGAAGTAGTCGAAGGCGTTGTCGCCGCCCAGACCACTCGAGGTCGTCCAGTCGAGGGCGAGCCCGAAGATCAGCATCACGGCAGCGGCCGCCAGCAACAGCCAGTCGCCTGGCCTGACCTTGCTGAGATCCACTACCTGCGCCTCCTGTCGTCGTCCCACCGCCCAAGGGCTTCCGCGGCACCGTAGTCGGCGCGTTGAGCACGTCGGAATGATTGCCTGGACCGTCCCGGGGGCCGTACCTTCCGCGGCGTGCCCTCTGCGCTGCTGTCCGTGTACGACAAGTCCGGGATCGTCGAGCTGGCCTTGGGCCTGCACGGCCTCGGCTGGGAGCTGCTGTCGAGCGGGGGCACGGCGCGGGTGATCGCGGAGGCCGGCGTACCGGTCACGGACATCGCCGAGCTCACCGGCTTTCCCGCGATCCTGGGTCACCGGGTGGTCACCCTGCACCCGAAGGTGCACGGCGGGATCCTCGCCGATCCCGACGATCCCGACCACCAGCGAGATCTGGACGAGTACGGCATCGAGCCGATCTCGCTGGTCGTCGTCAACCTGTACCCGTTCGGCGAGGAGCCTGGCGTCGAGCTGATCGACATCGGTGGGCCGGCGATGGTGCGGGCCGCGGCCAAGAACCACGCCCACGTCGGCGTCGTCGTCGACCCCGCTGACTACGCGCCGGTGCTGGCGGAGTTGGGGGCGAGTGGGCGGCTCTCGGCGCCGACGCGCCTCCGGCTGGCGCGGGCCGCCTTCGCCCGTACGGCCGGCTACGACGCGGCGATCGTCGAGTGGCTCGACGGGCTCGTCCCCGAGTCCGAGCGGGACCCGTTGCCAACGTCGCTGCACCTGGATCTCGAGCGGGTCCAGCCGCTGCGCTACGGCGAGAACCCGCATCAGCTCGCCGCGCGCTACCGCCACGCGGGGTCCCGCGGCTGGTGGGATTCCGCCATCCAGCACGGTGGGAAGGCGCTGAGCTATCTGAACCTGTACGACACCGAGGCCGCCTGGCGGCTGGTCCATCGCTTCCCGGAGCCGGCGTGTGTGATCGTCAAGCACGCCAACCCGTGCGGGGTTTCGGTCGCCGACGACATCACCACCGCCTACGAGCGGGCCAACGCGTGTGATCCGGTGAGCGCGTTCGGCGGCATCGTCGCCCTCAACCGGCCCGCGCCGGCGTCGCTCGCCACCGCCCTGGCGCCGGTGTTCACCGAGGTCGTGGTCGCGCCAGGCTATGACGACGACGCTCTGGCGACGCTCACCGCCAAGACCAACCTGCGGGTGCTGTCGGCCCCGCCGCCCGGACGGCCCCGGCTCGAGTTCCGTCCGGTCGACGGTGGTGCGCTGGTCCAGACGCCCGACCTGGTGACGATCGATCGGTCGACCTGGTGGGTGGTCACCAAGTCCGAGCCCACGGACGAGCTGTGGGACGACCTCGAGTTCGCCTGGACGGTCTGCGCCGCGGTCAGCTCGAACGCGATCGTGTTCGCCCGGGGACGGCAGGCGGTCGGCATCGGCGCGGGGCAGCAGAACCGGGTCGATTCGGCCCGCATCGCCGCCGACCGGGCGGGGGACCGGGCGGCCGGCGGAGTGTGCGCGAGTGATGCCTTCTTCCCGTTCCGCGACGGCCTCGATGTCGCCGCCGCGGCCGGCGTCCGGGCGGTGATCCAGCCCGGCGGCAGCGTCCGTGATTCCGAGGTCATCGCCGCCGCCGACGAGCACGGCCTGGCGATGGTCTTCACCGGCGAACGCCACTTCCGCCACTGACCGTGGGTGTAGTGCCCTGGCGCGCCGGGTGCAGGACGATAGCCTCGGACCGATTTCATGGCCCGTGTGTCCGAGCTCCTCGCGGCAGGGCGGACGTACTCGTTCGAGTTCTTCCCGCCCAAGACCGACGGCGCCCAGCTCTCCCTCGGCCGCGCCATCTCCGAGCTCGAGCCACTCGCCCCGAGCTTCGTCTCGGTGACCTACGGCGCCGGGGGCAGCACCCGCCAGCGCACCCGCGAGGTCGTCGTGTGGGTGCGCCACGAGACGCCGATCACGCCGATGGCCCACCTCACCTGCTTCGGGCACACCCGCGCCGAGATCCGCACGATCGTCGACGACTACCGCGCGGCCGGGATCGAGAACATCCTCGCCCTCGGCGGTGACCCGCCGCCGGGCACCGACGCTACCCACCCGAGCGACTACCTGTACGCCTCCGACCTGCTCGACGACATCGCCCCCCGGGACGCCTTCTCGATCGGCGTGGCCGCCCATCCCGAAGTGCATCCCCGATCACCCGACCGGGCAACCGACCGCCGCCTGCTGGCGGCCAAGCTGCACCGGGCCGACTTCGCGATCACCCAGTTCTTCTTCGAGGCCCACCACTACCTCCGCCTCGTCGACGAGCTCGACCACCTCGGCGTCACCAAGCCGGTGATCCCGGGGATCATGCCGATCACCAACGCCGGCCAGGTGGCACGGATGGCCGTCCTGAGCGGCGCCGCCCTCCCGGCATGGCTCACCGACCGCCTCGAGGGGCTCGACGATCCCGCCGACATCCGCCGGATCGGGGTCGAGGTCGCCACCCGGCTGTGCGCCGAGCTGCTCGAGGCCGGCGCCCCCGGGCTGCACTTCTACACCCTCAACCGCAGCACCGCGACCCGAGAGATCTACGCCAATCTCGGGCTCGCCGTCATGTAGTGGTGGCACTCACCGACGCGGCGACCGCCACCCGGCCCCTCGAGTGGAGCCCTCCGCGCACGGCGATCAGCCGGGTCCCGTACCTGCCCGGCCTCGACGGCATGCGCGCGCTCGCCGTGCTGGCCGTGATGGTGTACCACGCCAACAACACCTGGCTGCCCGGCGGCTTCCTGGGCGTCGAGGTGTTCTTCGTGATCAGCGGCTACCTGATCACGCTGCTGTTGATCGGGGAACACGAGCGCAGCGGCACCGTCAGCCTGCGCCACTTCTACCTGCGCCGGGCCCGCCGGCTCCTGCCGGCGCTGTTCACCCTGCTGATCGTGCTCACGATCTACACCGCGCTGTTCCGGCGCGAAGTCCTCGGCCAGCTCCGCGGCGACGTGCTGGCCGCCTTGACCTACTCGTCGAACTGGTACCAGATCTGGGTCGGCCAGGGGTACACGGCGAGCGGCGACTTCGCGCCGCTGCGCCACCTGTGGAGCCTGGCGGTGGAGGAGCAGTTCTACCTCATCTGGCCGCTCGTGATGATCGGGCTGATCCGCCTCGGCCGCCGCCGCCTGCCGGAGATGGGCAAATGGCTGTTCGTCGCCGCCATCGGGGTCACCCTGCTGATGGCGTTGCTCTACTACCCCGGCGAGATCGGCACGTGCGAGGTCACCCCGGACGCCTACTGGCAGGTCGCCGGGCGATGCATCTCGAAGACCGACTTCACCTACCTGGGCACGTTCACCCGCGCCGGCGGGCTGCTGTTGGGCGCGGCGTTCGCGATGGTCTGGCGCCCGGTCGCGGTGATGCGCGGCCCGATGCGGAGGAAGGGCCACCTCGTCGACCTCGTCGCCCTCGGCGGGCTGGCCGGGCTGGCCGGGCTGACGTGGTACCTCCACATCATCACGCCCGAGGGGAACGCCGACGCGTGGCTGTTCCGGGGTGGGTTCTTCCTGTGCGGACTGGCGACGCTCGCCTTGATCGCCGGCGTCACCCACCGGGGGGCGTGGACCGGTCCGATCCTCGGCAATCCGCTGCTGCTCTGGATCGGGCTCCGGTCGTACGGGATCTACCTGTTCCACTGGCCGATCTACCAGGGGATCCGCCGGGTGGCCGGGCGGCCGCTGACCGTCGCCGAGTTCGTCTTCGCCCTTGCCATGACCGCCGTCGTCTGTGAGGTCTCGTACCGGTTCATCGAGATGCCGATCCGCCGGCGCCACGTCGGCCGGTGGTGGCGGCGGCTGCAGGCGGCTCGCGATCCGGCGCCCCGTCGGGTCATCGCCGCCTTCGGCGCCGCGTGCGTCGCCCTCTCCGTGTTCGCCGCCGCCAACCTGGCGACGGCCGAGCTGAAGCCGAATGAGATCGCCCAGTCGCTCGACGAGGGCCAGCAGGCGGTCACCGACATCGGTGACATCGTCGGCAGCACCATCCCGACCACCGTCGCCGGAGCGCGGACACCAGCGTCGACGCCGACCACCGTCGCCCAGACCGATCCGCCGTCTGCCTCGAGCACGCCTGGTGCCGTCGTGAGACCGCCTCGCACCACGGCGCCGCCGACCACGACGCCCCCGACGACGACCCCACCCGCCGATCCGATCAACACCCTCGCCATCGGCGACTCGGTGATGCTCGGCGCCGCCGGCGCGCTCGCCGACATGGGCATCACGGTCGATGCCCAAGTCAGCCGGCAGATGGTCGACATGGTGCCCGTCGTGCAGGCGCTCCGCGCCCAAGGCCGCCTCGGCGACGCCGTCGTAGTGCACCTCGGCACCAACGGCGACATCAGCGACGACACCCTGACGAGCTTCTTCCGCGCCCTGCGCGGCGTCCCCAAGGTGCTCGTGCTGCTCGTCAGCGCGCCGGGGAAGCCGTGGATCGGTCCGAACAACGAGAAGCTGGCCGCGCTCCCGGCCCGGTTCCCGAACGTCGAGGTCGTCGACTGGCCGGAGTTCGCGTCGCGATGTCCCGGCGACTGCCTCTACGACGACGGCATCCACCTCAAGCCCGACGGTCAGCAGCGATACGCCGAGGTCGTGAGCTACTTCCTCGGGAACTGACCCGCCCTCGCAGCTGCGCCTACGCTCGGCGGATGTGAGCACGATGACCTCTGCTTCGCCAACGCCGGTTCGGATCGCGGTCACGGGGGCCGCCGGCCAGATCGGCTACAGCCTGTTGTTCCGCATCGCGTCGGGGGCGATGCTCGGCCCGGACACGCCGGTTGCCCTCCAACTGCTGGAGATCACGCCCGCCCTCGGCGCGCTGGACGGGGTGCGGATGGAGCTCGACGACTGCGCCTTCCCGCTCCTCCGCGACGTGGTGTGCACCGACGACGCCGACACCGCGTTCGGAGATGCCGAGATCGCGCTGCTCGTCGGGGCGATGCCGCGCAAGCAAGGCATGGAGCGCTCGGACCTGCTGTCCGCCAACGGCGGGATCTTCAAGCCGCAGGGTGAGGCGCTCTCCCGGTCGGCCCGCCGCGACGTCAAGGTGCTCGTCGTCGGCAACCCGGCCAACACCAACGCCCTCATCGCGATGAGCAACGCGGCCGAGCTCGATGCCCGCTGCTTCACCGCGATGACCCGTCTCGACCACAACCGCGCGCTGACCCAGGTCGCCCAGAAGCTCGAGGTTCCGGTCGCCGACGTGAAGCAGATGACGATCTGGGGGAACCACTCGACGACGCAGTACCCGGATCTGTTCCACACCGAGGTCGAGATCGACGGCAAGCGCCGCAACGCCTACGAAGCCGTCGGTGATCACGAGTGGGTCGACGGGACGTTCATCCCGACCGTGGCCAAGCGGGGGGCGGCGATCATCGAGGCCCGCGGTGCATCGTCGGCGGCCTCGGCGGCGAACGCGGCGGTGGATCACGTGCGGTCGTGGGTGCTCGGCACACCCGACGACGACTGGGTCTCGATGGCGATTGCGAGCGACGGGAGCTACGGCATCGCCGAGGGCCTGATCTCGAGCTTCCCGTGCACGTGTCGCGACGGCCGGTACGCGGTCGTCCCGGGCCTCGACATCGACGACTACAGCCGCACCAAGATCGACGCCTCCGCAGGCGAGCTCGCCGACGAGCGCGACGCGGTCAAGGAGCTCGACCTCATCTGACGCCTTTCCATCCGAGGGTTTGGCGCCGCCCGAGGGTTTCGCGCCGGACGTGTGCGCAGGAAACCCTCCGATGACGTGAAACCCTCGGATGGGGATCAGCTGATCGCGACGCGGCAGGCGATGCGCATCATCGCGTCGACGCCGCGGCGGAGCTCCTCGTCGGAGATGCGTTCGCTGGTGCCGGCACCGACGAGGTCGCTCACCGCCACGATCGCCAGCGCCTCCACCCGCTTGACGGCGGCGATCGTGTACAGCATCGCCGCCTCCATCTCGATCCCGAGGTGGCCGAGCCGCTTCCAGTGCGGCGCCTTCCCCGGATCGGGGTCGTAGAACACACCGCTCGAGACGATCGGCCCGACGTGTACGGTCGCGCCCGCCTCGCGCCCGAGACGGGTCGCCGTCTCGACGAGGGCGAACGACGCCGCCGGCGCGTAGCCGGGCATCTCGGCGTAGCGCAGCGGCGTCGTGTCGTCGCACGACGCCGCGACGGCGACGATGGTGTCGCCCATGCCGATCCCCTCGCCGATCGCCCCGCACGTGCCCACGCGGATCAGCCGGGTGGCGCCGAGCATGATCAATTCCTCGAACACGATCCCGGCGCTCGGGCAGCCCATCCCGGTCGTCTGCACGCTGATCGGCGATCCCTCGAAGGTGCCGGTGTAGCCGAGCATCCCCCGCTCTTCGTTGACCAGGCGGGCGCCGGGGTCGAAGAACGTCTCGGCGATGTAGGCGGCGCGGCGGGGGTCACCGGGACACAGGACGGCGGGCGCGTAGTCGCCGGTCGATGCACGCAGGTGGATCGGCATGACGGCAAGTTACTGATCACGCACCGGCCGCCCTGGCTGCGGCTACGTTTCGTCCGTGGCTGCTGTGACCTACGACGTCTCGTACTACGAGCCGCGGAACCGGTTGACGACCGCCTTCCGCCTCATCCTCGCCATCCCGCACCTGATCGTCGTCCAGGTGTGGGGATACCTGATGGAGATCCTGTCCGTCATCCAGTGGTTCATCGTCGTCTTCACGGGAAAGCGCAACGACGGGATCTGGAACCTCCAGTGGGCCTGGCTCGGCTACTACAGCCGGGTCTACGGGTACGCGAACCTGCTCTACGACCGGTACCCCGCGTTCGGCACCGACCCGGGAACCGTGCCCGCCCGGACCGAATTCCGGTACGAGGAGCCGGCGGACCGGCTGACGAACGGTCTCCGGTTCATCTGGGCGATCCCGGCGGTCCTGATCGCCGCCGTCCTCGGGATCGCGATGTTCTTCGTGCTGATCGGCGCCTGGTTCGTGATCCTCTTCACCGGGAAGCAGCCCCGCGGGATGTTCGACTTCATCCTGCGGGTCTTCCGCTACATCCTGCAGACCTACAGCTACGTCATGCTGATGACCGACACCTACCCGAACTGGGGCAGCACCGAGTCCGGCACCGGTGTGCCCGTGGGCTCGGGCGCGCCGCCATCGATCGCGACGCCGCCTCCTCCGCCGCCGCTGCAGACGCCGTCGCCCCAGGCGCCGCCGGCGCAGACGCCGCCGCCGACCGCGCCGCCGACCGCGCCCACCGTCAGCCCGCCTCCACCGCCGCCGCCGGCG